>CAIZLW010000161.1 GCA_903933915.1 uncultured beta proteobacterium | reverse complement strand
TTCTGCTGTCCAAGACCGATCTGGTGAGCGGCGGAGAGGTTGAAGCGCTGCAAAAGCGGCTGCACGCAATCAACCCGCGGGCACCGATTTTGCCGGTCGTGTTCGGCAGCGTTGATGTTGCGGAGGTCCTCGACATCCACGGATTCAGGCTGGACACCATTTTGCAGGTGGATCCGGCTTTTCTGGAAGATGTCACCCACGAGCATGACGATGACATCGGCTCATTCGCATACCGCGATGCAGAAGCCTTTGACCTGGAAAGGCTGGAAACTTTTTTCAGCCTTCTTCTGCAAACTTACGGCACTGATTTACTGCGCTACAAGGGTGTGCTCAATATCGAAGGCAAGTCAAGGCGAGTGATTTTCCAAGGGGTGCACATGCTCTTCGGCGCAGACGAAGGCAAGCCTTGGGCGAACGGTGAACCCCGTGAGACGACGATGGTGTTTATCGGCCGTTCCCTGCCCCGGGGATTGATCGAAAAAGGGCTGGCACTGTGCCGTGCCAGCGTTGCCGCTGATCCGGCAGAGGTGCTGTCCTGATGAGCGTCCGTAATCTGAAAAAAGTGAGCCGGGCACCTGCCAGTGCCGTCGAACTGCTGGCGATGCCGGAGCGTGAATATATGAGCGCGCTGCAGATCGCATTTTTCCGGAACCAACTGCTGACGATGCGCCAGACTTTGATCGACAACGTCAGGGAGACCGGTGCCCACCTGCAGCAAGTCGAAGTCGCCACTGATCCGATGGATCGTGCAACTCAGGAAGAAGAGCAGGCGATCGAATTGCGAACCCGTGACCGCGAACGCAAGCTGATGCGCAAGATTGCGCAGGTGCTCGAGCGGATCGAAGACGGCAGTTATGGCTGGTGCGAGGAAACTGGAGAGGCCATCGGCCTGCAGAGGCTTTTGGCGCGGCCGACCGCAACGCTGTGTCTGGAGGCTCAGGAGCGGCGCGAGAAGCGGGAGCGTGTTTATGGCCACTGATGCGCTGAACGTGGTGTTGCCATTCCATTTTCGCTACGCGCGCGGTGCCGGCGACCTTGAGGCCATCCACACATCTGGCGTCAATCTGGTGGTGTGGAGGCGCGAGCAGGAGCCGCAGATGAGCGGGCTGGTCGATGCTTTCAACGCTGCTCACGATCTGGATGTCGAGGCAGTACTGCACAGTGACGACCCCGAGGTCTGGATGTTTCTGGCCGATCTTCCGGCCTGCGGCGCTCGCGACATGCTGGCCGCCGATATCGATTATTTGGTGCGACGTTTCGGCCGCATTTCGGGCTGTGCAACCTTGCGCGTGCATCTCGAAAGCGTTTCCACCGATGCTTGCCGACTGTTCCACGTTGACGCGGCGGCGCTGCGTTTGCTGGTGACCTACAGCGGTTTCGGAACGCAGTGGGTGACCAATGACAATGTGCGCCGCGACCAGTTGATGGCGCAGGGACGCAGCTTCGATGCCGCCAATCGCGCCATTGTCTCGAGGACGGGGCAGATTCGCAGTTGCAGGCCGTGGTGGGTGACGGTGCAGAAGGGCGAGTCGTATCCGGGCAATGCCGGCAACGGCATTGTCCATCGTTCTCCGCCGATCGAGATGGCCGGTGAACGCCGGCTGAGACTGTGCATAGATGAGGTGAAATGATGAACATCGACGATTTGAACGGGCTGCCCCGTGCGGAAGACGTGTCTGAAGTCATGTCCGCTGAACATGCTGTGGTGGTGTCCGAGATCCGTGGCGCGCTTTTGAACTGCGACAACAGGGGGATCGACAAGGCGACGGTCAATGCCGTGTTGATCGCCGAACTGCTGCCGCGACTGGTTGACGCCTATGGCCCGCTCGGTGTTGCCGGTGTGCTCGGGCAACTGGCTGCCCATGTCGCGCAAAGCCATACCGGCGCGCCCTACACCCGCCAGTAGAAGGGGTTACTGCCATGACACAAGCCAATTCCCTGCCCGACCGCCTGCCGGTTACGGTGCTTTCCGGATTTCTCGGGGCCGGAAAGACCACACTGCTGAACCATGTGCTAAACAACCGCGAAGGCCTGCGCGTGGCCGTTATCGTCAACGACATGTCCGAAGTCAATATCGACGCGCAACTGGTGCGCGAAGGCGGCGCGGCGCTGTCGAGGGCGGAGGAAAAGCTTGTCGAGATGTCCAATGGCTGCATCTGCTGCACACTGCGCGAAGACCTGCTGGTCGAGATCAACAAGCTTGCGCGCGAGGGCCGCTTCGACTATCTGCTGATCGAGTCGACCGGCATTTCGGAGCCTCTGCCTGTTGCCGAAACCTTCACTTTTCGCGATGAAGAAGACCGCAGCCTTTCAGATGTTGCGCGACTGGACACCATGGTTACGGTTGTTGATGCCTACAACTTTCTGAAAGATTACGCATCAAGTGATTATCTGCACGATCGCGGTGAAAGTCTGGGAGAGGAAGACGAGCGTACGGTGGTTGATCTGCTGGTCAACCAGATCGAATTTGCCGACGTGATTGTCGTCAACAAGGGTGATTTGGTGACCATGGATGAGATGGCGCGCCTGGCTTCAATCCTGCATACCCTCAATCCCGAGGCTGAAATCGTGGTCTCAAAGTTCGGTGAAGTGCCCTTGCAAAAGATTCTGGATACCGGACGTTTTGATTTTGATCGCGCATCGGCTGCGCCGGGCTGGTTAAAGGAAATGAGGGGTGAACATCTGCCGGAGACCGAGGAATACGGCATTTCAAGTTTTGTCTATCGTTCGCGCCGGCCGTTTCATCCGCAGCGATTTATGGATCTGATCCGGTCTGAATGGGACGGCGTGCTCCGGTCCAAAGGCTACTTCTGGCTGGCGACGCGTATGGACTTTGCCGGGTCATGGTCGCAGGCCGGCGGGGTTTGCCGGCATAGTGCCGCTGGCCTGTGGTGGGCTGCCGTGGATCGCAAGGACTGGCCTAAAGATCCGGAATACATCAAACTTATCGATCAGAAATCAGTTGGAGACTTCGGGGATCGCAGGCAGGAGCTGGTGTTTATTGGTATCGGGATGGATCAGGTCGAGATCCAGCGATTGCTCGATGACTGTCTGTTGACCGATGCGGAAATGACTGCAGGCGAAAGCGAGTGGCAGCGTTTCCAGGACCCGTTTCCACCCTGGACAGAGATCGAAGAGGAATGAGTGTGTTTGAACTGCGCGATGTGCGTCACCAGTATGCCGGCAAGGAGGTCTTGCGGGTCGACGCATGGGTTGCGCAGCAAGGCGATCAATGGCTGATGCTGGGGCCTTCGGGCAGCGGCAAAACGACACTGTTGCATATTCTTGCCGGCATTCTGCGTCCGACCTCCGGGCGGGCTGTGGTCGCCGACCAGGATTTCAGCGGGTTACTGGCAAGCGATCTTGACCGCTTCCGCGGCCGCAATATCGGCGTCGTCCTCCAGCGCCTGCATTTGCTTTCCAGCCTTACCGTGGCCCAGAACGTATTGCTCGCGCAATATCTTGCCGGTGTGAAGCAGGACAGCGGGCGTGTCCGGGAAGTGCTCGAAGGGCTGGATCTTGCCGACAAGGCGGACGCCCACCCTCACGCGCTGTCGCACGGACAGGCTCAGCGTGTCGCGATCGCGCGTGCCGTGGTCAACCGGCCCCGCCTGTTGATCGCTGATGAACCGACTTCGAATCTCGACGATGCGCGATGCACACAGGTGCTGGATCTGCTCCTCTCCCAGGCGGCGGCGTGCGGTGCGACGCTGGTCATCGCGACACACGACCAGCGTGTGAAGGCCCGGGTTTCGAACCATTTCCAGCTGGGGGCGACACAATGAATCTCGTCAAACTGTCGGCGAGTTATCTGCGCGCCCGCGCCTTGAATACAACGCTGCAGGTTGTACTGTTTGCGCTGGGTATCGGCACCATCACCTTACTCCTGCTGGCGACCACGCAGCTTGATCAACGTATGCGCCGCGACGCCGAAGGCATTGATTTGGTGATCGGTGCCAAGGGCAGCCCCTTGCAGATCATCCTGTCGGCGATTTATCACCTGGATGTGCCGACCGGTAACATCGCTTACAAGCAGGCGAAGGAAATCGCCGCGCACCGTGCTGTCAAGAAAACCATCCCGCTGGCGCTGGGGGACAGTTACCGCGGCTTTCGTATTGCCGGCACCAACCATGACTATGTCGCGCTTTATGGTGCGCAACTGGCGACCGGCCGGCTGTGGGAAAAGCCCCTGGATGTGGTCATCGGCGCTGAAGTCGCCGCGCGCACCGGGCATGGCCTCCGGGCGAAATTCGCCGGGGCGCACGGACTTGGTGATGGCGGGGACATGCATGAGGGCGCGGACTACACCGTAGTTGGCGTGCTGGCACCTAGCGGAACAGTGCTGGACCGGCTGGTGCTGACCTCGGTCGAAAGCGTGTGGGCGGTACATGCCGAACATCAGGGCATACACGATATCGAGAATGTCGCCGCACAGATGAAGGACGAAGACAAGGAATACACCGCGCTGCTGGTGCAGTATGCGAGCCCGCTGGCGGCAGCGATCCTGCCCCGTTACGTCAACAACAACAGCGACATGCAGGCGGCTTCACCGGCGTACGAGACTGCACGATTGTTCAGCATCATCGGTGTTGGCACCGACGTGCTGCGCGGCTTTGCGCTGGTGCTGGTATTCAGTGCAGCGCTGTCGGTGTTTATCGCACTTTATAACGCGCTGGAAGAGCGGCGTTACGACCTCGCAATCATGCGAACCCTGGGCGCTTCTCCGCAACGCCTGATGGCGTTATTGCTCGGAGAGGGAATGTTGCTCGCCGGCGCCGGCGGTTTGCTCGGCATCGCGTTGGGACATGGTTTTGCCGAAATCGTCGGTTACGCGATGCGAGCGGCCCAGCAGGGCAGCATGACGGGGCGCCTGTGGCTGCCGGAGGAATTCGTGATTCTCGGATTTTCGATTGTTGTTGGTGCTCTTGCTGCGCTGGTGCCGGCGTGGCGTGCGTATCGCACCGATATTGCAGGCACGCTGGCTCGCGGCTGAAGCAGCTTTACCGGCGGCCGATTGATTCATTAACTTAACCCTGGAGATCAACCCATGAAAAACATTGGATTCATTACGACAGCCATGATTGTGGCGGCCCTAGCCGTACAACCGGCACTGGCTGCAGAGAAAGCCAAACCCCACGGCGCCGCAGAAGCGAAAAAAGACATCGCCGATCATCGCGCGATGGCCGAGGCCCATCTCAATGCGGCGAAATGTTTTGAAGCCGGCAAATCCGAAAAGGAATGTCACGGCCAGTTGGCCAAGGATTGCAAAGGGCTGGCAATCGGCAAATACTGCGGGATGAAGCACAGCCACTAGTCGGCTGCAGACCTTGCGGAATCCTTGTAACTAATTGATTTTATTCATTATATTAAACTTATGAAAATTCAACTTGGCGCAATCATGCTTGCATTGGCGGTCTCGGCCAGCGCGCAGGGATTCCAGGGTTCCGCAGGCAAGAATGATTTGATGAAAAAACCCTTGGATGCGGATGCCAATTTGCCGCCTTCACCGTATGCCTTCAAACCGTTACCCGAACTGAAGGGGGTGACGTCCTGGAAGACGCTGGCTGATGTCAAAACCGTGAAGCAGAAAGATCGCTTCATGCCTGAATTTGGCAAAAGTGTGGCGACGCTCGACAAGCAGGAAGTGCGAATTCAGGGCTTTATGATGCCGCTGGATATGGGGGAGCGGCAGAAGCGTTTCATCCTCGCCGCGCTGCCACCCACCTGCTCGTTCTGCATGCCCGGCGGCCCGGAGCAAATGGTTGAAGTTCAGGCCAAGACGCCGGTGAAATACGGCTTTGAGCCCATCGTTGTCTCCGGCCGCTTCACCGTGCTGCGCGATGACTCGATGGGGCTTTATTACCGGCTGACCGACGCGGTTGCCGTGACCACGCCGCGCTGATTCCGCAATAGCCATGCCTCGTTTGCCGCTGCTCGCCAGAGTGTTGCGCGCCATCACCTTGCGATGGCTGCTGGCGCTGCTGTTGCTGGTGGCGCAGCAGGGCGCACTGACCCATGCGCTGGGTCATGCCGCCGGGCATGCCCATGAATCCGTCGCGGCGCTGCAGGCACAGTCGCCGCTGTATCAAGCGCACAGCGATGCGCTTGATCAGCACCAGGCGCCGGGCAAACGCATTGTTTCCGAGCAGTGCGCTTTTGATCTGGTTTACAGCCAGGTGCTCGGCGGCATGCACGCCGATCACGCGTTTCATTTCTCGGCGACCGAAGCTGTTGCCCATGTCGTTATCGTGCCGCAGTCGCGCGGCACGACGGCTGATGTTCCGTACGATTCCCGCGGCCCTCCGGTCCGCTCCTGACACACCACCGGCCCGGCCGGTGTTCCCATCCTGATTAATTAGCGGAGCGTGATGCGCCGGCCTGAGGTTGCGCGCGCCGTTCCGTCATACGGAGAACGTCATGAGCAGCAAGCCCTTTATGCTTGCGCTGATGGCGGTCGCGGCGCATGCCACGACCGTCCACGCGCAGGTCAGCAATAAAACGTCACCGGCGACACTGCCGGAAGTCATCGTCACCGGCAATCCGCTGGGCAGCGATTTGTTCGAAATGGCATCACCGGCATCGGTGGTGCAGGGCGAAGAATTGTTCCGCCTGCGCCGTTCCACGCTCGGCGACACGCTGGACGGCCTGCCCGGGGTGGCCGCGACCGGTTTCGGCCCCAACGCCAGCCGTCCGGTGATCCGCGGCCTTGATGGTGACCGCATCCGCCTGCTGCAGAACGGCATCGGCATGCTGGACGCCTCTTCGCTGAGTTTTGACCACGCGGTATCGATCGATCCGCTGGTGATCGAACGCGCGGAAGTCGTGCGCGGACCGGCGGCATTGTTCTACGGCGGCAGCGCCGTTGGCGGTGTGGTCAATGTCATCGATAACCGCATTCCGCAAGCGGCAATACAGGGTGTCAACGGACGCGTTGAAGGCCGCTTCGGCGGCGCCGAGCGGGAAAAGGCGGGTGCTGTCGTTTTTGAGGCGGGCAACGGCAGTCTTGCACTGCATGCTGACGTTTATTCCCGCGACACTGACGACCTGAAAATAAAAGGTTTTGCCCGATCCGCCCGTTTGCGCGCTTCTGACCCGCAGCCCGTCGAAGCCCAAGGCACTCTGCCCAACAGCGCGGCAAAATCAGACGGCGGTTCCTTTGGCGTTTCGCAGACCTGGGCCAACGGCTACATCGGTATTTCCCGTTCCGATTTCAATTCGACTTACGGCACGGTGGCAGAACCGACGGTCAGCATCGACATGCAAAGCAGTCGCTGGGATGTCGCCGGCGAAGTGCGCGAGCTGGGCACTGCGATCCGTGCGCTGAAGTTCAAGGCCGGTAAAACCGACTACGAACATACAGAACTCGATGCCGGCGTTCCGGCCACAGTATTCCGCAACAAGGGGCACGACATGCACCTGGAAGCGACCCACGGCAATCTTGGACCGCTCAAAGGTGCGTTCGGTTTGCAGCTCACCAATTTTGATTTTTCGGCACTCGGTGCCGAAGCCTTTGTGCCTTCAACCAGCACGGATGCCAAGGCCGGTTTCTTTTACGAGGAACTGCCCCTGGGGCCGCTAAAACTAACCTTCGGAGGCCGGCATGAACGTACGGAAGTCAGCAGTGAAGGTGGCGGTACGGTGCCATTTGGCGGCGCCGGGCCGCGTTTCGATCCTGCGCAGACCCGGACATTCAGCGGCAACAGCGGTGCGCTCGGAGCGGTCTGGAGCCTGAGCCCGGGTATGGCGCTGGCCGTTAATGGCGCCTACACCGAACGCGCACCGACCTATTACGAGCTGTATGCCAATGGTCCGCATGCCGCGACCGGTGTTTATGAAATCGGTAATTCGGCATTCGGCAAGGAAAAGTCGAAAGCGCTGGATCTCACGTTACGCATGAAATCCGGAAAACACTCGGGTAGTGTCGGTGTGTTTCAGAACCGCTTCGACAATTACATCACGCTGGTCAATTCCGGCAATACCCGCGGCGCCGATGGCGAGCTGAATCCGCCGGATGCCGGTGACGGCACTTCGCTGAATACCGGTGAAGAAATCCTGCCGGAGTTTGCCTATCGCGCAGTGCCGGCGCGGTTTCGCGGCATTGAAGGCGAAGGCCGCTTTCGCGTGATGGAGCGCGGCGGCGTGGTCGACCTGTTGGTCAACGCAAGCTATGTGCGCGCTGAGGATCAATCGACCGGTCTGCCGCTACCGCGCATTGCACCCTTGCGTTACGGCATCGGCGTGGATTATCGCCAGGATCGTCTCGGTGCCCGCGTCGATGCCACTGTTGTCGATGGCCAGGATCGCGTAGCTGCCGGTGAATTGCCGACCGACGGTTACACCATGTTGAATGCGTCGGTCAGTTACCGATTGCCGGCGTCGGGTGTCCGGCTGGAGGCCTTCCTGCGCGGCGTCAACCTGCTCAACGAAGAGGCGCGCAATCACGTGTCCTTTCTGAAAGATATCGCGCCGCTGGGCCGGCGCAGTGCGCAACTGGGGATACGCGGGCAGTTCTGACGCCTTCGCTGCCGCACCGGCGTCAATCCGGGCGGCAGCTTTTTTGGAATAAAATCCCTCGTTCTTAGGGGTTTAACCGTCGGCTTGACAGTATTTGTGAAAATTTGATAATCTAAAAAAGTGAAAATTTTCGTAAAACAACGGTTCATAGCCAGTTTCGCACTGGTGGCGCTGCTCTTTGCTTTCGCGGTCCCCGCGATGGCAGTGGTGCGCTATGCCATTGATCCTGTTGCTTTTGCCAAGGTTTGCAGCCCCGTTGAATCAATCCAGGCGGCGGCAAACGGCGAGACGCCTGCTCCGGGCGGCAAGGTTTCAACCCAGCACTGCCTGACCTGCGTCGGTTCTGCGACCACGCCCTTTTTGTTCCCGGAAGTTAGCGGTGCCTCCCTGGTGCCGAGAAGCCCGGTCATCATTGTTGTTTCTGCCGACGCCCCCCCTGTGGTGTCCGGCATGGCGGCCCTGCAGCCGCTGAATCCGCGCGCCCCGCCGCGCACCTGACCTTCCGCACTTCGGTTGCCTGAGCCGCGCGGCATTTGCCGCGCCCTCGCTGCGTGCACTGCGCGTGCATGGCGACGAATTCAATCCACCGTTCATTTGCAAAAAGGAATCGTCATGAAGACGACCTGCAAGGCCATTGCTGCATCCATCACGTCCGTTGTCCTGTCTGTGTGCCTGACCACCAGCGTTTACGCGCAGTCTGTCGAAGTCAAGGAGGCCTGGGTTCGCGGCACGGTACAGGGCCAGAGCGCCACCGGCGCGTTCATGGAACTGACCAGCAAAAACAACGCCCGGCTGATCAGCGCATCGAGTCCTGCAGCGAAGACGGTTGAAGTGCACAACATGAAGGTCGAGGGCGGGGTCATGAAAATGTTCCCGGTCGATGGCCTGGATCTGCCGGCCGGTAAAACCGTGAAACTGGCACCAGGTGGTTATCACGTGATGTTGATGGGCTTGAACATGCCGCTGCAGGCGGGCAGGAGCATCCCCTTCAAACTGACCTTTGAACTGGCCGACAAGAAGCGCGAAACCATCGCGTTGAACGTTGAAGTCCGCGACCTGAAAGGCAATGCCCAGCCTGAACAGAAAGGCCGCAATGGACACTGACAGCGGGTACGAAGCAGCAATCAGCCGAATCCGGTTGCTGATGCGAATCATCGCAAACCTCAACGTCGCGGCAATGCTAGCCCTCTGTCTGTGGCTGTCCTTGGCGGCGATGGGCTCGCATGACAGCTCGAGCCTAAGCGGCGGAGTACTGCGAATTCACGGCTGCAATTGTGTTTTACATCAGGTAACCGACTGGGCGGGTCGCACCGACGTTGCTTTGAGAAATTAAATCAAAGCCATTCCCCTAAAAATTTCAGGTAAATAAAATGAAAAATTATCTTTCTTTGTCTGTGACCCTGGCGCTTGCAGCACTTGCTGCTGAAGCGCATGCACAGCAAGCCGGTGACAAAAAGCTGGATTCAGTCGTCGTGACCAGTAGCCCGATCATTGAATCCAACAACGTTGATCTGTTCTCCAGCTTCTCGACGCGTGTAACGGAATCCCAGTTGAAAGACCTGTCTGCGCTGGACCTGGCTGCAGGTTTGCGCATGGCGCCGGGTGTTCAGATTTCACGTTATAACGAAGTCGGCTCCTATAGCGGAGACCAGGGCGGTAACGTCTACATCCGCGGCATGGGTGCCAGCCGGCCGGGCTCGGAAATCAAGACATATCTGGACGGAATCCCCGTCTACATGGGTGTCTGGAATCATCCGCTGATGGACCTGCTGCCCTTGAATGGCATCAAGTCGATTGATATTTACAAGGGACCCCAGCCACAGTCGAGCGGCAACAATTTCGGATCAATCAATCTCCAGACCAAAACAGCAACACGGGAAGGTGTCGAGGGGGAAGTCAATCTGTCCGCCGGATCGTTTTCCACGAAGGTGCTGCAGGCCAATCTTTTGGGTCGCAAGGATGACGTTGATTTCATGCTCGCAGTCGGACAGATCGAGTCCGACGGTGATCGTCCTAACTCCGACGGCAGACTCAAAAATGCCATGGGCAAGGTCGGTCTCAAAATCAACAGCGCCTGGTCTGTCGGGGCGAGTTTCCTGACGGTTAACAACGAGGTGGGTGATCCCGGCGATAACCGGTTTCCGGTATCGAATGTGGGCGTCGGACCTTACACCTTTTCCAACGGAGTGGCGCGAAATGACTCCGCCACAACCATGTTTACGGCTTCCGTCGCACACAGACACGGTGACTGGAAAGGGGAGTTCAAGATATATGACAACAAGGGTCACAACGACCTGACCAATGACCCGAACTGGGGCACTTTCAACAGCAAATTCAAGATGTCCGGGTTTCGCTGGAAAGAAGAGTTTTCGCCCTGGCAGGGCGGGCAGATTGTTGCGGGCATTGATCAGGAGACGGTCTCCGGAACGGTGTCCGGCACGCATGTCGGTTCACCGGTGGGCACACCGTTCGGATTCGGCGTCCAGGGTTCTGCTGAAATCCCCGACTTCAAGCTCCTCTCCGCCTATGCCGGCGTCAGCCAGAAGATCAATCTCAGCAGCGGCTGGATGCTGTTGCCCTCTGTCGGCGCGAGGTTCTACGACAGCAATTACTACGAATCCAAGGCGGGACCCAATGCCGGCGTTTCCCTGATCTCGGATGCAATGACCGTATACGCCAATTATTCAAGAGGGTTGCTGTATCCCGGTGCTGAAACCTACACGTTGACGCGTGCGTTGCCGATGGCATTTGCTGCCAATAACGGCTGGGACCGGCTGTCACCGACCGAGGACAAACACAGCGAGATCGGCGTCAAGCTGAATCTGAGTGCCGCGACGCAAATTGATATCAGCATCTTTAACGATGAAGTCAGCGACCGCTACGTCTGGAGTGGGTTTAACGCCGGTGCGTTCGCGCCCCCGGCATCAGGAACCTGGAGCAACAGTTTTCCGGCGTATCGCATCAACGGCGGTGAGGTTTCCGTACGGCACGAGGTTAATCGCCAATGGACGGTTTTCGGCGGGCTGACCATGCTGGAGTCGACGATCAGCAACATGCCTTATTTGCCGGACACCGCCATTTCGGGCGGTGTTAACGGGAAAGTCGGTGGATTCAAGCTGGCCATTGATGCCCAGCATCAGTCCGGCATGTATTCACTGACGCAGGATCGCGGCACATTTGCCCCCAATCCGGTAGCCGGGTTCACCGTAGCCAACGCCCGCATTGCCTACCCGACGGCAAGCCTCGGCAAAGGCGGGGAAATCTACGTGGCGGTCAACAACCTATTTGATGCCGACTATCAATACAACGCCGGTTACCCGATGCCGGGCCGTAACTTCCGCGTTGGCTTGATTGCTGGCTTCTGATTGAGGGGCCGATGCGATGAATATGACAATTCCCCGGTGCTGGCAGGCATCAATGTGCCTGCTGTTACGACGCATTCCAACAAGGGATGTTGGGACGGGATTTTTTGAAGGTTTCAAGATCGGTGACTCCCGTTCCAACGCGGCAAAGACCCTGTTAAGCAAGCTTTTCGGGTTCTTGATCGTTATTGGCGGTTCTCTGGTTATGACTTTCTCCTGCATTGCTGCAACCCAGTCGCAGACCGATGAGCAAGCGGTGGTGGGGGTGATGAAGGCGACATGGGACAAACCTGGACAACCATTACAGGTTGCGCCGGTGATTGTTTCGGGCAATTACAGCGTTGCCAGCTGGCTCCAGGGTGATAAAGGAGGGCGGGCGCTGTTGATGCGTCGCGGCACTACATGGCGCGTCATTGCCTGCGGAGGTGACGGTATGCGGGATGCCGGCGTATTGCGTGAATCGGGGATCTCCGAAAACGCTGCGCAGGATATCGCAACACGCCTGAAAACGGCAGAAGCGCGTTTTACCGAAGATCAGCGCCGGCGCTTTGATTCGTTCGGCAAGACGATCCCTATGGACGCAGACCATGGACAGCATTCTCATGTTCATAAGTGAGGATCATGAAATGACGATCAGACAATTAAACGATGATGAGTGGCTGTTTCTCGAACCGTTACTTCCGGGGAAATTAAAAGACCGCGGAGTTACCGCGAAAGACAACCGGCTGTTTGTGGATGCGGTGTTGTGGGTTGGCATTACCGGCGCGCGGTGGCGGGAGATGCCGGTTGAGTTTGGCGGCTGGCACGCAGCCTATGTCCGCTACCTGCGCTGGCAGCATGACGGCGTCTGGAACCGGCTGCTTGACGCTGCCGGCGCCGCCAGGGCGCTGCGCCTGAAGGCTTTGTTGCAGGCGGGCTTGCATGGATGCGCCGAGCGCCGTACCGGCCCAAAGCCGGGGCGCACCAGAGGGACACGTGAAATTGCGGATGAGAGTGGCTGCGTATTGCAGGTCCGGCAACCGGCTTGTTTCGTGGCGCTTGCGCCGCCGGATGCCGGCCACTACGCCGTCTTGCAGGCCGCTTGAGTGATTGCACGAGGCCGGGGCTTCGCCTCCGCCGTAATGGAAATCCGTTTTGAATTTGAATCTGGTCATTAATGAATGGAGAAAAACATGAGCACAAAAAAACCAGTAAAAAAAGCGATGGCGATTGCCATCACCAGCCTGTTCAGCGCACAAGTCTATGCACAGAACGCCAACTTTCCCGATTTGCCGACGGTGACGGTGACGGGTACCCGGGAAGCCGAAAAAATTTCGGAAACCCCGGTTTCCGTCGGCGTTATCCCGCGCGAATCGATTCAATTGACGCGTCCCGCGCATCCCGCAGAGATTCTGAGCCAGGTCCCGGGGGTTGCCATTGGCGTGACCAATGGCGAGGGACACAACACGGCGATCCGCCAGGGTTTCACCACCGCTCCGGTCTATCTGTTCCTGGAGGACGGGATCCCGACGCGGGCGACCGGCAATTTCAATCACAACGGGCTTTATGAAGTGAATCTGTCCAGCGCCGGCGGCGTGGAGGTGATCCGCGGCATCGGCACGGCGCTGTACGGTTCCGATGCGATCGGCGGCATTGTCAACGTGCTGACCCGCACCCCTTCCGATAAACAAGGGGCAGATGCCTCGCTGGAGTTTGGTCAACACGGTTTCCAGAGATTCCTCGGCGGCATTGATACCGGCCGCAGCGACAAGGATGCCTTGCGTGCCGACATCAATCTGATGCATAGCGATGGCTGGCGCATCCAGACCGGGTATGACCGGCAAAGCCTGAATCTGCGCTGGGATCGCGAACCGGACGGTCAGACGGCGGTTAAAACCATCCTGGGATACTCGAAGATCGACATGCAGACGGGCGCCAACAGCGCCCTGCCGTATGACCTTTATGTCAACAATCCGACCGTCAATCTGCGCTCGCCGGCATTTCGTAACGTAGAAGCGCTGCGGTTGTCGACCTCCGTCGCCCGCGACTTGGGTAAGGGCAAGGAAGTGACGGTGACGCCGTATATCCGCAACAACTCGATGGATCTGAACGGCACCTTCAATTTCACCGGGGATGCCCGCATCGAGGAGACCCAGGTCCAGTCGTATGGCGTGATGACCAAGTTTCGCCAGGATTTTTCCGATCCCCTGCGTACGCGGCTGATTGTCGGTGTGGATCTGGATTACAGCCCGAGCAAGCGCAAGGAAACCAAGATCAATCTGACCTCCACCTTGATCGGTCCCAACAGTTTATATACCCAGTACACCGGCTACACCCTGGGCAGCCGGATCTATGACTACGAGTCGACTTATACCAGTGCGGCGCCCTATGCCCACCTCGAAATGTCGCCCTCCGAAAAGCTGCGGGTGACGATGGGATTGCGCTACGACTACGCGCTGTACGACATGAAAAACCAGATGACCCCGGGTTTTGTCACGGCATCCGGTCGCCAGTACTACACGCCAGCGGATGCCAGCGTCGACTTTTCCCGGCTGAGTCCGAAACTGGGGGCAACTTATCAGTTGAGCGAACAATCCCATCTTTATACTTCCTACAATCAGGGATTCCGTACGCCGTCGGAGAGTCAGCTGTTCCGCGGCGGGCGTTCCGATGCCGGCGCACCGGCGACCCAGCAGGCGCAGGCCCGTGCACTGTCCAACGCTGCGCTGAACCTGAATGCGATCAAGGCCGAGCAATATGAACTGGGATTCCGCGGCTTTGCGGCGGGCTGGAACTATGATGTGGTCGGGTATTTGCTGAAGAAAAAGGATGATCTGCTCAGCCAGAAGGACTCCACCGGTTTTGCCGTCCAGACCAATAATGGCGAAACCGAACACAAAGGGATCGAACTGGGCCTGGGTAAGACGCTGCTGTCGAGCCTCCGTCTGGATCTGGCAGGTTCATACGCAAAACATACCTATACCAACTGGGTGACTTCGACAGTCAATTATTCCGGCAAGGAAATCGAGGCCTCGCCGCGTTTGATGGCCAACACCCGGCTGACCTGGAAGCCAGCCGCGAAAACGACTGCGCAACTGGAGTGGGTTAAAATCGGGTCGTATTTCCTTGATCAGGAAAACATTTATGGCAAGTATCCGGGCCATGATCTGTTCAACTTGCGTGCAAGCCAGGGCGTTTCCAAGGACCTCTCGCTGTTCGCCCGCGTGACGAATCTGCTCGACAAGCGCTATGCGGACAGCGCTTCCCAAAGTTCTGCGAACGGTGGGTTGTATTCACCGGGGCTGCCCCGCACGGTTTATGCCGGCGTGGAAGCCAAGTTCTAGGAAATTCACCCGAAGATGATCCGATGAGGCATGGTTTTAAACAATGGTGGCGTGCCGGGCTGGCTTCAGCAGTGCTGATGTTGATCCCGGCCGCCGTCCATGCCCAGATGGCGGAGCATCAGCACGGCAAACCCGCCAAAGATGCGAAACCGCGACCCGCCCGTCAACAGCCCGCCATCAACGCGGCGTTCTCTCCCGATGGCCGGTTGTGGGTGGTGGGGGTCAATGGCGAAGGAAAGCTCTATGTCCGGACAGCAGGGGCACCGGCTGCTGAGGCCTTGGGACAGCCCCGCATCATTGATACCGGCAACGATACGATTGCCGCGGAAGGCGAAAGCCGGCCCAAGATCGTTTTCGGACCCCATCCATGGGCGGTGATCACCTATACCCAGCCGCTGGCCAAGCCTTATACCGGGGAGATTCGCATGCTCCGGTCCGAGGACGGCGGGGTTAATTTTTCACTTCCCTATACCGTTCATCAGGATCGCCAGATCATTACCCACCGTTTCGATTCGGCCGCATTTGATGCAGAGGGGACTTTGCATACCCTGTGGATTGACAAGCGCGACGGTGAGGCGCTCAAGGCCGCGAAAACGGACAAGGGTGCAAAACGCGAGCTTGCCTATCGCGGCGCTGCGATTTACCGCAACGAGTCAAAGGATGGCGGCAAGACTTTCGGTCCGGATCTCAAGCTGGCCGATCACAGTTGCGAGTGCTGCCGCATTGCGCTGGCGCCGGATCCCGCCGGAGGGCTTGTTGCGATGTGGCGGCATGTTTTTGAGCCGAATGAACGCGACCATGCATTTTCCCGCGTCGGTCAGGCGCCCGCACAGCAGGTGCTGATGCGAGCGACCTATGACCGCTGGGCGCTGGACGCCTGCCCGCATCACGGCCCCGGTCTGGCGCCTGCGAAGAACGGCGGCTATCACGCGGTCTGGTTTGGCGAGAAGGCCGGCAAAGCCGCCGCCCGCTACAGCCTTCTCGACGCCAAAGGCCAGCCGAAGGGCAGTCCGGTTGAATTGCCGGATGCCCGTGCCGAGCATGCCGATGTCAGGAGCGCCGGCAACAATGTGGTGATCTCGTGGCGCAGTTTTGATGGTGAGCGCACGCATTGGCGGGCTTGGGTCTCCAGGGACGCCGGCGCCACCTTTGTGGTGAAGAACATCGGCGCAGTCAGTGGCGTTAACGATTACCCGCTTCTGCTGTCCAGAGGCTCTGAAATCTTCGGGCTTTGGAATGCCGGTGAAAGGATTCAGATTGAACGCCTTGCTGACTAGAGCCGGTGCGGCGGTGCTGTGCTGCTGTTTAGCGATGGCCGCTGGCGCCGCGCCGCCGAAAGTCATCGAGCCTTTTGACGGGAAAACCTGGAAGACGCTCAGTGCGGACTTGAAAAAACCGACCATCGTGATTTTTTCGGCGACGTACTGTACCCATTGTCCTGCGGTCATCCAGAAGATTGCCAAAGACAAAGCCGGGTCGGGCGGCAAAGTTTCCCTGATCGGTGTGGTTATGGATGAAGAACCGCCGGGACTTCTTGCGAAGCCGCCCTATAACCGGGTGGACAGGGTGTTCGTATTCGACGGTCATGAGCAGGCGGTCAGATACACGGTAAATCCGGACTGGCGTGGAATCACGCCCTATGTCGCTTTCATGGCACCGGGAAAGCCGGTGAAATTTTTTACCGGAGCACCACCAGCACGGGAACTCGAGCAGTTCCTGGCGCTGGCCCGGTGAGCGGGAGGAATTGTCCGTGCTGGTAAAAATCCCCCGCCCCATGATCCTCGCATCGCGGCACGATTTTTCCTGTCGCAGCCTTTACCGTCGATGAGTCTGTCGCAACGCACGGTTGCCTGGAGTGTGACGGCTGCAATGCATGTTGCGGCGGTCGCTGCGTTGCTGCAGTTCGAGGGCATTCGCAAACCCTTGATGGACAGCCTGCCGATCATGGTGGAGTTGATCAAACCGCCGGAAATGAAACAGCCTCCCCCGGAGGTCGTGCCGCCCAAGCCGCGGCCGGTAGCGCGGGATCAACCGCCGGTTGCCAAGGCGCCGCCGAGCGAAGCCCCCCCCGTGCTGGTTGCAGAATCGCCGGCACCCGCGCAGGCCGTCGTGGTTCCTGCACCCAAACCCGATAGCCAGGTGCAGGCAGCGGCGCCTGCCCCCGTGGTGGCGCCCTCGTTCAATGCGGCCTATCTGCAGAATCCGCCGCCGGCGTATCCGCTGATGTCGCGGCGCCGCGGTGAAAAGGGTACGGTGATGCTGCGGGTTTATGTCTCCGCGCAGGGCGAGGTGGAGACCGTGCAGGTGCGGACATCCAGCGGTTTCCCTTCGCTGGACACGGCCGCGCTGGAAGCGGTTCGGAGATGGCGTTTTGTCCCGGCACGGCAGGGCACACAGCCGGTTGCCGCCTTTGTGATTGTTCCTATTGTATTTTCCTTGGAGAATTGATTAATGGATGCCACGCAGGCTTATGGGGTAGGTGCATTCCTCAGCCAGACGGATGTTGTCGGAAAGATTGTTTTGATCGCGATGGTGCTGATGTCGATGACCACCTGGTATCTGATCATCAGCAAGACGCTGCAGGGTATTTTTGTCCGGCGCAGCGTCAGTCAGTTCCTCGACCGGTTCTGGGCCGCTTCCTCGATTGAACAGGCTACCGAGGGCATGGATGCGCAAGAAAACAGAGACCCGTTTGCCATGCTGACAGTTCGGGCATTGCGAGCCCGTGAACATCACGCGCTGCATGGCGCCCAGCGGCTGGATGAGGCCGGGAGCTCGCAGGATTTTCTGATGCGTGCAATGCGCAGTGCGATTGCCGATCAGAATTTGCGTGCGGAAAGCGGCATGACACTGCTGGCTTCGGTCGGCGCCACCGCACCGTTTGTCGGGCTATTCGGTACGGTCTGGGGTGTCTACAAGGCGCTGATCAGCATCGGCATGACCGGGCAGGGCACGCTGGACAAGGTCGCCGGTCCGGTTGGTGAGGCCTTGATCATGACGGCGATAGGACTTGCAGTCGCGATTCCGGCGGTGCTCGCCTACAACACCTTCAACCGGCAGAACAGACTGCTCGGGGCGAAGCTCGATGCCTTTGCCCACGACCTGTTTTCCCTGCTGACGACAGGCGCCCAGCTGAAAAACCGGAGCAGCTGAAATGGCATTTGGCGGATTTGATTCGGGTGGTGATCAAAAGCCCATGGCTGAAATCAATATGGTTCCGTTGATTGACGTCATGCTGGTGCTGCTGGTGATTTTTATCATCACAGCCCCCCTGTTGACGCATTCAGTGAAGATCGATCTGCCCAAGGCCAGCAGCAATCCGAACATCACCAAGCCCGAGCATGTGCAGATCGGCATCCGTCAGGACGGCCGGTTGTTCTGGAATGGGGAGCAGGCTGAGAAAGCCGATTTGCAGAAACGGATGTCCCAGGCCGCCACATTGGATCCGCAGCCCGAGATTCATATCCGCGCCGACCGGCTGGTGCATTATGAAAATGTCGCGCAGGTCATGTCCATGGCGGGCAAGGCGGGGCTGAAGAGGATCGGTTTTGTCACCGATCCCTCGGGCGGCGATTGACCCGACCCACGGCACTGCCAAGGCATGATTTGGCGATGATGAGCAGGATGAACCGTCTGCCACCGGCAGAAATCCATCAGTGGCGCGATCAACCGCAACAGGATCGATCCGTGGGTGTCCGTGCAGATCTGTTCAGTACGCTGATACCAGCGGTCTGATATTGAGCAGTCGGGCGACGCGCTCCGCGGATTGCCGGGCTACCGCATCGCTGGGATACGGTCCCGCATGTATTCTGAACAGCCCCGCATTTTCCCGGATCTGCAGCGGTTCGCCCTGCAATTCCTTCTGTTCCCGAATTTTCTGCAGATAGGCATCTGCATTTTCTTTGCTGCTGAAGGCGGCCAGTTGCACGAAGAATCCGGTGGCCATCGGTTTGGCGGGTGCAACTGGCTGGACTGCAGCCGGCGCAATGTTTGGCGAAGCCCCTGATGTCTTTCCCGGCTCCGGGCTGCCGGGAATGATGACTTCAACCTCGACCATTCCGCTCCCGGCGGTCGCCAGTCCCAGCTTGTATGCCGCGGTGTAAGAAAGGTCGATCAATCGATTGCCGATAAAGGGGCCGCGGTCATTGACGCGCACCACCACGGATTTCTTGTTGGCAAGATTGGTGACGCGGACATAACTCGGGATCGGCAGCAGGGTGTGCGCTGCCGTCATTGCATACATGTCGTACGCTTCGCCGGAAGAAGTGGGTTTGCCGTGGTAGCGCCGGCCATACCAGGTTGCGATGCCCCGATCTTTGTACGGCTCTAACCGGGTCATCGGGGCATAACCTTTGCCCAGCACCACGTAAGGTCGCATGGGGCCGGAAAGCAGGGGCTCCATTTTCGGCACCGCGTCGGGGATCTCTTCGAGATTGGAGGGGGCGAAAAGGCCGGGGCCATCATCTTTGTAAAAACCGCCGGTCCCTGCCGACGCGCCGGTTGGCCCGATCGCCGGAGGCGGGCCCTTGCTGAAAATGCCGCAACCGGTCATGGAAACGATCATGGCCAGACCTGCGATGCATTTTAAAATATTCATTTTGCCGGTTTTCATCTGTGGCGGAAATCTGTTACGCAGATATGCAAATCATGTTTGAACAAGCTTTTTATGCGTATTGATGCTCATCAGAATGCCAAAGCCGAGGCAGATCGAGACTAACGATGTTCCGCCGTAGCTGATCAATGGCAGGGGTACGCCGACCACCGGCAGAATACCCGAAACCATACCCATGTTGACAAAGGCATAGGTGAAAAACGTCATCGTGACCGCTCCCCCGAGCAGGCGTGTGAACAGCGTCGGCGCGTTGGCGGTGATGACCATCGCCCTGGCAATCAGGAACAGGAGCAGCAGCAGCAGGATGGCGTTGCCAAGCAGGCCGAACTCTTCAGCAAAAACCGCAAAAATAAAGTCGGTGGTCCGCTCGGGGATGAAGTCGAGATGGGTCTGGGTGCCGTTCATCCAGCCCTTGCCCAGTACGCCGCCGGAACCGACGGCGATGGTCGACTGGATGGTGTGGTAACCGCTGCCCAGCGGATCGGTGGTCGGATCGAGCAGCGTGAGCACGCGCTGCCGCTGGTAGTCATGCATGACGGACCAGAGAAAAGGCATGCTGGTCAGTGCGGCGACGCCGAGCGCGATGATGATGCGCCACGGCAGACCGGCGAGGAAAATCACGTAGCAGCCGCTGGCCATGATCAGGATCGCGGTGCCGAGATCGGGCTGGCGGGCGATCAGCGCCACCGGTGCGACGAGCATCAGCGCGGCGACCAGATAGTTGCGAAGTTTCAGCGAGGCTTCATGGCGGTTGAAATACCAGGCCAGCATCAGCGGCAGCGCGATTTTCATCAATTCAGAAGGCTGGATGCGGGTGACCCCGACGTGCAGCCAGCGCCGCGCGCCGTTGACGATGTCGCCAAACAGGGCGACGCCGATCAGCAGCGCGAAGCCCAGTGCAAATACCGGCAGCGCGAGGCGCTGCAGGTAATGCGGAGGAATGTTGGCGAACAGCCACATCACGCCCAGCGCCACCAGCATGTTGCCGAGCTGCCCTGAAGTGCGCACGAAGTTGCCGTTGGAGGCGCTGAGCAGCACCAGCAGCCCGGTGAACATCAGCAGCAGGATCGCTGACAGCAGCACGCCGTCGATGTGCCGGGTCAGGAACAGGGTCAGGCGGCGCAAGGCGGGATGCATCAGTCCTCCTCCGACGGCGCGGGTTTTTTCGGTACTTTGCCCAGCAGGTAATAGTCGAGCACCTGGCGCGCGATCGGCGCCGCGGCGCGTGCGCCGAAGCCGGAGTTTTCGGCGACCACTGCGATCGCGATGGTCGGCTTGTCGGCCGGGGCATAGGCGATGAACAGCGCATGGTCGCGATGACGTTCGGCAACGCGGCTTTCGACGTATTTCTCGTTCTGCTTGATGGCGATGACCTGCGCGGTGCCGGTTTTGCCGGCGGAGACATACGGTGCGTCGGCGAAGACGCGTGCCGAGGTGCCTTCCTTGTTGACGCCGACCAGCGCATCCTTGATGACCTTGAGGTGCTCCGGTTTCAGCCCGAGGTCGCGCAGCGGTTTGGGTTCGATTGGTGATTTTTCGCGGGTGCGGATGTCTTCGACGTAGTTGACGATATGCGGACGGAACATCACGCCATCGTTGGCCAGTGTCGCCGTCGCCGAAGCCAGTTGCAGCGGCGTGTAGCTGTTGTAGCCCTGGCCGATGCCGACGCTGATGGTTTCGCCGGCATACCACTTCTGCTTGAAGCGGCGCATTTTCCAGTCCGATGACGGCAGCAGGCCGGCAGACTCGCCGCCGATGTCGATGCCGGTGCGGCTGCCGAAACCGAACATGCCCATGAAGCGGGAAATCGGATCAATACCGAGATCATTGGCCAGCACATAGTAATAAGTGTCGCAGGACACGACGATGGATTTGTACATGTCGACCATGCCGTGGCCGCCGACCTTGTCGTCGCGGAAGCGATGGCCGCCGAACATGTAGTAACCGGGATCGCTGATCGCCTGCTGCGGCGTACGCTTGCCGTAGAACAATGCGGCGAGCGCCATGAACGGCTTGAACGTCGAGCCCGGCGGGTAGGTGCCGGCCGCGGCGCGGTTGAGCAGCGGTTTGTCGATGGAGCCGTTGAGTTCCGCCCAGCTCTGCGGGTCGATGCCGTCGACGAACAGGTTGGGATCGAATCCGGGTTTGCTGACAAAGGCGAGTATGCCGCCGGTGGCCGGGTCGATGGCGACCAGCGCGCCGCGGCGCTCACCGAAGGCGTTGTAGGCGATTTCCTGAAGCTTGGCATCGAGGTTTAGCACCAAGTTGTTGCCCGATACCGGCGGTGTCCGCGACAGTGTGCGCACCGCACGGCCGCCGGAATCGACTTCGACCTCCTCGACGCCGGTGGTGCCATGCAGGAATTTTTCGTAGCTCTGTTCGAGTCCGGTTTTGCCGATGTAGTCGCTGCCGCGGTAATTCGCCAGCCGGTCTTCCGTTTCCAGTTGCTCGACTTCTTTTTGATTGATGCGGCCGATATGGCCGACCACATGCGAGAACATATCGCCCTGCGGGTACTGCCGGAACAGCCGCGCCTTGGCTTCGACGCCGGGGAAACGGTAACGGTGCGCGGCGAAACGCGAGATTTCCTCGTCGGAGAGGCGGGTGCGGATCGGCAGGCTTTCGAAGCGTTTGCTTTCCTCGAGCAGTTTGCGGAAACGGCGGCGGTCGCGGGGTGAAATTTCGACAATGGACGCCAGTTCCTCGATCGTGGTGTCGAGGTCGGGAACTTTGCTCGGCGTGATTTCCAGCGTGTAGGCGGAGTAGTTGTGCGCGAGCTGGATGCCGTTGCGATCGACGATGATGCCGCGATGCGGGGCGATGGGCTGCACGGAGATGCGGTTGGCTTCGGCGAGCGTGCTGTAATGGCCGTGCTGGATCACCTGCAGATAGAAGAATCGCAGAAACAGCAGGCCGAACAGCGACAACACGAAAATGCCGAGCATCGCCAGGCGGCCGCGGAAACGCTGCAGCTCGCGCTCGGAGTCGCGAATCTCAATGCCGGGATTGATCGAAAGCTCAGACACGGTCCGGATCGGGACGCGGGTGCTGCGGCAGTTTCAGCAGGTGGGTCAGCGGTGGCCACAGCGCGGCGCCGACGAAGCTGCCGAGGAAGTAGGCGTAACCGGGAAAATCGGAGCCGGCCAGTGCGCGCACCAGCAGCACCACGAGATCGGTGAACAGCAGCAGCGGGATCACATGCAGGATCTGCGGCGCCATCGAGAAACGCTGGACGCGGCGGTGCAGGACCATGCCGGCGTAAGCGAGGATGCAGTAGGCCAGCGCATGTTCGCCGAACAGGCTGCCGTCGGCGATGTCCATCAGCAGGCCCAAGGACCAAGCCGTCAGGAATCCGATTTTCCGCGGTTCGTGGATGCACCAGTAGAGCACCAGCAGCGCGACAAAATCCGGCGTCAGCCACATCACCCAGCCAGTCCACGGCAGCAGGTTGGCGAGCAGCGCCGCCAGCAGTGTCACGAAAATGAATCCAGGCCGGACCGGCAGCAGCAGTTCCTGCGGCGTCATCGAAGGCGCGGCCATCAGGATTTTCTCCTTTTCTTCTGCGGGACCGTTTCCTTGGTTTCTTCCGGACGTTCCGGCGCGGCGGACATCGGGCCGAGCACCAGCACCTGGGCATGGGTGTTGACGCCGGCGACGGGTTTGCAGGTGATGTTGGCGAACAGGTAGGCCGTGTTGCGTTCGACATTGGTGACTTCGGCCACCGGCAGTCCCGGCGGGTAAATGCCGTCGATGCCCGAGGTCACCAGCTGGTCGCCGTTTTGGAAGTCGGCGGCCAGCGGAATGAAGCGCAGTTCGAGTTTTCCGTCGTCACCGGTTCCGGCGAGCACTGCGCGCAGTCCCGTGCGCACGTTCATCACCGGCACCAGATGCCCCTTGTCGGTGATCAGCGTGACTTCGGACAGCCATGGGTAGACCCGGGTCACCTGGCCGATGACGCCGACATGATCGACCACCGGACGGCCGGGTTCGATGCCGCGCTGCAGGCCCTGGTCGATCATCACCTTGCGCGCGAACGGATCGCGGGCGGCATAAAGAATTTCCGCCGCGGTGGCTGGCGCAGTGACGCGCTCACGCGCAGCAAGCAGGCCGCGCAGATGGGCATTTTCAAGCTGCAGCGCCTGCGTCTGCTGGGTTTCCCGCGCCAGCTCAAGATTGAGCTGGGTCAGGCGCTGGTTGTCGCTGCGCAACGAGCCATGGGTGACAAAAAAATCGGAGATGTGCCCGCCGATGGCGGCCGGTGCCGCGGCAAGACGCTGCAGCGGATAAACGATGACGGCAGTGACCTGGCGCAGGAACGTCAGGTAGTTGAAGCGGGCGTCGGCGATCAGCATCACCACCGACAGCATCGAAAAAATCATCAGCCGCGCGAGCGGCGTGGGGCCGGTGCGGAACAGCGGTGGCGGCGAGTGCTCCATGGCGGGTTATTGCCCGCCCGCGCAGGCGGGCCCGGGTTCGCAGCCGCAGCGGGCCGGAATGCGAACGCAGGCCGGGGTCTGCGGCATCAGTCGTTGGCGAAGATGCTGCCGAGGTGTTCCAGTTTTTCCAGCGCTTTGCCGGAGCCGCGGACGACGCAGGTCAGCGGGTCTTCGGCGATGATCACCGGCAGTCCGGTTTCTTCCATCAGCAGTCGGTCGATGTCGCGCAGCAGCGCGCCGCCGCCGGTGAGTACCATGCCTTTTTCGGCGATGTCGGCGGCGAGTTCGGGCGGCGTCTGTTCCAGCGCCGATTTCACCGCGGAAACGATGCTGTTCAGCGGATCGGTCAGCGCTTCAAGGATTTCATTGCTGGAAATGGTGAAGCTGCGCGGGATGCCTTCGGCGAGGTTGCGGCCTTTGACTTCCTTTTCGCGCACTTCCGAGCCGGGGAATGCCGAACCGATTTCCTTCTTGATCATCTCCGCTGTTGTTTCGCCGATCAGCATGCCGTAGTTGCGGCGGATGTAGTTGATGATCGCTTCGTCGAACTTGTCGCCACCGACGCGTACCGAACCTTTGTATACGAGACCGCCCAGCGCGATGACGCCGACTTCGGTGGTGCCGCCGCCGATATCGACGACCATTGATCCGGTGGCTTCACCGACCGGCAAATCCGCGCCGATCGCGGCGGCCATCGGTTCTTCAATCAGGTAGACGCGTGAAGCGCCGGCGCCGATCGCGGCGTCGCGGATCGCGCGGCGTTCGACCTGGGTCGAGCCGCAGGGCACGCAGATGACGATGCGCGGGCTTGGCGAGAAAAACTTGCTGCGATGCACGCGTTTGATGAACTGCTTGATCATCTGCTCGGTGATGATGAAGTCGGCGATCACGCCGTCTTTCATCGGCCGGATGGCGGTGATGTTGCCGGGAGTGCGGCCAAGCATCTGCTTGGCGGCGAGACCGACTTCCTGGATGACTTTTTTACCGTTGGGCCCGCCTTCCTGGCGGATTGCGACTACCGAGGGTTCGTCGAGCACGATGCCCTTGCCGCGCACGTAAATCAGGGTGTTCGCGGTGCCGAGATCGATGGCGAGATCGTCGTTAAAGTAACCACTGAGGAAACCGAACATAAAGCCTTTCGTATCAACGGATTTTGGTGCCTTCCAGGGCATCGGTATGATAACCTACGCAGCCTTTGTTTTTAACGGTTTTTTCATCCCTTTCATGGCCCTGACCCTCGACGATGTGCGGCGCGCTGCGCACCTGGCGCGGATCGCGATTGATGACGCCGAAGCCGAGGCCGCACTGGCACAGCTGACACGTGTATTCGGGTTGATTGAAGACATGCAGGCGGTTGATGTTTCCGGCATCGAGCCGATGGCTCATGCCCAGGATCTGATGTTGCGCTTGCGTGCCGATGCCGTGACCGAGGGTGATCAGCGCAATCTGTTCCAGTCCGTCGCGCCTGAAGTCGCAGCCGGGCTCTATCTGGTGCCCAAGGTCATCGAATAGTTATCGAATAAACCGAGCCAGGCCTGTCGCCGCAGGCCAGCCCCCCCAGCAATGTCCAACGCCACGATTAAAGAACTGTCCGCACAGCTGGCTGCCAAGGCCTGCTCCAGCGTTGAGCTCGCGCAAGAATTTATCAATAAAATCAATGTCTTGAATAAAGACCTCGGCTGTTACGTGACCGTCGATGCGGCGCGGACGCTGGCCCAGGCGCAGGCCGCGGATGCGCGCCGCGCCGCCGGCAATGCCGGGCCGCTGACCGGGGTGCCGCTGGCGCACAAGGACATCTTCTGTGCGAAGGGCTGGCTGACCACCTGCGGCTCGAAAATGCTCGCCAATTTTGTTGCACCGTACGACGCACATGTGGTCGAGCGCTGTGATGCCGCCGGCATGGTCACGCTGGGCAAGACCAACATGGACGAGTTCGCGATGGGTTCTTCGAACGAGACCTCGTATTTCGGCGCAGTGCGCAATCCGTGGAATCGCGAGCGGGTGCCCGGCGGCAGCTCCGGCGGTTCGGCCGCTGCGGTAGCTGCGCGGCTCGCACCGGCGGCGACCGGCACCGACACCGGCGGCTCGATCCGCCAGCCCGCCGCGCTCACCGGCATCTGCGGATTGAAGCCCACTTACGGATTGGTGTCGCGTTACGGCATGATCGCGTTCGCTTCCAGCCTGGATCAGGCCGGTCCGATGGCGCGCACTGCCGAAGACCTCGGCCTGCTGCTCAACGTGATGGCCGGCCATGACAGGCGCGATTCGACCAGCCTCGAACGGCCGGCCGAAGATTACAACCGCGATCTGGCGAAACCGCTCAAAGGGCTGCGCGTCGGTTTGCCCAAAGAATTTTTTGCGGCGGGAATGTCGGCCGATGTGCAGAAAGCGATTGAAGCGGCCATCGCCGAATACAAAAAACTCGGCGCCACGGTCGTTGACATCAGCCTGCCCAACATGGGTCTGTCGGTGCCGGTGTATTACGTGCTGGCTCCGGCCGAAGCCTCGAGCAACCTGTCGCGTTTTGATGGCGTGCGTTACGGCCATCGCGCCGCCGAATACACCGATCTGCTCGACATGTACAAACGCAGCCGCGGCGAAGGTTTCGGCGCCGAGGTCAAGCGCCGCATCCTGATCGGCACCTATGTGCTGTCGCACGGTTATTACGACGCCTATTACATCCGCGCACAGAAACTGCGCCGGCTGATCGCGCAGGATTTTGTCGCCGCGTTCAGGCACTGCGATGTGATCATGGGGCCGACCAGCCCGCCCACCGCGGTCCGCATCGGCGAAAAAAGCAGTGCTCCGGTGCAGATGTATCTGTCGGACATCTACACCATCGCGGTGAATCTGGCCGGACTGCCCGGCATGTCGATCCCCTGCGGGTTTGACGGTGGCGGCCTGCCGGTCGGGCTGCAGATCATCGGTAATTATTTCGATGAAGCGCGCATGCTCAACGTGGCGCACCAGTATCAGCTCGCCACCGACTGGCACCGGCGTGCGCCCCAGGGAGCGATCTGACCATGCAATGGGAAGTGGTCATCGGACTGGAAACCCACGCGCAGCTGTCGACGGTGTCGAAAATATTTTCGGGCGCTGCTACCGCTTTTGGCGCGGCGCCGAACACCCAGGCCTGCGGCGTCGATATCGCGCTGCCCGGCGTGCTGCCGGTGCTCAACACCGGCGCGGTCGAACGTGCGATCCGCTTCGGTCTTGCCGTCGGCGCAAAAATCAATTCGCCGTCGATTTTCGCGCGCAAGAATTATTTCTATCCTGATCTGCCCAAGGGTTACCAGATCAGCCAGTACGAACGACCGATCGTCGAAGGCGGCACGATGACGATGCAGGTTGGTGACACCGAAAAAACCGTGCATCTGACCCGCGCCCACCTCGAAGAAGACGCCGGCAAATCGCTGCACGAAGATTTCCATGGCCGCACCGGCATTGACCTGAACCGCGCCGGCACGCCGCTGCTCGAAATCGTCTCCGAGCCCGACATGCGTTCGGCGGAAGAAGCTGTGGCCTACGCCAAGGCGCTGCACACGCTGGTGCGCTGGATCGACGTCTGTGACGGCAATATGCAGGAAGGCTCGTTCCGCTGCGATGCCAACGTCTCGGTGCGTCCGGCGGGGTCAACGACATTGGGCACGCGCCGCGAGATCAAGAACCTCAACAGCTTCCGCTTTCTGCAGCAGGCGATCGAGTATGAAGTGCGCTGGCAGATCAATGAGTTGGAAGACGGCCGCGCGATCCAGCAGGCGACCGTACTGTTCGACCCGGACAGCGGCGAGACGCGGATGATGCGCACCAAGGAAGACGCGCATGACTATCGTTATTTCCCGGATCCCGATCTGCTGCCGCTCGAAGTGACGGCCGAGCGCCTGGAAGCGGTGCGTGCGGCGATGCCGCCCTTGCCGCAGGCGCGGCGGGAAAAATTCTGCACCCAGTACGGATTGACGCCGTATGACGCCGGACTGCTGACGGCGAGCCGGGAGCTGGCGGATTATTTTGAGTCCGTGGTTTCCGGGGCCGATGCAAAAACCGGAAAACTCTGCGCCAACTGGATCAGCGGCGCCCTGAGCGCGCGACTGAATGAAGAAGGTCTGGAGATTGCGCAAAGCCGGTTATCGGCGCAACAGCTCCGCGGTCTGGTCGACCGCATTGCCGACGGCACGATCTCCGGAAAAATTGCCAAGGATATTTTCGATGCGATCTGGGCCGGCGAGGGTGACGCCGACGCCATCATTGCCGCCAAGGGGTTGAAGCAGATTTCCGACAGTGGCGAGATCGAAATAATCGTTGATCAGGTACTGGCTGCGAATGCCCAGCAGGTCGCGGATTTCCGCGCAGGCAAGGAGAAGGCCTTCAATTCGCTGGTCGGGCAGGTGATGAAGGCCTCGCGCGGCAAGGCCAACCCGCAACAGGTCAACGACATCCTTCGGCGCAAACTCGCGCCCTGAACCCGGCTATTTTTTGGCGGCTGGCGCCGGCGCGGGCTGTGTGGTCGTTGTGCTGCCGCCCCGCAACTCAAGGTAGCGCGCTTTTTGTTCTGCATAGCGCGCGATGATCGCGGCTTTGTCCTTTTCTTTTTCCGCAACCCGTGCTTCGACACGTTTGCGCTCATCGGTGGAGCGGGCCAGCTCATCGGCTAGCGCCGGCGACAGCTGCTTGCCGGACTTTGCAATATCACCGTTTCGTTTCAGCAGAACGGCTTCGGCTTCCGCCGCATTTTTCAGCGATGACTTGAGGTGGACGAGCTGCAGATCAACCACCTGCACTTCGCGGTCGCGGCGCTGATCGATTTCCTTGTCCGAGGTGTAGGTGTTGACCAGCGCCGAATCCTGGCGGCGCTGTTCGGCGATCTTGCGGTCATCTTCCACCTTGAGGGCGGCTTTTTTCTCGGCTTCCAGTTTCAGGCGCGCCGCTTCTTCTGCCGATACATTGGTCTGGCGGGTGATGCCGCGGTTATCCAGGGTTTTTGATTCATTTTGCTGAAACTCAGGTGGGACACGGTCGCCGCAGCCCACGACTTTGCCGGTCTTGTCTTTCCAGCAGATGATTTTCTGCTGTGCCTGGGCCAGGGGTGCAGCCGTCAGCAGCAGCGCAAGGGCTGCGCAGGCGCTGGTTGCCGACAAAAACGCTGAACGTTCAGACAAGCTGCACTCCATACTGTTTGCGATAGGCAGCGACCGCCGCCAGTTGCGCCGCCATATCTTTTTCGTTTTCCAGGAATCCGACCAGATCATCCAGCGTTGCGATGCTGACCACCGGAATTTCATACAGCTTCCCGACCTCCTGCGTCGCCGACAGCTCCCCGGTGCCGCGCTCCATGCGGTCCAGCGCGATCAGCACGCCTGCTGGAGAGGCGCCTGAGGCGCGAATCAGGTTGACCGATTCACGCACCGAGGTGCCGGCGGAAATGACGTCGTCGACGATCAGCGCGCGTCCGGCCAGCGGCGCGCCGACGACATTGCCGCCTTCGCCGTGGTCCTTGGCTTCCTTGCGGTTGTAGCTGAACTTCACGTTGCGACCGCCTTCGGACAGCGCTACGGCCACCGCTGCCACCAGCGGGATGCCCTTGTAGGCGGGACCGAACAGCATGTCAAAAGGCACATCGGCCGCGGAAATTGCTTTCGCGTAAAATTGCGCGAGTTGGCGCAGCGAGTCGCCGTCGCAGAACAGCCCGGCATTGAAAAAGTACGGCGACAGGCGTCCCGCTTTGGTTTTGAACTCCCCGAACAACAGTACCCGGGTGTTGATGGCGAAGCGGATGAATTCGTGTCGGAAACTGGCAGTCATGGCTTGAATGTTCAGGGGGAAGCGCGGCGGATTGCCGACTGTTCCCAGAGTGAAAACAATGAAAATTATAACCCTGAATCTCAACGGCATACGCGCTGCCGCGCGTAAAGGCTTCCTCGAGTGGCTGCCGCAGCAGCATGCCGACGTGATCTGTGTTCAGGAACTCAAGGCCCAGGCTGCGGATATGACCGATGAACTGCTGGCGCCGGCCGGCTACCACGGCCATTTCCACTACGCCGAGAAAAAGGGTTATAGCGGCGTGGGCATCTATTCGAAACCGGCGCCGGACCGGGTAAAAGCGGGTTTCGGCGTTGCCGAGTTCGACGACGAAGGGCGCTATCTGCGCGCCGATTTCGGTGACTTGTCGGTGATTTCGCTGTACCTGCCGTCGGGCTCCAGCGGTGAGCATCGCCAGGCTTCCAAGTTCCGCTTCCTTGATGCCTTCATCCCGCAGCTGAAAAAGCTGCGCAAGGGCGGCCGCGAGGTTGTGCTTTGCGGCGACTGGAACATCGCGCACCGGGAGATCGACCTCAAGAACTGGAAGGGCAACCTGAAGAATTCAGGATTCCTGCCCGAGGAACGTGCCTGGATGACCCGGATATTTGACGAACTCGGCTGGGTCGATGTCTATCGCCGCCTGCATCCCGAGGCGACCGATGCGTCCTATACCTGGTGGTCGAATCGCGGTCAGGCACGCGCCAAAAACGTTGGCTGGCGCATCGATTACCAGATTGCCACGCCGGGCGTCGCCGACCGTGCAAAGGATGCTGCCATTTACAAGGACGAATGGTTTTCCGACCATGCGCCGCTGACGGTCCGCTACGACGGGAAGCTCGCTTGACCGGCGCTCGTCTGTCCTGGCGCGAAACCCTGCAGGCCGCGTTCAGCGGCCGCATGCTGGTGGCGCTGCTGATGGGGTTCTCATCGGGATTGCCGCTGCTGCTCACTGGTTCCGTGCTGCAGGCCTGGTTGAAGGATGGCGGCGTGGATCTGGCGCGTATCGGTCTGTTTGCGCTGGCGGGGCTGCCGTATACCCTGAAATTTCTCTGGTCACCGCTGTTTGACCGTTTTGCCTTGCCACTGGGCCGCCGCCGCGGCTGGCTGATGGTGCTGCAACTGGCCGTCGCCGGCGCATTGCTGCTGTTGAGCACGACGCAACCGACGGCCGAACAGTTGTGGCCGGTGATGCTGGCGGGTCTGCTGCTGTCTTTTTTCGCCGCCTCCCAGGACATCGTCATCGATGCCTATCGCCGTGAAAGTCTGGCGGAATCCGAACTGGGTCTGGGGTCGGCGTTATACGTCAACGGCTATCGCATCGGCATGCTCCTCGCCGGCGGTGGCGGATTGATACTCGCCGACTGGCTGTCGTTTGAGACGATGTACCGGCTGATGGCGGTGTTTATGGCCGCCTGTGTCGCGGTCACGTTGTTTGCACCCGAGCCGCCGCTGCCCGAGGGCCGGCCGCGCAATCTGCGTGAAGCGGTGGTGCTGCCGTTCCGCGACTATTTCACCCGCGACGGCGCCTGGTTGATTCTGGCGTTCATCCTGCTCTACAAGCTGGGCGACACCATGGCGTCGGCGATGACCACGCCGTTCTATCTGGATCTCGGCTACACCAAAACCGAAATTGGCGCGGTGGTGAAACTGTTCGGGTTCTGGGCGACGATTGCCGGCGGCACGCTGGGGGGCATCTGGATCCTGCGCGCCGGCATGCACCGCGCGCTGTGGCTGTTCGGCTTTGGCCAGATGATTTCAACCTTCGGTTTTGTCGTGTTGACGCAGGTGCCGCCGAGCGAAATTGCGCTGGCAGCTGTGGTCGCCATTGAAAATCTGACGGCGGGCATGGGCACGGCGGCCTTTGTCGGTTTCATGGCAGCGTTGACCGACCGCCGTTTCACCGCAACGCAATACGCCTTGCTGTCCAGTCTGATGGGCGTGCCGCGGGTGCTGCTGTCGGCGCCGACGGGCTGGCTGGCGCAGATGCTGGGCTGGTCCGGGTTTTTCCTGCTGTGCGTACTGATCGCGATCCCCGGACTGTTGCTGCTGCGCCGGGTGACGCGACTAGCGGCGGCGCCTCAGCCGCCGAACTGATACACCGCGAGTTCGCCGAGCAGATTCGGCAATGCGGTTGCCGGCCGTCCGCCGGTGAGCACAGTGCGCGCGACGATATTGATGCCGCGCTGACTGCAGAATTTTTCGAAATCGTCGACCGTGCACAGGTGGATGTTCGGCGTATTGAACCACTCGAACGGCAGGTTTTCCGAGATCGGCATGTGGCCGCGCAGCACGTGCAGGCGGTTTTTCCAGTAGCCGAAGTTCGGGAAGGTGACGATGCCGGCGCGACCGACGCGCAGCATTTCACGCACGATGCGTTCGGTGTTGCGCATCGCCTGCAGCGTCTGCGACAGCAACACGAAATCGAATGACCCGTCATCAAAGTCGGCCAGCCCCCGCTCCAGGTCGCTTTGAATGACATGCACGCCGTTTTTGACGCACTCCAGCACGTTGCCGTCATCGATTTCAATGCCATAGCCGGTCACGCCGCGCGTCTGCTGCAGGTATTTGAGCAAGGTGCCGTCGCCGCAGCCCAGATCGAGCACGCGGGCGCCCTGCGGGATCCACTCGGCAATGACGGCGAAGTCGGGGCGCTGGTTTCCGCGCAGGCCGTTCATGACGCAATCTCCCCGTGTACCCGTTCGAAATAGGCGGCGACCAGCCGGTGATAACGCGCATCGTCGAGCAGGAAGGCATCGTGACCGTGCGGCGCATCGATTTCGGCGTAGGTGACCGGCGCCCGGTTCTTGATCAGCGCATGAACGATTTCGCGCGAGCGTTCCGGTGAAAAACGCCAGTCGGTGGTGAACGAAACCACGAGCATGCCGGCGACCACCGATTGCAGGGCTTTGGCCAAATCGCCGCCATGCTCCAGTGCGGGGTCGAAGTAGTCCAGCGCTTTGGTGATGCGCAGGTAGGTGTTGGCGTCGAAATAGTCGGCGAACTTGTTGCCCTGGTGGCGCAGGTACGACTCGATCTGGAATTCGGTATCGAAGGTGTATCCCGGCTTGCCGTTTTTCAGCTGGCGGCCGAACTTGTTCGCCATCTCGTCGTCCGACAGATAGGTGATGTGGCCGACCATGCGCGCGACGCGCAGGCCGCGCTTCGGCGCCGTGTTCAGCGCGTGGTAGTTGCCGTCATTGAAATCCGGGTCGGTGATGATGGCCTGGCGCGCGACTTCGTTGAAGGCGATGTTCTGCGCCGAGAGGTTGGGCGCGCAGGCGATGATCACGCTGTGGCGCAGCCGTTGCGGATAACGCGCCGACCAGGCCAGCGCCTGCATCGCACCGAGGCTGCCGCCCATCACCGCGGCGAACTGCCTGATGCCGAGATGGTCAGCCAGTCGTGCCTGGGCGTCGACCCAGTCCTCGACCGTGATCACCGGGAAATCGCCACCCCAGATGCGGCCGGTGTCCGGATTGATGCTCAGCGGACCGGTGGAGCCGTGGCAGCCGCCGATGTTGTTGACGCCGATGACAAAAAATCGCCGCGTATCGAGCGGTTTGCCTGGCCCGATCATGTTGTCCCACCAGCCGGTGTTGGCCGGGTCGTCGGCGTAATGACCGGCGACATGGTGCGAGGCATTCAGCGCGTGGCACACCAGCACCGCATTCGAGCGGTCCGCGTTCAGCGTGCCGTAGGTTTCATAGACCAGTTCGTAATCGCGCAGGGACGCCCCGCAGCGCAGCGACAGCGGCGCGGCAAAGCGTGCAACCTGCGGCGTCACCACGCCGACCGAACGGTGAGTATCCTGAATTTTGTCTGCAGCCATAAAAAAACCCCGCAGCCTGCGCTCCGGGGTTACGAGAATTCGTTCATCTCTTTAGCCGGATTTATTACGCGCCCGCAAGCTGACCTCAAATCGGCGCGAAACCACGCTTTGACGTTACCTGCGGGATGCCGCCTTGTCAAATCGCCTTCGCTGGTTCAGGCGTTGAGCTTGTCGAGCATGCTGCGCAGTTTGACCGGATCGGTGGTGCGCAGCATCTTTCTGGCGATGGGGTGGGCGTCGGCGAGATTGGTTTTCAGCACCCGCTGTTTGACGTCCAGCAGATGCGCCGAATGCATCGAGAAGCGGCGCAACCCGAGGGCCAGCAGCAGCCGGGTCAGGGCGACGTCGCCGGCCATCTCACCGCAGACCGCGACCGGAATCTGCGATTTGCCGGCGGTGGCGAAAATATGCGAGAGCACGGTCAGCACCGCCGGGTGCAGCGGATCGTAGAGATGGGCCACGGTGTCGTCGGTGCGGTCGATCGCCAGCAGATACTGGATCAGGTCATTGGTGCCGACAGACAGGAAATCCAGGCGTTTGGTCAGCAGTCCCAGCGCGAGCGCTGCCGCGGGAATTTCAACCATGCCGCCGACCGGCACTTCGTGGTCATAGGCGATGCCGTCGTCGTCGAGACTGCGTTTGGCCTGTTCGACCAGTTGCAGCGACTGATCCACTTCGGAGGCATTCATCAGCATCGGGATCAGGATCTGCAGCTTGCCGTACTTCGAGGCGCGCAGCATCGCGCGCAGCTGCGTAATGAAGCGTTTGGGCTCGGTCAGGCACAGCCGGATCGCGCGCAGGCCCAGTGCCGGATTCGGCGACGCACGTGCGGAATCATCAATCTGCTTGTCGGCACCGAGATCATAGGTGCGGATGGTGACGGGGTGCCCGCGCATTTCTTCGAGCACCTTGCGGTACGCTTCGAACTGCTCGTCCTCGTCCGGCAGGTCGGGCCGGTTGAGAAACAGGAATTCGGTGCGGAACAGGCCGATACCGGTAGCGCCGTTTTCGACGGCCAGCGACACATCGCCCGGCAGTTCGATATTGGCGTGCAGTTCGACCTGGGCGCCGTCGAGCGTGCGCGCCGGCGTGTCGCGCAATCGTTTGAGCTTCTGGCGTTCGAGACCGAATTCGCGCTGGCGCAGCTGGTATTCGGCGAGCACCTGCGCATCGGGATCGACAATGAACACCCCCTGGGTGCCGTCGACGATGACGATCTCGTTCTCGCGCACCAGCTGCCGTGCCTGGTGCAGCGCGACGATGCAGGGGATGTTCAGGCTGCGCGCGACAATCGCGGTGTGTGATGTGGAGCCGCCCAGATCGGTGACGAAGCTGGCGAACTGGTGCTGCTTGAACAGCACGACATCGGCGGGCGACAGATCGTGTGCGACCAGCACCAGGTTTTCTTCAGAGTCTCCGGCGGGCGGCGGCACATAACCGGGCTGGCCCGACAGTGCCTTCATGACGCGCTGGGCGACCTGAATCACGTCGGTGCGGCGTTCGCGCAGGTAGCTGTCCTCGATGGCATCAAACTGCTGCAGCAGTTCGTCGGTCTGCATTTTCAGCGCCCACTCGGCGTTGCAATGCTCGGTCTCGATGATGTCCCGGGGGATGCCCGACAGCGTCGAGTCGTGGAGGATCATCAGGTGCAGGTCGATGAAGGCCGTGAACTCCGCCGGCGCACCTGCCGGCACGGCGCCGCGCAACTGCTCGAGTTCGCCGCGCACGGTGGCCACTGCAAGATCAAAACGCACCACTTCATCGGCCAGCTGTTCCAGCGGCACTTCATAGTGCGCGACTTCGAGTTTGGTGTGCGAAACCAGATGGGCGCGGCCGATGGCGATGCCGCCGGAGACGCCGATGCCGTGGATCGTGAAACTCATGGATGTCGAGGCCGGAAGGTGCTGCGGTTAGTGACGATGGAACGTATTCTGCCCTTTGCCGGCTGGCCCCTCAATCCTTGACGGTCATTCTCCTTCGCCGAAACGCTCGGCGATCAGTGCCAGCAATGCCTGCATCGCCTCGGATTCATCCGGGCCGTCGGTTTCGATGAGGATTTTCGAGCCTTTTGCCGCGGCCAGCATCATCACACCCATGATGCTCTTGGCATTGACGCGACGGCCGTTGCGGCTCAGCCAGACGCTGCTGGCATAGGTACCTGCTGACTGGGTCAGTTTCGCCGAAGCCCGAGCGTGCAGCCCGAGCTTGTTGATGATCTCAGCTTCCTGTTGCTGCATTGGGCACAGTCGT
>CAIZLW010000160.1 GCA_903933915.1 uncultured beta proteobacterium | reverse complement strand
CGGCGGTTGGGATGATTGCGCTGGCGCCTGAGCCTGGACCTGCGTCGGCGGCACCGGATTGCCACGGTCGTCGTAAAACACCAGCGGCTCACGCACCACGACGACCGGCGCGGGCGAGTAGTAATAAGACGGGTAGTACGCAGGGTAGTACGCAGGATAGTAATAAGGACGCGGCGCGCCCCACCAGCCGCCGATCACCACCGGCGCGCCAATATACACACCGACCCGCGCATTCGAATGTCCGCGATGACCGCCACCGGCGTGCACCGGAATACTTGCGGTGGCCAGCAGCGCTGCGACCAGCGCCGGAACCAGAATTTTACGCATCATTGCATCCTCAACAGCATCCGCAGCGGGCGGGATGTCCAATGATAGACCTGCGGCCTGAGGCCGGCGGGGACTAAATTGTTACAGACTGTAAACGGCCGCAGCCGGCGTCTGGCTGCACCATGGGCGCGGACTACACCGGATTTTCGATTTCGATAAAGCGGTGCTGCACGCCGAAGCGCTGCGCCAGGTGCTCCCCCAGCGCCTGCACGCCGTAACGCTCGGTCGCATGATGACCGGCGGCGATATAGGCCACACCGGATTCGCGCGCCAGATGCACGGTCTGCTCCGAAATCTCGCCGCTGAGGTAGGCATCCACATCCAACGCAATCGCCTGTTCAAACATCCCCTGCGCGCCGCCGGTACACCATGCGATGCGCCGCAACGGTCGCGCAGCATCGCCAATCACCATCGGCGGCCGCCCGAGTTTTTCGGTAATGGTGCGCGCGAACGAAGCGACGGTGCTGCCGCTGGCGACGGTGCCCAGCGTCGCAACATTCTGATCGCCGAAACGCGTCGCGATTTCGAGTCCCAACTGCCGCGCCAGTGTCGCGTTGTTGCCGACTTCAGAATGGGCGTCCAATGGCAGGTGATAGGCGAACAAATTGAGGTTGTGCTGGAACAGCAGGCCCAGACGGCGGCGACGCATGCCGGTGATGCGCGCATCTTCGCCGCGCCAGAAATAACCATGGTGCACGATCAGCGCATCGGCGCCGTCGGCCACGGCCGCCTCGATCAACGCCGCCGAAGCGGTGACCCCAGTGACTATCCGGTTGATTTCACCGCGCCCTTCCACCTGCAGACCGTTTGGGCAATAATCGCGAAAATCATTTACTTGCAGGAAATCTGCGAGATAGTTTTCGAGTATTGCGCGTTCCATCCATTTCACCCGTCGTCAGCAAAAAGTCATTGTAACCGCGCCACTACGGACCTCTCATGCGAAAACTCTGGCTCCTGTTCAGCCAAACCGCAACGATCTGCCTCGCCGCGCTGTTCGTGATCGGCACGCTGCGGCCGGATCTGCTCAACGGCATGCCGCAAAACGCCGTGATCACCGTCGGCCAGCAGACGACCGATGCCGGCGGCAGTGCGCCGCGCGTCGGCTCGTACAGCGAAGCCGCGAAGAAGGCCATGCCCGCCGTGGTCAACATCTACACCATGAAGGCGGTCAAGGCGCAGCAGCACCCGTTGCGCGACGACCCGTTGTTCCGGTTTTTTTTCGGCGAGCAGCCGGAGGCCCAGGCCCCGCCGAGCACCAATCTCGGTTCTGGCGTCATTGTCAGCGAATCCGGTTACATCCTGACCAACAGCCATGTCGTCGAAGCCGCCGACGGCATCGAAGTGGCGCTGACCGACAACCGCCGCGTCACCGCAAAAGTCGTCGGCACCGACCCGGAATCCGATCTCGCCGTGCTCAAGATCGACCTCCCCAAACTGCCGGCGATCACGTTTGGTGCGCCGGACAGCGCACGCGTCGGCGACGTGGTGCTGGCGATCGGCAACCCCTTCGGCGTCGGCCAGACCGTCACGCTGGGCATCGTCAGCGCGCTGGGGCGCAGCCAACTCGGCATCAACACCTTCGAGAATTTCATCCAGACCGACGCCGCGATCAATCCCGGCAACTCGGGCGGCGCGCTGGTCGATACCAGCGGTAATCTGATCGGCATCAACACCGCGATCTATTCAAGAACACCAGGCGGCGCATCACTGGGCATCGGTTTTGCCATTCCGGCCGGCACCGCCAAGTCCGTGATGGAACAGATCATCCAAACAGGTTCAGTGCAGCGCGGCTGGATCGGCGTCGGCGTGCAGGATGTGACGCCGGAAATCGCTGAATCATTCAAGATCCCCGGCACCCGCGGCACGCTGATCACCGAGGTATTCCGCGGCACACCCGCAGACCGCGGCGGCGTCAAGGCCGGCGACATCCTGGTCGCCGTCGAAGGCAAACCGGTCACCGACTCGGCGTCCATGCTCAACCTGATCGCCGCGCTGAAGCCGGGCAGCGAAACCACGCTGCGTGTGATGCGCGAAACCAAAGCTGTGGAACTGCGTGTCACGGTGGGCAAACGCCCGCCGAAACAGGCGCGCAAGGAATAATTCCGGGGATCGGCGGCGCAGCCGCCGCTCAGGCGTCGGTCGGCGGACTGTAGCTGTCTTCGGCAGCCGGTGCGCGCGGCGGCACAAAGCGCGCGGCAATCAGCCCCACTTCAAACAGCAGACACATCGGCACCGCAAGCAGCAACTGCGACACCACATCGGGCGGCGTCACCACCGCGGCGATGACAAAAGCGATGACGATGAAATACGGACGCGCTTCGCGCAACTGCTCGATCGTCACCAGCCCCATGCGCGTCAGCATCACCACGACGATCGGTGTCTCGAACGTCAGACCGAAGGCGAGAAACATCGTCAGCACAAAATTGAGATAGTTCTCGATGTCCGGCGCCACCGTGATGCTTTTCGGCGCGATCTGGTTGATGAAGTGGAACACCGTGTTGAAAACGAAGAAGTAACAGAATGCGATGCCGATGACGAACAGCAGCGTGCTGGCCACCACCAGCGGCAGTACGAAGCTTTTTTCGTGGTTATAAAGGCCTGGGGCGACAAACGACCACGTTTGATACAGGGTGAATGGCAGCGTCAGCACGAACGCAACCATCATCGCCACCTTGATCGGCACCAGGAATGGTGTGATCACGCCGGTGGCAATCATCTTGGAACCTTCCGGCAGCGCGCTCATCATCGGCGTCGCCAGCAGATCGTAGAGCTCAGCGGAAAAAGGAATCAGCGCCACCAGCACCACCGCGAACACGATCAGCGCGCGCAACAGGCGGTCGCGCAGTTCGATCAGGTGGGAGATGAAAGTATCTTCGGTCATCAGGGATGCGGGCTGGCGGATCAGGCCTTTTTGACTTCGCCTGCAGTTACAACCGGATCCGCTGGCGGCAAGGCTTCTGCAGCGGCGAGGGCCTCAGCGGTTTCTGCCGGTGAAGCCGCCGGTGCGACCGCGGCCTGTGTATCGCTAGCGATCTTGTTAAGGTCGGATTCCACCGCGCCGACCTCCTGCTTCATCGATTGTTCCAGGGAATTCGCGGTGTCCTGGATATTGGCCTGCAGCTTGCGCAACTCGTCGAGGGCCATTTCACGGTTGATATCGGCCTTGACGTCATTGACGTAGCGCTGCATGCGGCCAAACAGCAGGCCGACCGTGCGCGCCACCTTGGGCAAGCGCTCAGGGCCGATGACGATCAGCGCCACTACGGCAATGACCATCAATTCGGAGAAGCCGATGTCAAACATGGCGCAGGAAAGGTGAACGGTGTGATGCGGGACGCAACAACGCAGAGCCGGGAATCATTCCCGGGCTCCCGGTGTGCGCCTCAGAAGCCACGTTTCACGATTTCGTGGTTTCCTTGCGGACTTCGGCTTCGAAGGTCTGCCCGGTCGATGGCGGAATTTCGGCGGCCTTGTCCTCGGCGGCCTTCATGCCTTCCTTGAAGCCCTTCACCGCACCGCCCAGATCAGAGCCGACGTTGCGCAGCTTCTTGGTGCCGAAGATCAGAACCACGACCACTAACACGATCAACCAGTGCCAGATGCTGAATGAACCCATAACACACTCCTGTTGTACCGCTCAGCTGAGCGGGAAAATTTGCATTTCTTTACCGAAAAACTATTTGCGGGAGGCTTTCTCGACAATTCCCGACTGACCTTCACGCCGCTGCAGTTCCGCCAATACGTCTTCCGGTCCCGCGCCGTGCCAGGCCAGCAGGACCATAGTGTGAAACCAAAGGTCGGCCGTTTCGCGGATGACATGCAGTTTATCACCCTCCTTCGAGGCCAACAGGGTCTCTGCGGCCTCTTCCAGCACTTTGCGCAGGATGGCGTCCTCGCCTTTGGCCATCAAACTGGCGACGTACGAAGTGCCGGCGTCCGCGCCCTTGCGCGCCGCAATGGTCTCGCCCAGCTTCAGTAATATGTCTTTGTCAGCCATGTTGTTCAATCCGTCATTTGCCGTAGATCGACTGTGGATCCTTCAGCACCGGATCGGTTTCGACCCAGTTGCCGTCGCGCAATTCCAGGAAAAAGCAGCTGTGCCGCCCGGTGTGGCAGGCAATGCCGCCGACCTGCTCCACCTCAAACAGCACCACGTCCTGATCGCAGTCGGTGCGGATCGAGTGCACTTTCTGCACATGCCCGGACTCTTCGCCCTTGCGCCACAGCTTCTTGCGCGAGCGCGACCAGTAATGCGCCTCAAGGGTTTCCGCCGTGCGCTGCAGGGCCTCGCGATTGGCCCAGGCCAGCGTCAGCACGCGGCCGGAGGCAACTTCCTGCGTCACCACCGGGATCAACCCGTCAGCGCTCCAGTTTATGCGGTTCAGCCAGTCGGAAGCCATGGTCTCGGACGGCGCCCCGGGGGACGCCCCAATGAAATTTATAACTTATTGATTTTAATAAATTATTTTAACAACTACAAGCGCACTTCGATACCGCGCTTCGCCATATGCTGTTTTGCCTGGCGCACGGTGAATTCGCCGTAGTGAAAAATGCTCGCCGCCAGCACCGCGTCGGCACCGCCGATGGTCACGCCCTCGGCCAGATGGTCGAGGTTGCCGACGCCGCCACTGGCGATGATCGGGATGTCCAGCGCAGACGAAAAGGCATGCGTCAGTTCAAGGTCGAAACCCACCCGCGTGCCGTCGCGATCCATGCTGGTCAGCAGGATTTCTCCGGCGCCCATCGCCTGCATTTTTTTGCCCCACTCCACCGCATCAAGACCCGTCGCCTTGCGGCCGCCGTGAGTAAACACTTGCCAGCGCAAGGGACCGTCGCCGGGAACACGCTTGGCATCCACCGCGACAACAATGCATTGGGAGCCGTAACGGCCGCTGGCATCCGCCACCAGCTGCGGGTTCTGCACCGCGGAAGTATTGATGCTGACCTTGTCGGCGCCGGCGTTGAGCAAGCGCCGCACGTCGTCAACCGCACGCACGCCGCCGCCAACGGTCAATGGAATGAACACCTGCGCGGCAACCGCCTCAATGATGCTGAGGATCAGCCCGCGGTCATCGCTGCTGGCAGTGATGTCGAGAAAAGTCAGTTCGTCCGCGCCCTGATCGTCATAACGCCGGGCGATTTCCACCGGATCACCGGCATCTTTCAATTCGACGAAATTGACGCCCTTGACCACGCGGCCGGCAGTGACGTCGAGACAGGGAATGATGCGTTTGGCGAGGCCCATGGGCAGACCGGTGATTGGTAAATAGTAACTGGTTACTGGTAAATAAGTGTGGGTAATGGAGCAAGGGATAAACCGCAAACAACGCCCTTCGTTTACCAATTACCAGTAACCAATCACCAATTACCCTGCTTTGGACAGTTTGTCGGCGAGCTTCTGCGCCTCGCCAAAATGCAGCCTGCCCTCGTACACCGCGCGCCCGGTAATGGCACCCATGATGCCTTCGGATTCGACGGCGCACAGTTTCTCGACATCTTTCAGATCGGTAATGCCGCCGCTGGCGATCACCGGCACCGTCAACTGGCGCGCCAGGTTGACCGTGGCCTCGATGTTGACACCGGATAGCATGCCGTCGCGGCCGATGTCGGTATAGATCACCGCTTCGACGCCATAGTCCTGGAATTTTTTCGCAAGGTCGACGACGTCGTGTCCGGTCATTTTCGACCAGCCGTCGACAGCCACTTTGCCGTCCTTGGCGTCGAGCGCAACGATGATGTGACCCTGGAACGCGGTGCAGGCGTCCTGCAGAAAGCCCGGGGTTTTCACCGCCGCGGTGCCGATGATGATGTAGCTGATGCCGGCGTCGATATAGATCTCGATGGTGTCGAGGTCGCGGATGCCGCCGCCCAGCTGGATCGGCAGTTCGGTGCCGAGTGACTTGACGATGCTGCGAATCGCCGCTTCGTTCTTCGGCTTGCCGGCAACTGCGCCATTGAGATCAACAACATGCAGACGGCGCGCGCCCTGGGCCAGCCATTGTTTGGCCATGGCGCCGGGGTCTTCGGAAAAAATCGTGGCATCGTTCATGTCGCCCTGCCTCAGGCGCACGCATTTGCCGTCCTTCAAATCGATGGCGGGAATGATCAGCATGGAATTAAACGAATTGCGATACCGGGTTTGGTCGGAAGAGTGGGCGACGGAAAAACCGGATCAGATGGTCATCTGGGGAAACGTTGGATTGATGGCAATAATACTACAGCGGCAGCGGTTGCCACGCCACAAAGTTTGTGAGCAACTGCAAACCCGCGGCGTGACTTTTTTCCGGATGGAACTGCACCGCAAACAGATTGCCGCGCGCCGCCGCGCAGGCAAAACGGAAGGGATAGGCGCTCCAGCCGGCCACCAGCGCACCATCCGCGGGCT
>CAIZLW010000159.1 GCA_903933915.1 uncultured beta proteobacterium | reverse complement strand
TTTTCGTAGCCGCACGAACTGGACCGTGAGGGCGCGTTTCTCGTTGTCCTCGACGTTCTTGCCCAAAATATCAAGCAGCTGCCAAATTTCCAATCGCCGGTCTTTGGCTCGATTGAGAGCGGTCAGCAATTGATACTCGTGATCAGACAGATCGACTGCGCCCTGCGGGCCGGTGATCTGCAAGGTTTGCGGGTTGATCGCCAGTGGCGCAGCGGCGCGCTCCTGCGGCCGGATGCGGCGTGAGAGCGCCTGGATGGCGGCATGCAGTTCTTCAGGCGAGACGGGGTTGGCGACATAGAATCGGCACCGCTGCCGTAGCCCTGCATGAAGTCGTTGGCCTGCGTACGCGCGGTGACCATGATGATGCCAATGGCCGGCTGGGCGGAGCGTAGGCGGCGGGCGATGCTCAGACCGTCTTCGCCGGGGAGGTTGAGGTCGAGCAGCGCAACATCGGCCCTGAAGTGGGCCAGCACCTCATCCATGGCCTCGGCGCAGTCGCCCCCCTGCACCGTATAGCCCATGGCCGAGATCGCAGCGACAGTGGCCTCGCGCAGGTCATCATGATCTTCAACAACGAGAATATTTAGTTGGGTATCCATAGCACGAACTTTACTGTGTTGTCTTCTGGCTGGCACGACAATTCTCCGCCCAGCATGCGGGCAAAGCCTTCGGCGATGTGCAGACCGAGGCCGGAGCCGGTCTTGCCGTGTGCGCCCGGTGCGCGGTAGTAGCGGTGGAATACCTGTTGCGGATCGGGCATGCCGGCGGTGCCGGGCGGGTTGGTAATAATGAAAGTCAGGCCAGCCTTGCCACCCTGCGTGGCGGGTAGAGCGGTGAGTTCAGCGGTGAGTTCAGCGGTGATTTCGACAGGGCTTTCGTGTGGGCTGTACTTGAGGGCGTTGTCGATCAGATTGGCGAGGATGACCGTCAGGAGTTGCACATCGGTGGCGCAATCCGGCAGTGCTGGAACCGCCATACGCACGCGCTGCGGTTCGCTGCAAGCGCCGACAATCTGCCGCAGGATGTCAGCAGGGTTGCACCGTGCCTGCACGACCTCGATGCGCCCGTGTTCCAGACGATCGGTTTGCAGGCAGCGTTCGACAATGGCATTGATGTCGGCAACGGCGCGGATGAGCCGCGCACGGCTGGCCGCATCGATGGCATCGGCAGCTGTGCCCAGCGACATGCGGATCACCGCGAGCGGGGTCTTGAGTTCGTGGCTCAACATGGAAAGAAAGCGATCCTGCTCTTCGTTTCGGCGGGCGAGTTCTTTATTTGCAAACCGGATCTCGCGCTCGAAGCGGGCGCGTTCGGTGATGTCGCGCAACACAGACTGCAAGATGGGCTTGCCGTTGAACTGAATGGCCGTGAGCATGATATCCACCAGAAATTCTTCGCCGGTATCGATGCGTTTTTGCAGGTATTCGAAGCGGTGCGTGCCGTGGCGAAACGCAGCCTCGATTGCCTGCCGTGCATAGGCCTCGGTGTCACTACCATCGGGCTGTTGCGGTGGTGCGATATACGGCGACCAGGGCGGCTGACCAAGAGATTCTTCCTTGCTGGGAGCACCGAACATCCTGAGCGCCTCCGGGTTGCAATCGATGGATCGCTCGCCATCAAGCAGAATCACGGCATCATGCGTGGCATTGAAGAGTGCGGTGCTGCGATCATTGGCGTCCTTCAACTCGGTCAGGTAGCGTTCTTGCGTTTGGCGCTGACGCACGATCAGGGTCAGAATGAAGGCCAGCAAAATAACCAAGGCGACCGCCGATGCTGCGGCCACGGCGATCAGGCGCAGTCGTTCAACCACCCTGCTTTGTACGTCGGTATCGGAAAAACCGGTGACCATGGCCAGCGGCAGATCGCCCACCTGCTTGTAAGCAAACTGGCGCACGGTGCCGTCAACCCGGCTCAGATTGCGATAGGTGCCCGAGGCTGCTTGCGCCAGTGCAGCCCACAACGGGGTCTCCAGCACCTGATCGTAGATGGACGCCTCCGGCTCGGGATAGCGGGCGCGAATTTTCCGGTCGCGGATACCGACCAAAGCGACACTACTGTCCGCCCACTGGCTCAGGCGCGCGAAGTAATCGGTCAAGGCACTGGGGCGCACATTGAGCACCAGAACGCCACCGAAGGCACCATCGGGCAAGGAGATACGACGGGTGATGCGGAAATAAGTTTGATTGGTGACGCGCCCCTTGTCGGTGGGGGCGAAATAAATGACGTCTTCCGGCGTGGCACTATAAAAACGAAAATATTCGCGGTCGGCGGTGTTGCGCCCTTTTGCCACGGCCTCGTGGGCGATGACAACCTTGCCGCCAGCGTCGATAAGATAAATGTTTTCGTAGAGGCTTTTTTCAAGACCAAGACTGGCAATGAATTCATCGGTCTGCTGGATCGAACGGGTGTGCAGGTAATAACTGCGCACAGCGCGCAGGAGATTGTCGGCCTGACCGACGATCTGGCGCGTGTGTTCAACGAAGGTGTCGTTGGCGAGCACGGCTTCGCGCTGCGTCCGCTCGAATTCTTCACGCTGGATCTGATGATCAAACCAGACCAGGCCGATGCCTGTTCCGACAACAAACAGAGCAACAATGCTCCACAACAGCAGCAGGCGTGATTTCAATGAAGAACTTTCATGATTTCATACTAACAAGCATCACACCTGCATCGCACTGGCCGCTGCCTGCTG
>CAIZLW010000158.1 GCA_903933915.1 uncultured beta proteobacterium | reverse complement strand
CCGTGTCAAACCGGAGAACGAAGCGGCGCTGCGCGCGGGTCTTGCTGCGGCGCTGGAGCACGGCAAGGGTGTAGTGCATGTGCTGGGCGGACTCGATACTCTGGCCGATGCGATGGCGAAGAAGGATGCGAAGCGCATCCACCTCACCGAGACCGTGTATTCAATCAAACGCGCCTGCCCGTGCTGTAACAAAAGTTTCCCCGAACTCGATCCGCGGCTGTTTTCATACAACTCCAAACACGGCTGGTGCGCGACCTGCTTCGGCACCGGGCTGTCGCTGGAAAAAGTGGATTGGAACGAGGAACGCGAAAAAACCGGCACCGAAGAACATGTGCTGGATTCGTGGCTGAACTGGCTGGAAATCGACGAGCCCTGCCCGTCGTGCACCGGCAAACGGCTGAACCCGACGGCGCTGGCGGTGCGTTACCGCAAACGCTCGATCGCCGAACTGGCGGCACTGCCGGTGGCGAAACTGGCGGGCGAATTCACCGATGTGTCGTTCAGCGGCCGCGAAGCGGCGATTGCGCGCGACATCGTCGCTGAAATCCGCAGCCGGCTGAGCTTCCTGGACGAAGTCGGCCTCGGTTATCTCGCACTCGACCGCGCCGCACCGACGCTGTCCGGCGGTGAAGCGCAGCGCATCCGCCTCGCCGCACAACTCGGATCGAATCTGCGCGGCGTCGCCTACATCCTCGATGAGCCGACCATCGGCCTGCACCCGCGCGACAATCAAATCCTGCTCAACACGCTGGCCAAGCTGCAGACCAAGGGCAACACGCTGATCGTGGTTGAACATGATGAGGACACCATCCGTCGCGCCGACCATGTGATCGACCTCGGCCCCGGCGCCGGACGGCTCGGCGGTTATGTGGTGGCTGCCGGCACTGCTGCCGAACTGCAGGCTAATCCGCAATCGGTCACCGGACGCCTGTTGGCCAAACCGCTGCAGCATCCGCTGTTTCCGCCGCGCAAGGTCGATGCCAAAACGCCGTCGCTGTTCGTGCACGACGCAGCTTTGCACAACCTGCAACGCGTCAACGCGCGGGTGCCGCTGGGCCGGCTGACGGTGGTGACGGGGGTTTCAGGTTCAGGCAAATCCACGCTGGCGCGCGATGTGCTGCACGCCAACCTCGTGCGCCTGATCAACAACAAGACGAAATCCGCAATAAAAACAACAGGTTGCAATGATATTACGGGATGGGATGGGGTGGGGCGCGTGCTTGAAGTCGACCAGACGCCCATTGGCAAGACGCCGCGCTCCTGCCCGGCGACCTACGTCGGGTTCTGGGACACCATCCGCCGCCTCTATGCCGAAGCGCCGGAAGCGCGCATGCGCGGTTATACCGCGAGCCGCTTCTCCTTCAACACCAAGGGCGGTCGTTGCGAAGCCTGCGAAGGCCAGGGCGTGCAGAAAATCGAGATGAGTTTCCTGCCCGATGTGAAGGTGCCCTGCGATGTCTGCGGCGGCAAACGCTTCGATGCGGAAACGTTGTCGGTGAAGTTCAAGGACAAATCCATCGGCGACATTCTCGCGCTGAGCATCGACGAAGCCGTTGATTTCTTTGCTGCGCATCCGCAAATCCATCACACGCTTCGTTTGCTGCAGGATGTCGGCCTCGGTTATCTGACGCTGGGCCAGCAGAGCCCGACACTGTCCGGCGGCGAAGCGCAGCGCATCAAGCTGGTCACCGAACTGGCCAAAGTGCGGTCGAACAGCAGCGATGATGCCGCTGCCCGTCCGGGCCGCGCCGGCGCGCAACGACACACACTGTATGTGCTCGATGAACCGACCGTTGGCCTGCACATGGCCGACGTCGAGAAACTGATCCATGTGCTGCACCGGTTGGTCGACGCCGGCAATTCGGTGGTGGTGATCGAACACAACCTCGACGTGATGGCCGAAGCGGACTGGATCATCGATCTCGGTCCCGAGGGTGGCGACGGCGGCGGCCGCATCGTTGCCGAAGGGCCGCCGGTCGAAGTGGTGAAGAAGGCGGCGCTTTCGCACACCGCGCGCATCCTCGGCGAGTTCCTGCAGGAGCGCGGTAAAACCTAGGCGGTATGTTTACCGATATTCCAGCCGAGTTTGGCGAGATGTTTCTCGCCGACCTCGACCGGTTCGTCTTCCAGCGGCGTCGCCATTGAATCGTTCCAGCGGTTGAGGAAGCCGAACATCGCCACACAGCCGACGATTTCGACGATCTGGTTTTCGCTCCAGTGCCTGAGGGCACGATCCATCAGTTCGTCAGTCACATCGTTCGGCTGCGATGCCGCGGCCAGCGCCAGATCCAGTGCCACACGCTCGGCCTCGCTGAACAGCGGGCTGCTGCGGTATTCCCACACCGCTTCCATCTTTTTCTCGTCCACGCCCAGCCGGAGCGCCGCCCCGGCAGTGTGCGCCATTCAATAACTGCAGCCGTGCGCCTTGCTGGCAATGTGCGCGATCAGGCGTTTGAGGCTGACGGGAACTTCGCCTTCAGGATCCCAGACGGCTGCGGCCATGGCGGCGAGCGCCTTCACCATTTTGGGTTTGCGCTGCAGGATCAGCACGCTGTTGGGCACAAAACCCAGTGCCTTGAGATAGACCTTCCACGAATCAGCAAGATCGGGAACGGCATCGATCGGTAACGGTTGCAGGCGGGCCATGATTTTCTCCGGTTAAAAATGCGGGTCCATTATAGACAGCAGAATGTGCCGTCTATAATCGGGGTGTATTCTGACCAACCCGATCCCACCCTCATCATGATCATCCAGACCCTGCAGGCGCACACCAAAGACCTCGGCGAAGGATTTGAGGTTCGGCGACTGCTGCCGGCCGCAGCGCGGCGCACCATCGGCCCGTTCATTTTTTTCGATCACATGGGACCCGTGCGTTTTGCCCCGGGCAAAGCCGTCGACGTGCGGCCGCACCCCCACATCGGGCTGGCCACTGTTACCTACCTGTTCGAGGGTGCGCTGATGCATCGCGACAGCCTGGGCTTCGTGCAGCGCATCACACCGGGCGACGTCAACTGGATGACTGCCGGTCATGGCATTGTGCATTCCGAACGCAGTCCCGATGACGAGCGCGCCAGCGCACGGGGACTGCACGGCATCCAGGTATGGATTGCGTTGCCGCAAGCTGATGAACAGACCGAACCGTCGTTCACCCATCACCCCAAGGCGTCATTGCCGCGGGTCGCCCTGCCCGGAGCCGAACTGCGACTGATCGCCGGCAGCGGCTGGGGACAACGCGCGCCAGTGCAGACGTTTTCACCGATGTTTTACGCCGCCGTCGCAGCCACCGGTGCGACGCGGTTTGAATTGCCTGCGGAATACGCCGAACGCGCGATTTACGTGGTTGACGGCGACGTCAGCGTCGCCGGAACTGCCGTCGCCCCGCGCACGGTGGCCGTGTTTGAACCCGGAACGGCTGTCACCGTTACCACCAGCGGCACGGCACGTATCATGGCTTTCGGCGGCGCGCCGCTGGACGGCGAACGCCATATCTCATGGAATTTTGTTGCCAGCCGGCGTGAACTGATCGACGCGGCGCGCACACGCTGGTGCGAACAGCGTTTTCCGGCAGTACCGGGTGAAACCGAATTCATCCCCTTGCCCGAGCAGTAAAATCAGCATAACCCTCAAGCTCCGGAGTTCCCTTGAATATAGCCTCACTGCGCTGCGATTACATGGGCAAGAGCCTCAACGAAGCCGATGTCACCCCTGATCCGTTCCAGCAATTCCAGCGCTGGTTCGACGAGGCGGTGCGCGCCGAACTGCCGATGGTCAATGCAATGACGCTGGCCACCGTCAGCGCCGACAATGCACCCTCTGCCCGCATCGTGCTGCTGAAAGGCATCGATCCCAACGGTTTCGTGTTTTATACCAACTACCTGAGCCGCAAGGCCCGCGAACTGTCCGCCAATCCGCGTGCGGCGCTGGTATTTCACTGGAACGACCTCGAACGCGAAGTGCGTATCGACGGCCGCGTCGAAAAAGTCACGGCCGCGGAATCCGACGAGTATTTCGCCAGCCGGCCGCTGGGCAGCCGTCATGCCGCGATCGCCTCGCCGCAAAGCGAGGTGGTTGCCAGCCGCGCCGTGCTGGAGGCGCGTTTTGACGCTGCGGCCGCCGAACATGGCGACGCTGCGCCGCGGCCCGCGCACTGGGGCGGTTACCGGGTGCTGCCGGCCAGCATCGAGTTCTGGCAGGGCCGGCCCAGCCGGCTGCACGACCGGCTGCTTTATACGCGCCTAGGGGACCGCTGGACGCTTTCCCGGCTCGCGCCCTGATACGGGCACGCCCTTGCCCGCGCCATTGTCAGCACGAGCCTGGGAATCCCTTCTCGCGTGGTATTTCGTGTCGGTCTGGGGTTCCGGCTTCCTCGCCACCAAGATCGGGCTGCAGCACGCCGCACCTTTTACCTTCCTGTCGCTGCGTTTTGCCTTCGGCATCGTCTGCCTGACCATCCTGGTCCTGGTGCTGAAGCCGCGCTGGCCGGCAACCCGGGCCGAGCTCGGCCACGTCATCATTGCCGGCCTGCTGATGCATGCGGTCCATCTCGGCGGCAGTCACTATGCGCAGTATCTGGGACTGTCCGCCGGTATCACCGCGGTGCTGCTGTCGGTGCAGCCCTTGCTGACGGCCATCTTTGCCGGACGCTGGATGCGCGAGCGCCTGAGTGCCCTGCAGTGGCTGGGCATCGCCATCGGACTGGCCGGCGTCACGCTGATCGTCTGGCACAAAATCGACGTGCGCGAAGCGACACTGGGGGCGCTGACCGCGGTGGCGATCTCTGTTGCCGGCGTCACTGCAGGCACGCTGTACCAGCGGATGCATTGCCCTGTCGTCGATCTTCGAGCCGCTGCGCTCGTACAATTCATCAGCACGTTCTTCGTGCTGGCGCCGCTGGCGTGGTTTGTTGAAGGTGCTGCCGTACGCTGGTCGTGGTCGCTTGCCGGGGTCATCGTGTTCCTGGTGATCGGCGCCTCGATCCTCGCTGTCAACGCCTTCCATACGTTGATGCGGCGCGGCCAGGCGACGCGGGTCACCAGCCTGATTTACCTGACGCCGATTTTTGCCGTGGCTCTGGAGCTGCTGATGTTTGATGTGCTGCCGTCGGTGGTTTCAATGGCGGGCATCGTCATCACCTGCCTCGGGGTGGCGATGGTGTCGTGGACGCGACCGGTACGGACTGCAGCATGACCATCCGTTTTGTGCTGCTGCTGACGGTGATCCTGCACCTGGCCTTTGCCGGCAGCCGGGTCACACTTTCACTGCTGGCGCTGCATCTGCAGGCGACGCCGCTGACGGTAGGCATTCTGATTTCGCTGCTCGCCGCAGTGCCGCTGGTATTCGCGGTGGGCTGGGGGCGCACCATCGACCGCATCGGCGTGCGCAAGCCGCTGCTGATCGGCGCCTGTCTGGTGCTGGGCGCGCTGCTGCTCGCGGCGGCGTTGCCGCGCATTGAAGTGCTGTTTATTGTCAGCGCGGTCGCCGGCAGCGGCTTCATGCTGGTGCATATCTGCGTCAACCAGGTCGCAGGGCTGCTCGGCACGCCGGAGCAGCGGTCGCGCAATTTCAGCCTGCTGGCGCTGGCGTTTTCGACATCCGGCTTTCTCGGACCGACGATTTCGGGTTTTGCCATCGACCTGATCGGCCATCGGCTGACCTTTCTGCTGCTCGGCGGCAGCACCGCTGTCGGCATTGCGCTGATGCTGCTGCGGCCGATCCGGTTGCCCGCGCATCCGGCCTCCGTCGCAGGGCATGAACGCAAGCGCGTCGGTGATCTATTCCGCATCCGCGGCCTGCGCCGCGCGTTTGTCGCCAGTGCCGTGCTGTCGATGGCCTGGGACTTGTTTACCTTCGTCACGCCGATCCACGGCACGCGGCTGGGCCTGTCGGCGTCGATGATCGGACTGATTCTCGGTTCCTTCGGCGCGGCGATTTTCCTGGTGCGCCTGGTGCTGCCGGCGATTGTGCACCGTCTGAGTGAGTGGCCGCTGCTGATCGGCGGCATGTTCGCCACCGGGGTGGCGATGATCATCTTTCCGCTGATCGACAGTGTGTCGCTGTTGATTGCGGTGGCGTTCATGCTGGGGCTGGCCATCGGCGGCACGCAGCCGATGATCATGTCGCTGCTCTACAACACGGCGCCGCCGGGACGCGGCGGCGAGGTCGTCGGTGTGCGCACTTTCCTGCTCAACCTGACGCAGGCGGGAATGCCGCTGCTGTTCGGCGTCCTCGGCAGTACGATGGGCATGACGCCGGTGTTCTGGGCCATGGCGGCGGTGCTGCTGCTCGGCGGCGCTTACACCAGCCGCCGCTAGATGAAATGGGCAGTGCCTTCAGGGCTTAAAAGCAAAAAACGGGGCGCTAAGGCGCCCCGTTTTTCATAGCTAAAAACCGCTTATTTCAGGTGCTTGTTGACCAGTTTGGTCATTTCAAACATCGACACCTGTTTCTTGCCGCCGAAAACTTCTTTCAGTTTCTCGTCGGCATTGATGTTGCGGCGGTTCTTGCTGTCTTGCAGGTCGTGCTTCTTGATATAGGCCCAGATTTTCTTGGTGACCTCGGTACGCGGTTGCGCGCTGCTGCCGATCACTGCACCGAGCGCTGCGCTCGGCTGCATCGGCTTCATGAATGCGGCATTGGGTTTACGCTTAGCTGCGACTTTCTTTTTCTTAGCAGCAGGTTTCTTGGTAGCAGCTTTCTTGGTAGCTTTTTTCTTTGCAGCCATCGATGGATCTCCCGTAAGGTGACTGAATATAATTACTGAGTTCAGAGTTCAGGTTAGTCTGCTTTGCCGTGTATTGCACGGTGACGAGAGAATGCCGAGGGAAAATGCCTTTGTCAACGCTTTTTCCAGAGGGGAAACCGGCCGGTACCGCAGGGAAAACGTCAGCGCGTACCAACCGGAACACCGTCAGAATCCCGTCAGGATGTAATTCGTTTGAATCCGCGCGTGCCTCGCCGAACAATAGCGAGCCCCCGACGGTCGCTCCAGACATCATGGCCGCGGTACAAGAGCAGAAACAAATCAATGACCTAGTCGAGGAACTTGAATTGTCTTTTTGCATCACTGTCGATCCATGCTTACGCCACGCTGCATCGCCGCACGATGACACGCGACGCCACCACTCCGGGTAAGCTCCCACCCATGTCGAGACAATTGTCATTGTTCGAGGGCGCGCGACCGGGTGCGCCGCGCGCTGTATCCGTCGCAGCGGCGGAGCCTTCCTCCGAAGCACGCGACCTGGCACGACAGTTGCCTCAGGGCGTGCGGCTTGGCACCTCCTCATGGCATTTCCCGGGATGGCGCGGCATTGTCTGGGCCGACACCGTAGCGCCCGGTGATCTGTCGCGCCAGGGTTTGGCCGCCTATTCACAGTATCCGCTGTTCAGCAGCGTCGGCATCGACCGTTCGTTTTACGCGCCGCTGTCGCCGCGGCAATACGCGGCCTATGCCGAGCAGGTGCCGGAACGTTTCCGCTTCGTTGTCAAAGCGCCCAGCCTGATCACCAGCCAGTGGCTGCCCGGAGAAGGCGCTTTCCGCGGCAGCAGCAATCCGCAATTTCTCGACTCGATCTATGCCATCGAGCAGTTTGTCGAACCGGTACGGGTGGGGCTGGGCGCCAAAGCGGGGACATTGCTGTTCCAGTTCCCGCCGCTGGGGCGCACGCTGACACGATCGCCCGAACGCTTCATTGCCCAGTTGCAGGAATTTCTCGGCCGGCTGCCGCAGGGCCCGCAATATGCCGTCGAGGTGCGCGACGACCGTGTGATCACGCGGCGGTTTTTCGCCTCACTAAAGGAAGTGGGCGTGCGATATTGCGTCGGCGTGCATCCGCGCATGCCCCCGGTGGCGGCGCAGGCTGCGGCGATGTCGGGCTTCGGTTCCGGACCGCTGCTGGTGCGCTGGAACCTGAAAAGCGGCTACACCTACGAGGAAGCCCGCAGTCGTTTCACGCCGTTTGACCAACTGATCGACGAGGACAGCGCGACGCGGGACTCGATTGCACAGTTGTGCATGGCGACCATCGCCGCCGGCCATGAGTGCACGATCATCGCCAACAACAAGGCGGAAGGATCGGCACCGCTGACGCTGGTCAAACTGGCGCAGGCGATTGTCACCGCGGCTCGCCACCGCGCGCAGGCGGGTTAAACCGCCGCCACTGCAGCCCGGCTACCTCTTCACCCGCGCCGCGAATTTCTGGCGGAACTTGGCAACCTTGGGCGCAACCACGAACTGGCAGTACGGCTGGCGCGGGTTGTGCTCGAAATATTCCTGGTGATAGGGCTCGGCGACGTAGAAGTGCGGCGCCGCGGTGACTTCGGTGACGATAGGCCGTGAGTATTCCCGCGCATCGCTCAGGCGTTTAATCGTCGTCTCCGCCACCGCTTTCTGCTCCGGCGTGTGGAAATAGATCACCGAGCGGTATTGCGTGCCGAAGTCATTGCCCTGGGCGTTGAGCGTCGTCGGGTCATGAATGACAAAAAACACGTCGAGAAGGTCGGCATAACTGAGCACCGCCGGATCGAAAGTGATGCGTACGACCTCGGCATGACCGGTGTCGCCGCCGCAGATGTCCTCGTAAGTCGGATTGGCGAGATGGCCGCCGCTGTAGCCGGATTCGACGGCATCGACGCCGGCCAGCCCGTCAAACACCGCCTCGAGGCACCAGAAACAGCCACCGCCCAGCGTCGCCACTTCACCTGCCGCTGTTTTACCCGTGGTATCAGTCATCCCGCCTGCTCCTGTTGAGGTTCACTGTCGCATCAGTCGCCGTAGGCGGCGAAACCTGACAGCGTTCAGCCGGCCTTGTGATAACCAGTGACGCGTTCGACTTCGTTGCGCGAGCCGAGGATGACACCGACGCGCTGGTGCAGTCTGGTCGGCTGCACGTCGAGGATGCGCTGCGTGCCGTTGGTCGCGGCGCCGCCCGCCTGCTCGACGATCATCGCCATCGGATTGGCTTCATACATCAGGCGCAGCCGGCCTTCCTTGTGCTTGGCGTCCTGCGGGTACATGAAAATGCCGCCGCGCGACAGGATACGGTAGACGTCGGCGACCATCGATGCCACCCAGCGCATGTTGTAGTCCTTGCCCAGCGGGCCGGTCTTGCCGGCGAGGCATTCATCGATGTAGCGGATGATCGGCGCGCCCCAATTGCGGCGGTTCGACATGTTGATGGCGAACTCGGCGGTATCGGCGGGGATTTCGATTTTCGGTTCGGTCAGCACCCAGCTGCCCAGTTCGCGGTCGAGCGTGAAGCCGGCGACACCGTTGCCGACGGTGAGCACGAGGATAGTGGACGGGCCATACACCGCAAAACCCGCCGCCACCTGTTTGGAACCCGGCTGCAGGAAGGCCTGTTCGTCAGGGGTGACGCCTTCCGGACAGCGCAGCACCGAGAATATGGTGCCGATCGACACGTTGACCTCAATGTTCGAAGAGCCATCCAGCGGATCCATCAGCAGCAGGTATTCGCCGCGCGGATAACGATTCGGGATCTGGTGGGGATGCTCCATTTCCTCGGACGCCATCGCCGCGAGATGGCCGCCCCATTCATTGGCCTCGAGCAGCACTTCGTTGGAAATGACGTCGAGTTTTTTCTGGGCTTCGCCCTGCACGTTGTCGCTGCCGGCGTTGCCGTGGACGCCGGTCAGCGAACCCTTGCTGACGGCGTTGCTGATCGATTTGCAGGCGCGGGCGACGACTTCGACGAGCAATCGCAGTTCGGCGGAAACAATGCCTTTTTCGCGCTGCTGTTCGACTAAATACTGGGTGAGTGTAATGCGACGCATGTTTTCTCCACTAATAGGCAACCGTCCGGTGCGCCGGGCGGGCGAGGCAGGATTATCCGATATACTGATTTTATTCGGGAGACATCAATGATGTACATGATTTTGAAAGCGATTTTCCGGCGTACAGCGCTGGCACTGCTGCTCTGCATGCCGCTGCTGGCGACCGCACAGGCGGTCAAACCGGCGGCGCCGGCAGCCGCCACCGCCATCGCCACCTTCGGCGGGGGCTGTTTCTGGTGCGTCGAGGAAGCCTTTGACAAGGTCGCCGGTGTGATTTCGACCACCTCCGGCTACATGGGTGGTCAATTGAAGAATCCGACTTACCCGCAGGTTTCCGCTGGCGGCACCGGCCACAACGAAGTGGTGCAGGTGGTCTACGATCCGGCGAAAGTGAGCTACGCGCAATTGCTCGACGCGTTCTGGCGCAATATCGATCCGACGCAGGCCAACGGCCAGTTCTGCGATCACGGCTCGCAGTACCGCAGCGAAATTTTCTATCACGACGATGCGCAGCGCAAAGCGGCGGAAGCTTCGAAAGCCGCGCTGCAGAAAACCAAACCGTTCGCCGGCGACATCCGCACACTGATTACGCGCTCGGCCGAGTTTTATGCGGCCGAGGACTATCATCAGGACTACTACAAGAAAAATCCGATCCGTTACAACTACTACAAGACCAGTTGCGGGCGGCAGGCGCGGCTGCAAGAGGTCTGGAAAACGCAGTAATCCGGCAATGCCCAAAAGCCTGCTGCTGATCGGCGGCGGTCACAGCCATGTCGAGGTGATTCGCCGCTGGGGCCTCGTCCCCGAGCCGGACGTCGCGGTGACGCTGATCAGTCCCGATCGCCACACGCCTTACTCGGGCATGCTGCCGGGTTATATCGCCGGGCATTACAGCCACGCCGACTGCCATATCGATCTGGATGCCGTCTGCGCGCAGGCCGGCGTCACGCGCATTGGCGCCAGCGTCGGTGCAGTCGATTTTGCCGCCCGCATCGCGCGTTGCAGCCATGCGCCGGATCAACCCTTTGATGTGCTGTCCATCGATACCGGCTCGACGCCGGTACTGGCGCCCATCCCTGGCGCCGAACGGCATGGCATTGCGGTGAAACCGGTGGCGCAGTTCCTCGAACACTGGGCGCAGTTGCGCGAAGCCGCACCCACGGCGCCGCGACCGTTGCAGGTCGTTGTGGTCGGGGCCGGCGCCGCGGGGGTGGAAGTGGTACTGGCGATGCAGCACCGCATTGCGGGTGATGGCGGCCGCGCGATTTTCACGCTGATCGGCGACGGGCCGACGATCCTCGGCGTGCATCCGCGGAGCGTGCAGCAGCGGTTCATGAACATTCTTCAGCATCAGGGCATCAGCGTGCGCCTGGATACGGCCGTTGAGCGTGTCGCGCCGGGCGCGTTGTTGCTGCGCGGCGGCGAACGTCTGGCGTTTGATGAAGTGATCTGGGTGACCGGTGCCGCGGCACCGGCGTGGCCGCGCGCCAGCGGATTGCAAACCGATGCCGCGGGTTTTATTGCCGTCGATACCCATCTGCAATCGTTGTCGCATCCGGGGGTATTCGCTACCGGCGATATCGCATCGATGCGGGACACACCACGACCGAAGTCCGGCGTGTATGCGGTGCGCCAGGGACCGCCGCTGACGGAAAACCTGCGGCGCGCATTACGCGGCGAACCCTTGGTGGAATATCACCCGCAAGCGCGGGCACTGGCGCTGATCAGCGCCGGGGATCGTTATGCAGTAGCGTCGTACGGACCGTTCGCGTTGAGCGGCGCCTGGGTGTGGCGCTGGAAAGACCGCATCGACAGCGCGTTCATGCGCCGCTATCGTGCCGCGCCGGAAAATTAATAACTATTTGTTTTTATTGATTATTTTTAGCTGACGGTGACGCGGGCGAATTTGCGTTTGCCGACCTGCAGTACAACGCTGGCGCCGCGCGTAATCATCAGCGCCTTGTCGGTGATTTTTTCACCATCCATTTTGACGCCGCCCTGCGCCAGCATGCGCAGCGCATCCGAGGTGCTGGGCGTCAATCCCGCCTGCTTCAGCACCGCGGCAATCTGCAATCCGTCGCCATCCGCCTTCAGCGTGACTTCCGGCATGTCGGCGGGAATTTCATCGCGGCGGAAACGCGCTTCGAAATCGGCCAGTGCAGCCGTCGCGGCATCGGCACCGTGGAAACGCGTGACGATTTCCTGCGCGAAACCGACCTTGATGTCGCGTGGATTACGTCCCGCCTTCACTTCATCACGCCAGCGGCGAATGGCTTCCAACGGTTCGAACGACAGCAGCTCGATGTAACGCCACATCAGTTCGTCGGAAATCGACATCAGCTTGCCGAAGATTTCATTCGGCGCTTCCTGAATGCCGACATAGTTGCCCAGTGACTTCGACATCTTGTTGATGCCGTCGAGTCCTTCGAGCAGCGGCATGGTGAGAATGCACTGCGCCGGCTGGCCGTGGTGCTTCTGCAGTTCGCGGCCCATCAGCAGGTTGAACTTCTGGTCGGTGCCGCCGAGTTCAATGTCGGCTTTTAATGCCACCGAGTCGTAGCCCTGCACCAGCGGATACATGAATTCATGGATGGCGATCGGCTGGTTGCCGCGATAACGCTTGGAAAAATCGTCGCGCTCGAGCATGCGCGCCACGGTATGCGTAGAGGCCAGCTTGATCATGTCGACCGCGCTCATCTGGTCCATCCAGGTCGAGTTGAACACGACCTCGGTACGTGAACGGTCGAGGATGCGGAAGACCTGTTCGGTATAGGTTTTGGCGTTGCGCGCGACTTCTTCGCGGGTCAGCGGCGGACGCGTCGTATTCTTGCCCGTGGGATCGCCGATCATGCCGGTGAAGTCGCCGATCAGGAACAGTACGTGGTGGCCCAATTCCTGGAACTGGCGCAGTTTGTTGATCAATACCGTGTGGCCGATATGCAGATCGGGGGCGGTCGGATCAAACCCGGCTTTGACACGCAAAGGCCGGCCCAAGGCCAGTTTTTCGTGCAATTCCGGTTCGCGCAGCAGTTCGTCACAGCCGCGGCGGATGATCTCGATCTGGCCGTCGATGGTGGTCATGGGTTTCGGAGACTTTTTTCAGGTTTTTTCAGGACTGAATGGGGGCAAAAAACGGGTTTTCCGGGTGCGGGGTTTCTGCTAAACTCGAGACTGAAATTTTCGCTGCAAACCGGGCCGTCAATTCGTCCCAAATCCGTTGCAAATCACGTTTTAAATCAACAAGGATGCGCATGCCTCACGCGCGATTCGCGATTTTAGCGCAAAAGCTTGGCGCCCTGCTTCACGGCAGCGCGTTGCGTCGCGGTTTGCTCGCGCTGCTGCTGCCGTTT
>CAIZLW010000157.1 GCA_903933915.1 uncultured beta proteobacterium | reverse complement strand
GTGTTGGTCGGGATGACCGGATTGACCCAGGCGCTGCTGTTCGCCGACCGGGTGATTTACGGCATGTACGGCTTTCACATCAATGGTTTTGTCGCTGATCTTGTTTTTACGCCCGGCGGTATCGATTCACTGGGCGCCAGTCAGGGGACGCAACTGACGGCCACACTGATCGTCAGCGCACTGCTTGTCGTGCAGGCCGCCACTTATGCCTGGGTGATCTGCCCGGTTGCCACTTTGCGTCCCTTGCCGCGGGTGCTGCGCGCCCGCTGGTTGCTGCTCTGCCTGCTTGGTCTGACGGTCAGCGAGCGGGTTGCCTACGGGTACAGCAGCGCCATCAACTATCAACCGATCCTGTTCGCCAGCCAGCATTACCCGCTTTACCTGCCGCTGGGCATGCGCAAGCTGGCGGCAAAAATGGGCATTGTTGAAGGTGCCGAAGTATCGGTAGGGCTGCAAATCAAGGCCGGACAGTTGAATTATCCACAGAATCCGCTGCGCATCGAGCCGCCTGCACGGCCGCCGAACATTGTCTGGCTAGTCGCCGAATCCCTGCGTTTCGACATGCTGGACCCAGCCATCATGCCAAAATTGTGGGATTTTTCACAGCAGTCGCTTCGCCTCGAGCAGCATTACAGCGGTGGCAACATGACGCAGATGGGTGTTTTTTCGATGTTCTACGGGCTGTATGCGAACTACTGGTTCCCCATGCTGGATGCCCGCCGCACGCCTCTGCTGATGGATGTCCTGCAACAGCAGAACTACCAGTTCAATCTGCGTACCAGTCAGCGCTTTACCTATCCCGCTTTTGACAAAACCATTTTTGGGAAAATGAATCCGGCGGATATGTACCCGGATACTTCGGGCGCCCGCCCCTGGCAGCGCGACGTGACGAATATCGACGCGTTGCTGGAGTTCGTTGATCAGCGCGATACGACCAGGCCTTTCATGGGCTATATGTTTTTCGAATCGACCCACGCGAATTATGATTTTCCACCGGACGGTGTGATCGCCCAACCTTTTGTCGAGGATTTTAATTACCTGACGGCCGACTTTTCGGGACAGATCGGCCAGATCAAGAACCGCTACATCAACGCCGCGCACCATGTCGACAAACAGATCGGGCGGGTCGTTGCCCATCTGCGTGAAAAAGGCCTGCTCGATAACACGATTGTGATTGTTCTGGGTGATCATGGCGAAGAGTTCATGGAACGTGGTCGCTGGGGCCATAGCGCCGAATTCAACCGTTTCCAGACCAGCACGCCGGGCGTGTTGTGGGTGCCGGGAACCAGGCCGCGCGTCATCACCGGCATCAGCAGCCATCTCGATATTCCGGCGACGCTGATGCCCCTGCTGGGCGTGCGCAACCCGTCGGCAGATTATTCGCTGGGCTACAACCTTCTGGCGCCGGATTTTCATCGTGACTATGCTGTTGCGGGCGACTGGAACCGGATCGCCTATATTGGCGAGCATCTCAAAGTCGCTTTTCCGGTCAATGCCAGCGGCGCTGTGCGGGATGAAATTACCGACGGCGACGACCGGCCAATCAGCGATCGTGCGCAAGCCACCCTTGAAATTCGACCGACCATGATTGAGATAATGCGGAACCTGAAGCGGTTCAGCAGCCCGCGTGGCTAAAAATTACTTGCCTGGCAGCCAGCGGCTCGTCTTCGTGGCCATCGAGCCGGCCTAATTGTCCGCTGCACGTTCCGTGGCGGGTGCCAGTTTTCTGATCGGCTGTTAACAGCGAAGCCCTTTGGCAGTGCGGGGTTTAAGTCTGTCAACGTATATGTCAGAAGGGTTTTTTTCTGTTTTCTGCATTCTTTCTGTCTGCATGAGTT
>CAIZLW010000156.1 GCA_903933915.1 uncultured beta proteobacterium | reverse complement strand
TGTAGCGTTCCAGATTGTCACACCAGGCCTTGCCCCAGAAGGTTTTGGCGATGGCGCCGCGATAGGGGGCGATCGGTGCAAACTTTTCGCCGCCCTTGGCCGCTTTGGCCGCAGCCTTCTCGGCCTGCCTGCGCCGCTCGGCCACCGGCACATAGGGCGCCCATTGGTAGTAGCTCATATCACTCCCTCAATCCCCGACGCTCAGCTTTCCTGTGCCGCGCCAAGGTCAAGCTTCACCAGATCGAGCAACTCGCGGTCGCTCATTTCGGTGAGGCGTATTTCAGCACCGCCTTCCAGCACATCGTCGGCCAGTTGTCGTTTCGATTCAATCAACTGATCGATACGATCTTCAATGGTGCCACGACAGACAAACTTGTGCACCAGCACGTTGCGCTTTTGGCCGATACGGAAAGCGCGGTCGGTGGCCTGGTTTTCGACAGCGGGATTCCACCAGCGATCGAAGTGGATCACATGCGACGCCGCGGTCAGGTTCAGCCCGGCCCCGCCGGCCTTCAGCGAAAGAATGAAGAACGGCGTCAGCTCGTCTTCCTGAAAGCGCTTGACCAGTTCACGCCGCCGGGCGACCGGCGTGCCGCCATGCAACACCAATCCCTCGCGGCCAAAAATGGCGCCAAGAAAGGCGGCCAGCGGTTCGGTGGTTTCACGAAACTGGGTGAAGACCAGCACCTTTTCCTGCTTGGCGGCGATCACCTCGGCCAACTCGCGCAGACGCCCGAACTTGCCGCTGTCCTCGGCGCGCCAGGCGCCGTCGCCCAGCCATTGAGAGGGATGGTTGCAAATCTGCTTGAAGCGCATCAGAAAGGCCAGCACCACCCCGCGCCGGCCCATCCCCTCGGCATCTTCCAGCGCGGCCGCCAGGGCCTTGACGCTTTGCTGATAAAGCGCCGCCTGTTCCGGGCTGAGGTGGCACCAGGCCTTGAGCTCCGTCTTGTCCGGCAAATCGGTGATTACGCGTTTGTCGGTTTTCAGACGGCGCAGGATATAGGGGCGCACCAGCGTGCGCAGCGGGCCGAAGTGCTCGGCGCTGGCCAGTCGTTTCGTAAAATCGGCAAAGGCCTTGCTCGATCCGAGCAAGCCGGGATGCGTAAAATCGAAAATCGACCACAGATCGGAAAGCCGGTTTTCAACCGGCGTCCCGGTCAGCGCAATGCGCGCGTCGGCCTTGAGTTTTTTCACCTGGCGCGTCTGCTTGGCCGCCGGATTCTTGATGGCCTGCGCCTCGTCAATCACCGCCAGCCGCCAATCGACGCCTTCCAGCCCGACCGAGCGCAATAGCGATCCGTAGCTGGTGATGACCAGGTCGATGCCGTTCAGGCTCACAGCATCGAGCGTCCGCAACTCGGCAGCCGGCATCGCTGACGGATGCGCAATCAGCAGGCGCAAGCCGGGCGCAAAGCGTTCGGCCTCGGCCGCCCAGTTGGCAAGCAGCGAGGCCGGCGCAATCAGCAGGCTGGGGCGGCTGGCCGATGCGGTGTTCTGCTCGCGTTTGAGCACCAGCAGCAGGGCCAGCACCTGGATCGTTTTGCCGAGGCCCATATCGTCGGCCAGGCAAGCCCCCAGACGCAGCCGGACCAGCAGATAAAGCCAGCGCAGACCGGCCGCCTGATAGGGACGCAGCGTGGCCTTGAGGTCCGGGCCGGGATCAACCTGCGCCAAGCCCTCCGGCTGGCGCAGGCCCTGCAAGGTTTCGGCCAGCCAGGGGCCGGCAGAAATCGTCGCCCAGTCCGCGTCGGCGGCATCGCCTGCCTGATCCAGCGTGGCGCCGGCGACCAGACGCATGGCCTCGGTGAAGGAAAGTCCGTTTTCTGCCGCCGCCTGCTCAACCGCCTCGAAGCGCTTCAACATGCGCACCAACCGCTTTTGATCCACCTCGACCCAGCGCCCACGAATCAGTTGCAGCCCATGCCCACCGGCCAGCAGCGCCTTGATCTCGGCCGCATCCAGCCGCTCGCCGTCCAGCGTCATTTCCACACTGAAGTCGAGCAAGGCATCCGTGCCCAGCACCGACGGCGGCCGCCCGCCAACGCTGGCGCTCACCCGCGGCCGCGCAGGCCGACCCGCCTGCCAGACGCCCGGCACGCGAACGATAATGCCGGCGGCTTCGAGCTGCGGCACATCGGTGAGAAAGCGGAAGGCCTCGTCCGGCGTCCAGCGCAGCGGATGATAGATTGCCCCGTCGGCCACCATCTCGCGCAGCCAGCCACAGTGCTCGGCGGCGCACTGAACCGGAAGCAGCAGTGAAAGCAGGCGCGCCTGGCTCTTGCCATCGGAAAACTCCGACAAGGCCTGCGACAGTGGCAGATGCCGCGCCTTGCCGTGCGCCGACAGGCTCGATGCATACGTGGCGAGAAAGGCAAAAGGCGCCTCCGCATCCTTGCGATTTTCGGCCAGATTGAAATGCACCCGCCCCACCTGATTCCACGCCGGATGCCGCGCCTTGAGGAACGCCTGCAAACTGAGCTGCGATGCAGCCAGTTCATCGTGCAGCGCGGCATCGAGCTCAGCCCACAGCGCCGCAACGACATCGACACTCAGATACTCAGCCCCCGCCATCGGCGGAACGTCGGCAACCAGCCCCGCCAGCGCCGCCTCATCGGGCAAGGCAACCGCGATCTCACCGCCCTCCGGCGTCGCACACAGGCCAGTCACATAACGCCTGGCCAAATCACGCCACCAGGCCAGCACGGGCGGCAGCGCGGCACCGACTTCTGCCGCGCCCAGATGCAGCAAGCCGTGTCCGGCGCCCTGGGCAAATGCCTGAACTAAACGCTGCGCCAGCGCCTCAGACAATGGTGGCGCATCGGCATCCGCAACCAGCAGCAAGCGGCCGTGCGGCGTGAGTAAGGGCGCAAGGGAAACGGGGGCAGCAAGGGCAAGATCGTGCATCGCTGGTATTTTAATGTTGCATTGAAAAGGCGGGGGTTTTGGTGAAACGGGGGGCATCGGCAGCGCGGATCACCAGCACGCACGCCAGCGCCGTACCGCAGCCTTCCCGGAGCAGGGTTTCGGCAAAACGAACTACGAAAAACTCGCTTGAGGAACAGTGACGAAGCTTACCAAAAAATTAAAATGGGGCACCCCGCCAAAATTGAATCACCGGCTACGGATGGGTTATATTATCGACATGCATCCTGTCAATAGCTTCATAGCCGCCGCCCAAAAACGCTTGCGGCCAGGGCGTTTTCTGGAACACAAAGTCCATTGTGGTTTTTGCTACCCATGCGGTAACTCGCTCGTAAAATCGGGCAATGATCCGATGCACTTCAAAGTTGAATCGGCAGGGCATATCTAGTGAAATTTTACGCAAATGCAAAAGTATTGATAACCGGCGGACTGGGTTTCATTGGCTCTAATCTTGCGCGCGCCCTTGTAGCACAGGGAGCGCACGTAACATTGGTCGATAGCCTCATTCCGCAATATGGTGGCAATATTTTTAACATTGATGATATTCGTGAGAAGGTGGTGGTGAATATATGCGATGTGCGTGACCCTTTCGCTATGCCCTATTTGCTCACAGATAAGGAGTACTTATTTAATCTTGCAGGGCAAACCAGCCATCTCGATTCAATGGCTAATCCACAAACCGATTTAGAGATTAATGCCACTGCACAACTTTCAATTCTGGAGGCCTGCCGCAAGGCCAACCCAGGCATCAAAATTGTGTTTGCCAGTACGCGACAGCTATATGGCAAACCAGATTATTTACCGGTTGATGAAAAACATCCGATACGCCCCGTCGACGTAAATGGTATTAACAAGCTCGCAGGGGAGTGGTATCACCTGCTCTATAACAATGTTTACGGCATTCGTGCCTGCGCGCTACGGCTTACAAATACCTATGGCCCTGGCATGCGTGTAAAAGATGCACGGCAAACTTTTCTTGGCATTTGGGTTCAATCGCTGATTAAAGGTGATCCCATCCAAATATTCGGTGATGGACTACAGCAACGTGATTTTAATTACGTAGACGACTGCGTCGATGCCATGTTACTGGCAGGAAAAAACGATGCCGCCAACGGAAAAGTATATAACTTAGGCAGTTCTGAAGTGGTTTGCTTGAAGAAGCTCGCAGAAATAATGGTTAACCTCGGCTATGGGGGCGCGTTTGAATTGGTGCCATTTCCTCCAGAACGTAAGGCAATAGACATCGGCGATTACTACAGTGACTTTTCTCTCATTTCGAAAGAATTGGGCTGGCAGCCAAAAATTGGTCTTATCGATGGTTTGCAGCGCTCCGTAGCCTTTTATAAGGAAAACTATCGGCAGTACTGGGATGAGAAACCATGATTCTTATGAACGACTTCAAGTCGGAACCCCCCGAGCTACGTGCTGCGATGCTGGGTGCGGCACAACGCGTGCTGGAGTCCGGCTGGTATGTATTAGGAAATGAAGTCGTAGACTTCGAGCGAGCGTGGTCCTCTGCCTGCGGCGTTGCGCATGGCGTCGGCGTTGGTAACGGCATGGATGCCATTGAAATAGCACTGCGCGCACTAGACATCGGCCCCGGCGACGAGGTTATCACTACGACCATGACAGCCTTTGCTACCGTGCTTGCCATTTTTCGCGCAGGCGCGACCCCCGTTGTGGCAGATATTGACCCCGAAACCGCCTTACTCTCCATTCAAAGTGTCGAGCGTTGCATCAGCCCAAAAACTAAAGCCGTTATTCTGGTTCATCTTTACGGCCAGCTGCGTCAGATGGATGCCTGGGCATCATTCACCCGTGATTTCAACATCAGTTTGATTGAAGACTGTGCGCAGGCGCATCTTGCCAACTGGCATGGCAACTTTGCCGGCAGCTTTGGCGTGGCGGGCGCCTACAGCTTCTACCCAACCAAGAACCTCGGTGCCGCAGGCGATGCCGGCATGCTCATCACAGACGATGAAACCATCGCACAAAGGTCTGGCCAGCTGCGTAATTATGGCCAAAGCAAACGCTACCACCATCCAGAGTTGGGAATGAACAGCCGCCTGGATGAAATGCACGCTGCCATGCTAATCGAACGATTGAAATGGCTCCCTGAGTTTACCGAACGTCGACGGAAAATTGCTGCGACCTACCGGTCTGAGATTGTGAATCCTCTAATCCGGCACCTTGCCCCACCAGAAGCCCCCTCAGCGCATACTCACCATCTTCATGTAATTACGTGTGATCAACGCGAGGCACTCCAAGCTCATTTGCACACGCATCAAGTACAAGCGCTAATACATTACCCCATCCCGGCTCACCACCAAGAGGCCTGTTTGGGAATAGCACGCGATCCTGAAGGGTTGCAGTACAGTGAGCTGCATGCCGACACCTGCCTTTCCTTGCCATGCCATCCGCAGATGGCGGATAACGATATAGATGTCGTTATTTCAGCCGCAAACTCTTTTCAACGAAAATGAAAAATCAGAATTACGTTCATTCGATGGAATAATTTGTAACTATAGTTGCCGAGATAGTAGATCGCTACTTAAAAGTAGGGTTCTCAAGTTGCCAGTTTTATTCAAACTATTGCGAACAATAAAGTACAAATAATTCATTTGCCATCCAAAAAACTTAGCATGCACGACTATATTTTTTTCGATGCTATATGACAAAAATGAAATAAATTTACTATGCAACCTACACGAGCAAATCTGAACATATGTTGACTACTGGGTCTGTACTTATTACAGGAGCGGACGGGTTCATCGGATCCCACCTGACGGAAGCACTGGTTCGACTGGGCCATAAAGTTCGTGCATTCACCATGTACAACTCCTTTAACTCCCGAGGGTGGTTGGATCGGTGTGGCTCTGACGTGAAAGGTGAGTTCGAGATATTCCCCGGTGATATTCGCGACCCGCACGGTGTAAAAGAGGCAATGAGAGGGTGCGAATCCGTACTGCACCTAGCGGCTCTTATTGCCATTCCTTACTCCTACCATTCACCAGATACTTACGTAGATACCAATGTAAAAGGCACACTCAACATTTTGCAAGCGGCACGAGAGATTGGCGTTAGGCGCATGATCCATACCTCTACCAGCGAGGTCTACGGCACGGCGCGGTTCGTGCCCATTACTGAAGCGCATCCTTTGCAGGGGCAGTCACCGTATTCGGCTACCAAGATTGCAGCCGATCAATTGGCGTATTCTTTCTATGCCTCGTTTGGCCTGCCAGTCGTGATTGCGCGGCCATTCAACACCTATGGTCCGCGTCAGTCTGCCCGCGCAGTGATCCCCACCATCATCACCCAGATTGCCAACGGCCAGCGGCAGATTAAACTGGGTGCTGTTTCACCAACGCGCGATTTCAATTACGTGCAAGACACGGTAGCCGGTTTCATTGCCGCGCTGAGATCTGAGCAAGGACTGGGTGAAGTGATCAAC
>CAIZLW010000155.1 GCA_903933915.1 uncultured beta proteobacterium | reverse complement strand
ATGAAAGGTTCACGCTGCCCCGAGTGCGGCAATTCAACGCTGATCCGCAAGGACGGCTGTGATTACTGCACGGCTTGCGGGTTTACCGGCACCTGCGGTTAAGTCTTTTCCTCCAGTCCACATGCTCGGATGACTACGCGCCACCAAGTTGGCGCGTAGTAATATCTTCCGCTTACCCGGAGGATATTCATGGCAAAGAAAACACTCGGCAAACTGCCGCGCGAAGCCATCCGCATGCTGGAACTGCCGTGCGTTGCACCTGAAATCATTGAAGGCTTTCGCAACCTCGTTGACCTGACCGGCACACTGTCCGATGCCTGCGATGAACTGGGGCTGGTCGCCATCATTCCCGGTTACGTGTTGCCGCCGGTCAACCTCGGCAAACGCATCGTCGGCCCGGCCTTGACGGTGCGCAATATTGCGCATGCCACGCAGATCCACAAAGCCGCCACCGACAAAACCAGCGGTCAGGGCGAAACCGAAGCACACAATCTCGCCGAACCCGGCGACGTGCTGGTGATTGAAGGCGTGATGGGCTGCTCCAACATGGGTGGTCAGTCGGCGACCATCGCCAAGCGTCAGGGCTTCATCGGCGCCATCGTCGACGCGACGGTGCGCGATCCCGACCAGTATCGCGGCATGGACTGGCCGGTATGGTGCAAAGGCTTCACGCCGATCACCGGCAAGTGGCGCATGCAGACCGTTGAAGTCAACGGCACCGTGCAGATCTGCGGTATCCCGGTCAAACCGGGTGACATCATCTGCGCCGATGATGCGGGTGTTGCCGTTGTTCCGCATGAAAAAGCAGCACTGGTGCTGGAAGCCGCGCGCAAGATCGACGCCGGCGACAGCAAGCGCAAAGCCGACATTGATGCCGGCACCAGCGTCGCCGATCTCATTACCAAAAAATACAAGTAACCAAGAATACGTAACCGGGAGAGACCATGAGCGAAGCCACCAACCTGATTTTCATCATGTCCGACGAGCACAACAAACGCGTGCTCGGTTGCGCCGGCCATCCGATGATCAAGACACCCAACCTCGATGCGCTGGCCGCCCGCGGCACGCGATTTACATCGGCGTACACCAATTGCCCGATCTGCGTGCCGGCGCGCGCGTCCTTCGCCACCGGCCAGTATGTGCACAAGATCCGCTACTGGGACAATGCCATCGCCTATGACGGCAAGATTCCGACCTGGGGTCATCGGCTGATGGCGCAGGGTCACCATGTCGCCTCGATCGGCAAGCTGCATTACCTGGATTCCGAAGCCAAACGCAACGGCTTCGACGAGGAGATCCTGCCGTTGCATATCGTCAACGGCGTCGGCGATCTGCTTGGACTGATCCGCGAAGAACTACCGCGACGTTCGGGCTCCGCCAATCTCGGCCCGGAAGCCGGTCGCGGCGAATCCGAATACACCAAATACGACCGCGACATCGCCACTGAAACCATCAAGTGGCTGAAGACCAAGGCCCCGGCGTTAAAAGCCAAGCCGTGGGCCCTGTACGTTGGCTTCGTCTCACCACATTTCCCACTGATCGCACCGCCGCAGTTCTACGACATGTATCCCGAAGATGCCGTACCCTGGCCCAATATGTATGACCACGACCAGCGCCCGCATCATCCCTTCATCGACGCGATGCGCAAGAGCATGTGTTACGACGATCCATTTGACGCGCCGATGGTGCGCCGCGCGATCACCGCCTACTTCGGCCTGACCTCGTTCATGGATGACAACGTCGGCAAGATCCTGCGCACGCTGGAAGAAACCGGCCTGATGAATAACACCCGTGTGGTGTATTCCTCCGACCACGGCGACAACCTCGGCACCCGCGGCATGTGGGGCAAGTCGACGATGTATGAAGAATCCGCCGGTATTCCGATGATTATGGCAGGCCCCGGCGTGCCTGCCGGCAATGTCTGTGATACACCGGTGACCCTGGCCGACGGCTTCCAGACTTTCATCCACGCCCTTGGTGCGAAAGCACATCCCGACGACGCCACGTTGCCCGGCGCCTCGCTGATTGATGTCGCGCAAGGCAAGGTCCCGCCGCGCACCATCCTCTCGGAATATCACGCAGCGGCCTCGATGTGCGGTGCCTTCATGATTCGCCATGGCCAATGGAAATACATCCACTACGCGACCGTCCCGCCGATGCTGTTTGATCTGAAAAACGATCCGGAGGAACGCAAGGATCTTGGCCGTGATCCCGCTTACCAAACGGTAATTGCCGAATGCGAACAGGCACTGCGCAAAGTGGTCAATCCCGAGGCCGCAGACCAGCAGGCCAAGGCCGACCAGAAAGCAATGATCAACAAATATGGCGGCGAAGACGCCATCCTCAAGCGCGGCACTTTCCGCTATTCCCCGCCGCCGGGTTCCAAGGCCTCGTATTACGAAGCGAATCAAAACCAGACCAATCAAAACCAGAAGTAACAGCAACCACCGGGAGGGAATCGTGCATCACATCCTGCGTCTAATGGTAACCGGCGCCCTGCTGGTGCTCTCCGCCACAACGGCGGCACAAGGGGGGTATCCGAACAAGCAGATCCGCTTCTTGGTGGCGAGTCCTCCCGGTGGCTCGCCGGACATCCTCGCGCGCATCGTCGGCGCCCGCCTGTCGGAACAGATGAAGCAGCAGGTGATCATCGACAACCGCTCCGGCGCCAGCGGCATCATCGGCGTCGAAATTGTCAAGAGCGCAGCCCCCGACGGCTACACGCTGCTGCTGGCCACCTCGACCCTGTTTGCCTCGCTGCCGGCGCTGAAAAGCAACCTGCCCTACGACGCCGAGCGCGACTTCATGCCGCTGTCGCGCATTGCCTGGGTAGCGAACGTCGTCACGGTCAACGCCGGGCTCGGGGTCAATTCCGTCGCCGACCTGGTCAAGCTCGCAAAAGACAAGCCGGGACAGCTCAACTACGGCTCCGCGGGCAACGGCTCGCCGGCGCACCTCGCCGGCGCCATGTTCGATGTGCTGGCAGGCATCAAGACCACGCATATCCCGTACAAGGGCGCCGCCCTAGCAATGACGGACATGATCGGCGGCCAGATCCAGTATTTGATCACCTCGCCGCTGATCGCAATGCCGCACGGCCGCTCCGGGCGCATCAAGGTGCTCGCCACCACCGGCGCAAAACGTGATCCGCTGCTGCCGGAACTGCCGATCATGGCGGACACCGTGCCCGGCTACGAGATCGTGCAGTGGTGGGGCGTCTCGGTCGCCAAAGCCACGCCGGCGGCGATCACCCAGCGCCTGCACAAGGAACTGATGATCGCGCTGAATGCCCCCGAAGTCAGGGCCCAGATGAACAAGAACGGCGCAACGGCGCAACCGGAGCAGCCCGCTGAGTTCGCCGCGTTCATGAAATCCGAGCGCGCACGCATCGCTAACGTCGGCAAGCAGGCCAGCATCACCATCGATTGAGGAGCTATATGACCCGCCCCGCCAACCTGATCCTGTTTCAGTCCGACAACCACAACGGCCACCTGATGGGTTGCCAGGGCCACCCCTTGGTGCAGACCCCGACCATGGACCGCATCGCCGCACGCGGCGTGCGTTTCGCCAACGCCTATTGCACCAGCCCGTTGTGCTGCCCGTCGCGTTCCAGCCTCGCCACCGGCCGTTACCCGCACCAGACCGGCTACTGGGACAACGCCCTGACCTACGACGGGCGGGTACCGACCTGGCACCACCGCCTGCGCGAGCAGGGCCACAACGTCACCGCGATCGGCAAGCTGCACTACCGCTCCAGTGAGGACGATAACGGTTTCACCGAAGAAATCGTGCCCATGCACCTGCACGAGGGCAAGGGCGCGATCAAGAACCTGCTGCGCGGTTACGGCGCGGAACCGCCCAAGGACGACGGCAGCTTCTGGAAACTCTATATCGAGCGTTCCGGCGTCGGCGCCACGCATTACCAGGACTATGACCGTGACATCACCGCCCGCTCCATCGCTTGGCTGAAGCAGCATGCCGGTAACAGCGACAAGCCTTGGGTACTTTATGTGTCGTACATCAGCGCCCATCCGCCGTTCACCGTGCCGCAGCGTCTTTGGGACCTTTACCCCGAAAGCAGCATGCCGCTACCGCCGGCGTTCCGGCCGGGCCAGCGCCCTGAACATCCGGCGGTGGAGTTTCTGCGCTATATGGACGGCATGCACGTAATGACCGATGAGGCCGCGTTGCGCCGGATCGCCGCCGGCTACTTTGCACTGATCACCCATCTTGATGAACAGATCGGCGCGGTTCTTAAAGCAGCGGAGGAACTCGGCCTGCTTGACCGCACTCGTGTCGCCTACACCAGTGATCACGGCGAACTCTTTGGCGCGCAGGGCGTATTCGGCAAAAAGAACCTCTACGAAGGCGCAATCCGCGTGCCGCTGCTGATTTCCGGGCCGGGCGTGCCCCAGGGCCGTGTGGTGCAGCAGCACGCCTCGCACGTCGACCTGTTCCCGACGCTGGTTGCTGGCGCTGGCGCCAGCCTCTCCACTGCCGACGCCGACCTGCCCGGCATCGACCTGTGGCCGGCAATCGGCGGGCATGAAACCCGGCGCACCACCTTTGCCGAATATCATGCCCAGGGCTCGAAAGCCGGCGCATTCGTAGTGCGCGACGGCCCAATGAAACTCATTTACCACACCGGCATGCCGCCGCAGTTGTTCGACCTGGCGCGCGATCCGGACGAAACGCACGACCTCGCCGGCACCGATGCGAATACAGTTCTGGCGCTGGAGCAACTACTGCGCAATATCTGCGATCCGGAAGCAGTCGATGCCCGCGCCAAGGCCGATCAGCGTAAGGCCGCAGATGCCTGGGGCGGCGCGGCCAAACTGTTGGGCGAAACGCAAATCCTGTTCACGCCGCCGCCTGGCGTTTCCAAGGAAGAGGCCTGGGCGATACCGGGGAAAAATTAAATGGCCGACCCGAAAAAACACGCGATGCTCTCAGATTCGCGAACCAACCGTGTTAACAATCCAAAATCAAAGACTTGCATCCACAAGCTGATGCACGACGTGCACGTTGGCAATTTTCAATGCTAAAAACCGGGTAAAAAAATGGGCGCCCGGAGGCGCCCAAAGGGGAGACATGCGTTCGCTCACAAACTGCAGGCTATTGATTTATCGCAGCTTTTGCGACCAACCAAGATCCAGCAGAATGCTCACACTGTAAAGACTGCGGGTTTCCGCTAAAGTTCCGCCGCCATGACACTCACCGAATTGCGCTACATCGTCGCTGTTGCCCGTGAACGCCACTTCGGCCGTGCTGCGGAAACCTGCTTCGTCAGCCAGCCCACGTTGTCGGTTGCGGTCAAGAAACTCGAAGAAGAACTCGGCGTGCAACTCTTCGAGCGCGGCCCCGGCGAACTGACCATCACCCCGGCCGGCAATCGCGTCATCGAACAGGCGCAGCGCACGCTGGAAGAAGCGGACAAGGTCAAATCCATTGCAAAATCAACGGCTGATCCGCTGGATGGTCCGCTCAAGCTCGGCGTCATTTTCACCATCGGGCCCTATCTGCTACCGCAACTGATTCCGATTCTCAGGCGGCGCGCGCCGAAGATGCCGTTGATTCTCGAAGAGAATTACACCGCGGTTTTGTCGGAACGGCTGAAACGCGGCGACATCGACGCCGCCGTCGTCGCACTGCCCTTCAACGAACCGGGCATTACGGTGACGCCGCTGTATGACGAGGATTTTGTCGTGGCACTGGCGAAAACCCATCCCTGGGCCAAACGCAAGGCCATCTCGTCCAATGAACTGGCGGGCGAAAGCCTGCTGCTGCTTGGCACCGGCCACTGTTTCCGCGATCAGGTCCTTAACGCCTGCCCGGCGCTGAACCGCTCCAGCGCGACCCCCGGTTCGCTGCAAAAAACCGTCGAGGGCTCCTCACTGGAAACCATCCGCCTGATGGTCGCCTCCGGGCTCGGCCTGACCGTATTGCCGGCCTCGGCAATCCCGGTAAAACGTGCCGGCAACGACCTGCTGACCTACATCCCGTTTACCCGGCCGGTACCCGACCGGCGCGTCGTGCTCGCCTCACGCTCCAGCTTCCCGCGCACCCCTGCACTGGACGTCATCAGTGACGCCATTGCCGCCTGCGCGCTCAACGGCACCGCGCCCGTCAAATAAATAATCAATTAATTCAATGGGATGCCAATCGGCCGTTGATATAGCTAATTACTATCTAAGTGTTATCAACAATCAATTAGATTAATAACTCGGCCATCTCCAGAATGCGTCTCATGCGTTGCAAGACGCACAAACTTTCAACCACAGGAGATGCAGATGAAACCCGAATCCGTCACCATCAAGAACATCGAAGCCGCTTTCGCCGGCGAATCCATGGCGCACATCAAATACATGTATTTCGCCAAGATCAGCCGCGAACAGGGCGACATTGAAACCGCCAAAGTATTCGAAGAAACCGCAGCGCAGGAAGTACAGCACGCCTTCGGCCACCTCGACCTGCTTTACCCGAAAACCGAACTGACCCCGGCCAAGGCGCTGGACATGGCAATCGCCGGCGAAACCTACGAATACACCGAAATGTATCCGCAGTTCCGCCACCTCGCCGAACAGGAAGGCAACCACGCCGCAGTCAAGGAAATGGACGAGCAGATCGAAGAGTCGAAGGAACACGCCGCCCGCTTCCAGCAGACGCTGGCCAAAGCCGCCAAGCGCTTCGCCGCACTGGCCAAGGTCGAAGAGCGTCACGCCAACCACTACCGTTCGGTGCGCGCGAAAATCGCCGCCTGATCAACCCAAGCTATCCAGGAGAAACACACATGGCAACCGAAATGCAAAAATGGGAATGTATTGTCTGCGGTTATATTTACGACGAAGCTGCCGGCGATCCGGAACACGGTATCCAGGCCGGCACGCGCTGGGAAGACATCCCGGAAGACTGGGCCTGCCCGGAGTGCGGCATCCTCAAGGCCGACTTCGAAATGGTTCTCAAAGCCGCGTAACAGCAAGCTGCAGGGGCCTGCCGTTTCCGGCGGGCCCCTGCACCACGGATACCGTAACAATCTCCACGCAGACTGCAGCGGCAGCAAACGTGTGGCAGCCACAGGTCTCATCTGAAGCTTTGTGCTGATGATGCTGTTCGACACCCTGCTCCGCTGATATCCTTCGCGGACTTTTAAGCACCTCAGGAATTCTCATGCATCCCATCGTCATCATCGGCAGCGGCCTAGCCGGCTACAACACCGCCAAGGAACTGCGCAAGCTCGACGCAGCAGTCCCACTGGTCATCATCGCCGCCGACAGCAGCCCGTTTTATTCCAAACCGATGCTGTCCAACGCCATCGCCTCGAAAAAAACGCCGGCCGCCATCGCGCTGAGCACGCCGGCGCAGATGGCGGAACAGCTCAAGGGCACCGTGCACGCCAACACCCGCGTCGATGCCATCGACACCGCAGCGCACACGCTGAAGATCGGCGACGAGACGCTGCACTATTCGAAACTGGTACTGGCGCTGGGCGCCGACCAGATCCGCCTGCCGATCAACGGCAGCGGCGCCGCAGACATCCAGACCGTCAACGACCTTGACGACTACGCCCGCTTCCGCAACGCGCTGGAAGGAAAAAAACGCGTCGCCATCATTGGCGCCGGCCTGATCGGTTGCGAATTCGCCAACGACCTCGCCGCCGGCGGTTACACCGTCGACATCATCGACATCGCCCAGCAGGCGCTGGGCCGCCTGCTGCCGCCGGAAGGCGGCGCGATGCTCAAGGACAAACTCGCCGCATTGGGCGTGCATTGGCATCTTGGCACGAGCGTGCAGTCAGTCGACAGCGACAACGGTGCTTACACGCTGACGCTGGTCGGCGGCGCCACACTGCAGGCTGATCTCGTGTTGTCCGCCGTGGGTCTGAAACCGCGCACCGCGCTCGCCGCCGCCGCGGGCATCAAAATCAACCGCGGCATCGTCGCCAACCGCAATCTCGCCACCAGCGCGCCCGACGTCTACACCCTGGGCGACTGCGCGGAAATCGAAGGCCTGGTGATGCCCTACGTGATGCCGATCATGCACGCCTCGCGCGCACTGGCGCAGACCCTCGCCGGCAAACCAACGGCAGTATCCTTCCCCGCGATGCCGGTGATGGTCAAAACCCCCGCCTGCCCGACCATCATCGCACCGCCCGCTGTCGGCGCGACTGGAAGCTGGCAGGTCGAAGCCACTGCTGACGGCGTCAAATCGCTGTTCAACAGTGCGGAGGGCAAACTTCTCGGTTTTGCGCTGAACGGCACAGCCACTGCGGAACGCGCCAAACTTGCGCCGCAACTGCCGGCAGTACTCGCCTGACAATTTTGGTCGCTGCGAAACCGGTAACGGCGGCAGTGTAGTATTCGGTCGATGCTGCCGCCCGTCACCAAAACACTGCTGATCGCCAATGTCGCGATCTTCCTGCTACAGGAATTTCTCGGCGACATCCTGATCGTCTGGTTCGGCCTGTGGCCGTTCAACACGCCGGCCGCCTACGGCGCCGGCTTCATGCCGTGGCAAGTCATCACCTACGGCTTCCTGCACGGCGGCCTGATGCACATCGGCTTCAACATGCTGGCGTTGTACATGTTCGGCGGCCAGTTGGAGCGGGCGTTCGGATCGCGGCGATTTCTGGTGTATTACATGGGCTGCATTTTCGCCGCAGCCCTTACACAACTGACCGTGCTGTCGTTGGTCGGCGGCGAAGCCTACCCGACGGTCGGCGCTTCCGGCGGCGTATTCGGCCTGCTGCTCGCCTACGGCCTGTTTTTCCCGCATCACAAAGTGATGCTGCTGTTCCCGCCGATTCCGATGCCGGCCTGGCTGTTTGTCACGTTATACGGTCTTCTGGAAATCTTTCTCGGCGTCACCGGCACCCAGTCCGGCGTCGCACATTTCGCACACCTTGGCGGCATGCTCGGCGGCTGGCTGCTGATCCGCCAGTGGCGACGGCGACCGCCGAATCAATACTGACTTTGTAGCCCGGATGCAGGCCATAGGCCGGAATCCGGGAGAAAGCACCGCGGTATATTTTCCCAACGTCCGTCCCGGATTCCGCCCAACGGAAGTCTTCTTGGGGGACGGCTTGCCGCCTGCATCCGGGCTACGAAGTCACGCCCAGCAGCGCTGCAGCACGGCGCGTATCCAGTCGTTTTCGGCCTCCAGCGTCGAATACAGCAAAGGCTGGTGCATATCGGCGTCACCGCGTATCCGCTGCAGACGCGCGACACGGACATTGGCATCGCGCACCGTATAACCGTACCGTCCGTAACGGTCACGCTCGATCGCCGTTTCCGTGGCTGGTGCGTCCCTAAGCCAGATCCATTCCGCAACAAAATCCTGCGCCAGCCGTTCCATCTCGCCATACAGCACCTGATCCACCGGCTGCGGGGAATCACAGGCCTGCGCCATCGCTTCATCATCAGGGCCGCGCAAGGACCAGACGCACGCCCACTCGGCAGCACCTTCCGTCACCCGCAACTCGATTGCCTCGTCATCGCGGCTGATCTCGAACAGCGCATCGCGCTCATGGTTCAGCACATACCCGCTCCACAGCCGCCGGTCGCGCCGCACCACGGCAAAAGCGAGCTGCAGCGTGCTGTCTGCGGCGATATCGAAATAACGGTTGGCCGCATCAGCAATACCGGTCGCGATTAAATCCTCGGTGTGATCGACAATCTTGCCGTCGGCAATACGCGCGCGGCCGCGGCGACCTGCGGCCACATTGACCCACTCCGCCACCACCGCCAGTTGCGGAAACTCCTGCGAGGCCAGCGCAAACGCCGGGAACGGCACGCCGCCGCGCACCTTGAAGTCGTACGACAGCGCATCGTCGCCGTGATGCTCTTCGAATCCGCCCTCGAATATCTCCCCGACCAGCAGCGCCTTGATCCGCGCATCGGCCGCCGGCAACAGCGCGCTGTCGCCGCTGACCGTCAGCGTGGCGTGAATCAGCAGGTCGGCGCTCATGGGCCGGTCATTAACCGATTTTTTTCGGGCGAATGTAAATCACGTAATACACCAGCGCCACCAGCACGCTGCCGCCGAAAATGTTGCCGAGAATCACCGGCACCAGGTTACGCAACATCGCATAGACGGTGATGGCATCAGCACCGGCCGGCAGCGCAATGCCCGATTCCTTCAACAACAGAGCCAGCGGAAAAAAATACATGTTGGCGATCGAGTGCTCGAATCCCGCGGCGACAAAGGCCGAGACCGGCAGCACGATGGCGAAGAACTTGTCGACCACGCTGCGCCCGGCCAGCACCATCCACACCGCCATGCACACCAGCACATTGCACAACACGCCGCGGAAAAACAGTTCGGCAACCGGCATCGTGCTTTTGGCAATGGCGATTTTCAGATAAGACTGCGCAATCGCACCGCCGTTCATGCCGGCATGTCCCGACAGGAATACCAGCAAGGCGAGACCCGCAGCACCGACAAAGTTTGCCGCGCACACCACCGCCCAGTTGCGCAGCACTTCTGCCGTGCTCACCTTGCCGTCGGCCCAGGCCATCGCCAGCAGATTGTTGCCGGTAAACAGTTCGGCACCCGCCACCACCACCAGCAGCAGCCCCAGCGAGAAACACACCGCACCCAGCACCCGCGCCACGGCAAACGACAGGCTGGCGTCGCTGACTACCAGCGTGTAATACAAGGCGCCGAGCCCGATGAAGGCGCCTGCCAGCATGCCCAGCATCGCCATCGACAGCAGCGGCAATCGCGCCTTGGTGACGCCGATGTTGTCGACCCGCTCGGCGATCTGCTGCGGCGAATAGGCATCCATATTGAAGTTGTCGGCCATCCGTATTCTCCCCTTATGACTTCACCATGATTCCTCATGGATAGTGTAAGCGCAGCGCGCGGAATCGGGTAATCTTGCGCCCCATGAAAGTCCGCAAACGCATGCCCGCGCTGAAACTCGCCGACTACTATATGGGGCGCGACCGCGAGTATCACCATGAACTGACACCCGAACTGCGCGCCAACGCCCGTGAAACCCTGCGCCGCGTGAACCGTCTGCTCAAACGCGCCGGCCTTACGCGAAAAGTCAGCTCGGGCTGGCGGCCGGAAGCGATCAACGCCAGCGTGCCCGGTGCTGCCAAAGGCAGCAAACACATCAGCTGCCTCGCGATTGACCTGGAAGACCGCGACGGCGCGCTCGACGCGTGGTGCCTGGCGCATCTCGATGTGCTTGAGGAAATCGGCCTGTGGCTGGAACATCCCGACGCCACGCCCGAGTGGTGTCATCTGCAAACCCTGCCGCCACGCTCGGGCAACCGCGTATTTGAACCGTAAGTTATTGTTTTATTTATTAATTTTTAATCAAGAAAAGTTGTGTATTGCTCCAGCGCAATGCGCTCCGGCTGGAAGGTATTCACCACCGCACCGCCATCGGCATACCCCATCGCCATGCCGCAGATCACCACCCACTCATGGCCCAGGCCGAGTTCGCGGCGCACCACATCCGGATAACTCGCAATCGACGCTTCCGCGCAGGTGTGCAGGCCGCGCGCCCGCGCCGCCAGCATCAGCGTCTGCAGGAACATGCCGTAATCCAGCCAGCTGCCCTTTTCCAGTTTACGGTCGATGGTAAACACCAGGCCGGCGGGCGCACCGAAGAAGGTGTAATTGCTGGCGCGATAGGCTTTGGATTTTGCGTGATCCCCTTTGCCGATGCCCAGGGTTCCATACAACCCCCAGCCGCAGGCGCGGCGTCGCGCGAGGTACGGCTCAAACACCGGATCGGTGTAGTAATCGTAATCCCGCTGATGCCCCGGCTCATCATTTAGAAATGCGCTTTGAATCGCCGTACCCACGCGCTGCAGCGTCGCGCCGGTCAGCACATGCACGCGCCAGGGCTGGATGTTGGAACCGCTCGGCGCATGACGGCCGAGTTCGACGATCTCGCGCAACAGCGCCGGCGGCACCGGATCAGATTTATAGGCGCGGACCGAACGCCGCGTTCGCGCCGCTTCGAACACATCGGCTGCGGGTTCGCAGGCCAACTGCTGATTACCAGGGTTCATTCCGCTTTGACTCCCGCGTCGCGAATCACTTTGCTCCAGGTTTCGATTTCCCGCGCCAGATGCCTGCGCAAATCCTCGGGCGGTCCCGGCAAGGGCTCGGCACCCTGTGCCAGCAACCGGTCGCGCGTCTGCGGTTCCTGCAGCAGTGCAGTAATTTCGGCATTGAGCCGGGTCACAATGGGTTGCGGCGTTTTGGCCGCAGCAAACAAACCGAACCAGCCAACGGCATTGAATCCGGGCAGTCCGGTTTCGGCCAGCGCCGGCAGCTCCGGGAACACCACCGAACGTTTATTGCTGGTCACGCCAATGCCGCGCAACTGGCCCTTGCGGATATACGGCGACAGCACCAGCACGTTGTCGATCGCCGCATCCAGCCGCCCGCCGAGCAGATCGGGAATCACTGCGCCGGTACCCTTGTACGGCACGTACAGCATGTCGATGCCCGCGCTGCGTTTGAGCAGTTCGCCGGCCAGCCGCTGCAGCGAGCCCGGCGTTGAACCGGCCCATGTCAGCCTGCCCGGGTTCGCCTTGGCATGCGCGATCAGCTCAGTCATGTTTTTGATCGGCAATGTCGACTGCACCACCAGCACGTAAGGGGATGTCCCGATAAAAGCAACCGGCGCCAGATCTTTCTGCAGATCAAACGGCAGCTTGAACAGCGTGCCGATCGTGCCCCAGGAACCCGCCGCCATGATCAGCGTGTAACCGTCGGGTTGCGAATTGACCGCGAGATTGATGCCGATGATGCCGCTCGCCCCGGGCCGGTTGTCGACAACGACCTGCTGCCCCAGTTTTTCGGACAGACGGGCGGCGACGATACGCCCCATCACATCGGTGCTGCCGCCCGCCGGCAGGCCGATCACCATGCGGATCGGCCGCTGCGGATAAGACTGCGCATGGACACAGCCCCAGGCGATGACTGCAATAACTGCGACAGCCCAGCGAAACTTTTTGCTCATGCTCTCCCCCGCCTGTTGTTAAAAGCAATTTACCACCGACCGGCGGCATGCGGTGATGCTGCAGCCGATTGACCGGCGCACCCTGCTTGGTCACACTGCCTGCGCCACCATGAATAATCCGACCCTACGCACCGGAATCGTTTTCGCCCTGCTGCAGCTGTTTTTCACGCTGACGTGGACGGTGTATGTGATCTTCTTGCCGCGACTGGCCGCGGAAGCGGGCATTGCGAAATCGTGGATTATCTGGATTCTGGTCGCCGATCAACTGGTGTTCCTCATCGCCGACTGGGCGATGGGCGTCAAAGCCGACCGCAGCGCGCGCATCGTCGGCAAACTCGGGCCGCAGATCGGATTGATCACACTGATCTCGGCGCTGGCCTTCCTGGCACTGCCGCTCGCCGCGCCGAACGGCAGTCCGCTGCTGTTTCTCGCACTGACTTTTGTCTGGACCATCACCTCGTCTGCGCTGCGCGCACCGCCGCTGGTACTGATCGGCAAATACGCGGCCACCGGCGCCAAACCGTGGCTGTCGGGAATGTGGCTGCTGGGCCTGGGCATCGCCGGCGCCATCGCACCGTATTTGACCGGCGTCTTGCGTGATGCCGACCCGCGCCTGCCTTTCGCGCTCGCCTCGATTGCCGTGGCGCTCACCGCCTGGGCAATGGCCTGGGCCGAGCGCAACCTCACTTCTTCCGCACCAGCCAAGACCACCGCACCCGCGAAGCCGCT
>CAIZLW010000154.1 GCA_903933915.1 uncultured beta proteobacterium | reverse complement strand
CGGCCTTGGCCAACACGCTGCGTGCGCGTCTGGGTTACCAGACGGCCGTGCATTCGGGCTGGAGCGGTGTCATTGAGCTGGAAGCCACTCAGCATCTGTTCGGCGAAGATTTCAACAGCACCGCCAACGGTCAAACGGCGTATCCGACCATACTTGACCCGGATAACAGCGAGCTGAACCAAGCCTATGTGCGCTATGCCCCGGAGGCGTCAAGCCAGTTCACGCTTGGTCGCCAACGCCTTCAATGGGACAATCAGCGTTTCTTCGGCAATGTCGGTTGGCGGCAGAACGAGCAGACCTTCGACGCCCTGGATGTGCAGCACGCCTTCAAGAATGGCCTGAAATTCCGCTATGACTATCTGGATCGGGCGCAGCGGGTGACCGGAGCCGATCATCCGAATGAAAATCTGGCCCGTTACCAGCTGGACGCGCATCTGCTGGCGCTGAGCGGAAAAGCCGGGCCGGGCACCTTGACCGGCTACGCCCATTTCATCGACAACCAAACCCTGCCGCTGACTTCGCACCGCAATCTCGGCCTGCGTTATACCGCCAAGAAAGAGATGCCGGACGGTATCGGCTGGTTGGCCACGGCAGAATATGCCAAACAGGATGCCTACGCCGATGGCGCTGCGGCCATCGATGCCCATTACCTGTTGCTGGAGGGCGGTCTGGTCTGGAAATCCAATACCTTTAAAGCAGGCTGGGAACAACTGGGCGGTAACGGTAATTACGGCTTTGCCACTCCATTCGCCACCCTGCATGCTTTCAACGGCTGGGCCGACAAATTCCTGAATACGCCGGTTGATGGTCTGGACGATGCCTATCTCAGCTGGAACCGCAAATTCGGCAAGACCACCGCCGTTGCGGCTTGGCACGATTACCAGTCCGATGCGGGCAGCCGTCACTACGGCAGCGAATGGAATGTATCGCTGGCCTATGCCTTCAATAAACACTGGGCCGGCTTGCTCAAACTCGCCGACTATCAGGCGGACACCTTCGCGCGGGATACCCGCAAGCTTTGGGTCAGCGTCGAATACGTATACTGATCAGGCATGTGGTTCGTTTTGAAAAGCCGCCGAAAGGCGGCTTTTCGTTGACGAAATATCGACCATTAAAAAATAGGTGAATCGAAAATGCATTCCTACATTCTGCTGCTGCATCTTCTCGGGGCCTCAATCTGGACCGGCGGCCACCTCCTGCTCGCGCTGACGGTGCTGCCCGATGCATTACGCCGTCGATCGACGGAAGCGCTGATGCGCTTCGAATCCCAGTTCGAACGCATCGGCATACCCGCGTTGGCTGTGCAGGTGCTTACCGGGGTCTGGCTCGCCCATGACATGCTGCCCGACATCACAATGTGGTTCAATCTTGCCGTGCCCATGGCGCGCCCTATCGCGTTGAAGCTGGCGCTGCTGGCCTTGACCGTAATCTTGGCTGTGGATGCACGGTTGCGTGTGATTCCAAGACTTTGTGCGGAAAGCTTGAATGACCTTGCCTGGCATATCGTCGCGGTCACGCTGATTGCTGTGGTATTTGTGGCAACGGGCGTTGCATTCCGTGCCGGTTGGTTTTACTGATCCGGGCGATATGCCGGAAAAAGAAAACCCCGGCCGCAGCCGGGGTTTTCGGGATGTACTGGCATACCGGACTCAGTAGATATCCTTGCCGGTATTGAATACATTGAATTTACCTGTCGGCGTAATCAAGCGGGGATCCTTAATGACTGCCTTCAGCTTGCGGGTTTTGTCATCAACAACGACCAAGGCCGATTTCTGATCTTTGCCGTTCCAGACTGAGAACCAGACCTCATCACCGGCAAGATTGTATTCAGGCTGTACCACGCGCTTGGGACCTTCACCCAGATCGGCCCATTCGGCTATCGGGAGCACTTCAAAGCCGGCAGCAAGGTTCTTGGTATTGAATACTGCGATGCTTTGGCTGATTTTCGGGTCCGGATTCAACGTGGTGTCGACCCACAGATTATTGGATTTCGGATGGGTTTTGACGAACAGCGAGCCGCCGCCCTGACCTTTGGCCACTTCAACGACTTTCCAAGCGTATTGCGGGTGCTTTTCAGGATCGGTTCCGATCATCGTCACTTTCTCATTGCCGAGTGCCGAAGTGACCCAGACTGGACCATATTTGGGATGATTGAAGTTGGCGCCGCGTCCGGGATGCGGAATCTTGTCGACATCGACAAGAGCAGCCATTTTCTGTGTGCGGGAGTCAACCACGGCAATCTTGTCGCTTTGGTTGGCAGCGGTCAGGAAATACCGGTGCGAAGAATCCCAGCCGCCGTCATGAAGGAAACGTGCAGCATCGAGAGTCGTGATTTTCAGATTGATGATATCGCGGTAATCAACCAATAGAATACGGCCGGTTTCCTTGACGTTGACGATGAATTCCGGGTGCTCGTGACTGGCTACAATGGCGGCGACGCGAGGCTCCGGGTGATACTCCTGCGTATCCACAGTCATGCCCCGCGTGGACACGATTTTTTTCGGCTCCAGGCTCGGACCATCCATGATGACGAATTGCGGAGGCCAGTAGGCACCGGCGATGGCGTACTTGTCTTCATAGCCCTTGTATTTCGATGTTTCCACCGAGCGGGCTTCGAGGCCGATTTTGATTTCTGCAACCCGATCCGGCTTGGCCATCCACAGATCGACAAGATCAATCTTCCCGTCCCGGCCAATGGTATACATATAACGGCGCGAATCGGATGGCCTTGAAATATGCACGGCGTAACCGGTTTTGATGATATTGATGATCTGCTTGGTGTCACCGTCAATCAAGGCGATTTCACCGGAGTCACGAAGGGTAACTACAAAGATATTATCGATGTTGTAGCTGTTCATTTTCTTGGTCGGGCGTTTGTCGACCGGTATCACGACCTTCCAACTTTCCTTCATTTCCTTCATGCCCCATTCCGGCGGGCTGGCGGGTTCATGCTGAACATAGCGGGCCATCATGTTGACCTGCTCGGGGCTTAGGTCGCCAGAGGTGCCCCAATTCGGCATGCCGGCCGGCGAACCGAATTTGATCAGAGATTCAAGGTACTGAGTGCCTTTCTTTCGTGTGATATCGGGAGTCAATGGTTTGCCCGTGGCGCCTTTGCGGAGCACGCCGTGGCAGCCGGCGCAGCGCTCGAAATATATCTTGCTGGCTTGTGCGAATTCGGCTTTGCTCATCGGTGGCGCGTCCGGATTGATGATCATCTCCACACCCATTGAGCCTGCGGTAGATGGCGCACCCTGATAGTTCATCACGCCTTCCTTGGTCGAGGGATGGCGCTCACCTTGAGCTTTGTCATCGGAAACCGCAAGCTTGACCCGCTCGTCCTTGACCTGCGGCGCAGTTACCAGTTTCGGCGTGTTGCCCCAACTGGCGTAAACATAGCCGACAATGTTGGCGATTTCCTCATCAGACAGATGGCTCATGGCGGGCATGACACCGTCATAATCGACGCCGTTGACCTTGAGCTTGCCCGTGATGCCTTTGAGGATTGACGAGAGTACGGTCGCCGGGGTGTTGGCGCTCAGGAAGTCGGAACCTGCGAGCGGGGGGAACGCCCCGGCCAGCCCCTTTCCATCGGGCTGATGGCAAGCGGCACAGTTGGCCAAATATGCGGCTTGGCCGGCCTCAAGGGCAGCTTTCGGCGGCCGCTCGTTGCTGATGTCACTGGTTGCCACCACGCCGCCGATGACGCTTAGGCCGATTGACAGTACCAGAAGTTTCTGCAAGGGTTTTCTTGCCATGGGATATGCCTCGTTAAGTAAGGAAAATGCACGTCTTTCCGACGTCCTGCGGCCATAGTGCGCCCCACCGATTAGCGATTCCCTGACCTAGGTCAAGTCAAGACCATGTTGCTTTCCAAGATTGACAAAATGCCTGTATCCGGCCAGCCGGATGGCTTACTCTGTGCGGAGATCGATGCCATGGAATCCGTTGATGCGAAAACCGCTCGTCACCGCAGTAGCGCTCATTTTTAGCCAAACCCTCCCAGCCCAGTCCATCCCGGCCGATATTATGGATTCAGTGGTTGTCGTCGGCCAGCGCCGTCCCGAGCCGATTGAGCAAGTTGTCGGCGCGGTCAGCGTCATCGACCACGAGAACATGCAGAAACGCTCGGTGCAGCGCATCGACGAGATGGTGCGTTACGTGCCCAACGTCGAAGTCACCCAGGACAGCAACCGCTTCGGCAACCAGGGCTTCAACATCCGCGGCCTGGAGGGCAACCGGGTCAGCATCGAAATTGACGGCATTCCGCTGTCCGACAGCTTCTCCGTCGGGCAGTTCGCCTCCGCCGGACGCGATCTGGTCGAGCTAGGCGTCATCGATCATGTCGAAATCCTGCGTGGTCCGGCGTCCACGCTGTATGGCAGCAAAGCCCTGGCCGGCGTAGTAGCCTACACCACGCTGGATCCGGTCAATGCCGACTTTTCCGACGGCATGCTGCGCGCCGGAGCCAGCCTTGGTGCGCACTCGCGCGACGACAGCCAGAGCTGGTCTGCAAATATAATGGCCAGCGGATTGGAAAAGCGTTTTACCTTTCTCGCTGCGGCAGGCCAGATCAGCGGCCATGAAATAAGCAACCACTCCGACACCCCGGAAGACCAAGCCAATCCAGCCGACAGCCATCGCAACAGCGCATTGCTGAAGTTCGGCATGGATTTCGCCTCCGCCGGACGCTGGCAGCTGGCCGTTGATCACAGCGACGGCGAACAGAAAACCGACCTGCAGTCCCTGCTGTTCGGACCGGGCCGGTTTTCCACCACCTACGCACTGACCGCCGATGACGAATACAGTCGCGACCGCGCCAGCGTGCATGGCGCCATCGCTGAACTTGGCGCGCTGCGCGACGTATCGGTGCTGCTGTACCGTCAGGACAGCGACACCCGGCAGTTCAGCGAACAATACCGCCTGACCGACCGGACCACGCGCTTCCCTTCCAAGCGCGAACGCGATTTCCGCCTCGAGCAGACCAGCACCGGCCTGGAATTGAACGCGCAGTGGCGCGGGCAGTGGCTGGGCGCCGAACACTGGCAGATCTTCGGCATCGACGCTGCACGCCATGAATACAGCAGCATCCGCTACGGCACCGAAACCAATCTGCTCACCGGCGCGGAAAGCAATGTGATTCTAGGCGAAGTGTTACCGGTGCGCGACTTCCCGAACAGCGAAAGCGAGGAGTTCGGTGTGTTCTGGCAGGATGAAATCACCCTGACGCCGCAATGGGCGGTCATTCCCGGATTGCGCTGGGAGATGAGCAGAATGCACGGTTTCGCCGACGCGGTCTGGCTGGCCGATAATCCGAATGCCGACATCGCCGGCACCGACAACGACGCGCTGACCCCGAAACTCGGCCTGCGCTGGCAGGGCCAGCAGTGGTCCAGCTATCTGCAATACGTCTACGGCTACCGTGCGCCGCCGTTTTCCGATGTCAACATCGGCCTTAACCTGCCGGCTTTCAATTATGTAGCGCTGCCCAATCCCGACCTGAAACCCGAACGCAGCCATGGCCTGGAGCTGGGCCTGCGCTTCGGCGGCGAGTACGCGCAGGGCAGCCTGGCGGTGTTCGACAACCGCTTCGAGGACCTGATCGAATCGCGCGCCAACCAGGGCGTGAACGCCGATGGCCAGCTGGTGTTCCAGTCGGTCAACCGCGACAGCGCCCGTATCGTCGGCGTGGAATTTGAATTCCAGCTGGGCCTAGACGCCTTCTGGGATGATGCCGATGCCTGGCGTCTGCAGGCCACCGGCTCGTGGTCAAAGGGCGATGATACCCAACGCGACCAGCCGTTGAATTCGATCATGCCGGCACGGATGACGCTCGGTATCGGCTATGCACCCGGCAATGGCCGCTGGGGCGCGGAACTCCTCGGCACCGGCGTGGCTGCGGTGACCCGCGTCGACCGTAGCGCCGCCGATCTGTATGCACCGCCGGGCTATGCCGTACTGGATGCCAACCTCTGGTACGAGTTCGCGCCCGACCTGCGCCTGGTACTCTCGTTCGGCAATCTGGCCGACCGTACCTACTGGCAGTGGACCAGCATGCGCGGCGTATTGGCCAACGCTGACAATCTGCCGTTCTATACCGCCAGCGGCCGGAGTTATGCCATCAGCCTGAATGGCTCTTGGTGACCTGGCCTCAGTAAAACCAGCCCAACGGCTGGTGGCTGCGCGCCACAGACAACATAAAGGCATAGACGCACAGCGCCGCGATGAAGTACAGCCAGCGGGCTTTCAGGCTGCGTCCGCGCTTAAGCGCGAAACTGCCCAGCACCACGTACACCACAAGCAAGACCAGCTTCACGGTCAACCAGCCATTGGCGAACACGCCGCTTGGTAGCAGGGTCGCCAGCATCAGCGCGGCTGTCAGCAGCACGGTATCTATGCTGTAACTCAGATAGCGCATCGGCGCCGACATCGCCCAGGCCCTGCCGTTCAGCAGCAGAAGGCCGCGCAAAGCGAAAAGTCCGCCGCTGGCCAGCACGGACACGATATGTACGGTTTTGATCGGCAGGTAAAACGTGATCATTTCAGTCGGCCTTTCCGTCCGCGCGCGGCGTCAGATAAATCCACACCGAACGCAGCACCCACGGTGTAAACGCCAGCAGCCAGAGTAATCCAGCGGCGCTGTGCCAGACCAGGATATCCGGCGCCAGCTCAGCACCGATCCGCACCAGCGCGGTGATCTGGATGACGATGAACGCAAATGCCGCCACGCCGCCCAGTTGCAATGGCCTACCGGAGTGGCCTTGGGTCACCCGCGTCACCATCGCCACCAGCAGGCTGCCGAAGAATCCGATGAACAGCGCATGTGCCGGTGCGCGGCCGAGCACGAACCCGCCGCCCTGCAAAAACCAAAGGCTTTGCACGCTGTACAGCAGCGCGGCGGCCGGCAGCCAGGCAAACCCGACCATCAGCACTCTCAGCAAAGCCGGCATGGTGCGGGCGCGCGGCCACCAACGCCAAAGCAGCCAGGCGCTCAATCCAGCCAGCGGCAGGTCGGCCAGCCACAGCCACGCATAGGCATGCGCCAACTCCATGCCCAGGTGCAGCATAGCCAGCAGCCAGAACAGCGCAAGCGCTCCCATCGGCCGGATCACTTTATAGCCCGGCAGAGCCGCGCTGGCGAAGAACGGCAGCATGCGGTGACAGACTGTGAAATAGATCGGCAACAGCAGTCCGAAGCCGCCGAACTTGATGGCCGCGAACATCCAATGCGCATCGCGGCTGAACAGATAGGCGAACATCAGTCCGATGCCGACGAGGCCCAGCAGCAACGCGGTGAATGCACTGACGGCATGCCATGTGGTCTGCTTCTCGCGCCAGAGTAGCATCGCCAGGAACAGGCAGCCGGCCAACCAGCCGGACAGCGTCAGCAGCAGACCGAGAAACAGCACATGGCCGAAGCCGAACAGTGACACCAGGGTCAGCACCTGCCCGGCCAGTAGACCGAAACCGACCGGAACGTAATGCCATTTGCTATAGGCCGGCAGGCCCATCCAACGCGGAAACACCGTCAGCAGGAAGCCGAACATGAAAGACGGCAGCACCTGATACTGCATGATGAACGCGTGCAGCCAACCGGCCGGGATATCCAGCTGTGGCATGGCGGCTAATTGCCAACGGGAATTGATCAACCAGAAGGTCCACCATGCCATGGCCAGCAGGACATTGCCGGCTCCGACGAAGAACAGCAACCGGTGCGGCGCGGCGGCGAGCAGGCGAAGGTCGGGCATGGATGTGGAATCGAGCTTGGCGGTCATGATGGGTTTCCTGTGGATGCTTTAAGGCGCGATGCACTGGCTGTGCCTTGACGCAGGCCAATAACCGGACACATGGCTTTTCAGCCCCCGCATCCACCGCAGCACTCGGAAGGAACGTCTTCAAGCGCCGAGTCGGCAACCGGGAAGCCGGCCTGTGCCATCAACGCCAGCAGTTCCGGACCGTTTAGGCAGCTTGAAAAGCGCAGCAGGGAGGCCGCCTTGTCGAAGTCAAGCAACGCTGCGGGATCGGCCTCAGTCAGCGCCTGCTCGATGATGGCAAGGTCAACAGGAATTTCGTGTGTTCTGATGTTGTATTTCATGCGGCGTGCCTCTTTCCACGTATCCGACATCGTTGCCGAGGGTGCCGTCAGAATGGCATATTGCCGGCTCGGGTGCGTTGATGTAGGTCAGGCGACTGGTTCCAATGGCCCCGGATCAATCGAAACTGCGGCCCTCACCGGCTTCCTCGTACGTCACGCCGTCACGGATGTGGTAAATGCGTTTGAAGGTCGGAATAATCTTTTCATCGTGGGTGACCACGATGACCGCAGTTTCGAACTTGCGGGCCATCTCGTTCAATATCCGGATGACCGACATGGCGCGGACGCTGTCCAGGGGTGCGGTCGGCTCATCGGCGAGAATCACTGGCGGGCGGTTGACCAGGCCGCGGGCGATGGAAACCCGCTGCTGTTCGCCGCCCGACAGCTGTGCCGGCATGGCTTTGGCGCGGTGGGCCACATCCAGCGCCAGCAGGAGCTCCAGGGCGCTCCGGCGCGCATCGGCATTGGTATGGCCGGCAAGCATCTGCGGCAAGGCGACATTATCGGTGACATCGAGGAATGGAATCAGGTAGGGCGCCTGGAACACGAATCCGATCTTGTCGCGCCGCAAAGCGCGCAGGTCCGGGATTTTCCAGCCATCGTGGTAAATCACCTCATCGCCCAAGGTCATCCGGCCGCCGCTTGGATCAATGACCGCCCCCAGGCATTTCAGCAAGGTGCTCTTGCCCGATCCGGAGGGACCCACCAAGCCGACCACCTCCCCCGGCGCCACGATCATATTGACCTGTTTAAGCGCATCCACTGCGGTGTCGCCCTCGCCATAACGCTTGCGCAGGTCTTCGATTCGGATGCCGCGGGCGCTTTGATCATCCACCGATAGCCTCCGCCGGATCGACTTTCAGGGCGGCATATATCGCCAGGATACTGGCCAGCATGCATATCACGACCACCGCCACGAAACCGCGTACGGCATCACCGGGCTCCAGCAGGACGTATTTCGGAAAGAACGGCGCCCATGCGGTGGCGACGACCTTGCCGACCATGAAACCGATGAAACCTAAAGCGACCGCCTGCTGCATGATCATCGAGGCGATGGTGATGCTGTGCGTGCCGATCAGTTTCAGCACCGCGATCTCGCGGATCTTGCCCATGGTCAGCGTATAAATGATGAATGCGACGATGGCCGCGCTGACGATGGCCAGGATCACCAGGAACATGCCGATCTGTTTCGCGGATGTCGCGATCAGCTTGGCGATCAGGATTTCCCGCATCTGTGCACGGGAGTATACGGTGAGCCGCACGCCCTGCCGAATCGATTCCGCCACCGCTTCGGCATCGGTGCCAGGTTTCAGTTGCACCAGCACGGCGTTGACGTAACTGTTGCTGCTTTGCGTGGCGGTCACCGCATCAAGCAGGTCCGGATTGCCAGGCCGGTTGAACGCCGGATTCTGCGCCGTGCGCGCCCGCTGCTGAACGATGGCGTCGTTGTCCTTCAGGAACTGCGCCTGCTGCGCGTCTTTAAGCGGTATGAACAACATCGGATCGCCGCCCGAAGACACCATCCGGCGCGTCAGTCCGACCACGGTGTAGTCATTGCGGCGGATGCGGATGCGGTCACCCAGCGCGAAGCCGGCGGATGCGTCGGCCAGTACTTCATAGTGACTGCGGATCAAGCGCCGTCCGGCGATTAGGTAATCCGGCTGGCCGGGCTGTCCTGCAGCTCCCGGCTCGATGCCGACCACCATGGCGCGCACGTCACGCTGGCCGTCGGTCCTCATCTGGCGCACCTGCATGGTCAGGTAGGTGGCATTGGCGGCGCGATCGACGCCTTGGATGCCGAGCACGCTACGGTAGGCGTCATCGTAAATGCTTGAGGACTCGGCATAGGGACCGAGCGTGTCCTGCTGCACCACCCACAGGTCGGCGCCGCTGTTTTCCAGAAGTACATTGGCGTCGTCCACCATGCCCCGGTATACACCGGCCATGGTCAGGGTAACGCCGATCAGCAGGCCAAGGCCAACGCCGGTGAACACGAACTTGCCCCAGGCATGCAGGATATCGCGACCGGCCAGACTAATCACTGCCTGGCACCCTGGATTTCATCGATCACGTCTATGCGGCTGTTGGCACTCAAGGATTTTCTGCTGTATAAAATGATGCTTTCACCGCCGCGCAGTCCTTCAAGCACCTGAACACGGCCCTTAAGATCGACCGCGCCCAGTTTGACAGGCATAAAGCGCAAATCGCCATCTTCCAACAACCACACGCCGAGCATGCCGTCAACGCGGCGCACGGCCGCATTCGGAATAGCCGGAGCCGTCGGCAAAGTGTTCAAAACAACATTGACTTCGGCTATTTCACCAATGGCCGGCAATATCGTAGGTAGAGGAATAAGGGACACCTTTGCCAGCAACTCTTCCGTGACGGCGTCCGCATAGGACTCAACCCGCGCCACACGGCCGGCAAACGGCGCCTCAGGCTGCGAGCGCAGTGAAATCTGCGCGGCCAATCCTGCCCGCAGGCCCTGCGCGCGCTTTTGATCGAAACGGACGTTCAGCCATAAGCTGGCCGGATCGACAACTTCCAGCACCGATTGGCCGGCCACCACCGTTGTGCCCGGATCGGCCTCGCGGCGGATCACGACGCCATCCACCGGCGCTATCAGCTGCAGACTGTCGCGCAGCTGTTTCTGGCCAAGCCGGTCGGCACGCAGACCGGCCAGCTCCTGTTGCGTGGCTTCCAGGCCGGCGTGCGCCGCCGATACGGATGCAGCCGCCATGCGTTGTTCCTGGCGCTTGCTTTCAACCGATTCGGCGCTGACCATGCGCGACTTGCCGAGTTCGCTGTATCGTTTTGCCTGGGCGGATGCAAACCCGGCACGCGCTTCGGCTTCACGCACCTGCGCCTGCGCCACCAGAACGTTCGCCTGGGCGCGCTTGATGGCTGCGTCCTGGGCGCGCAGACGCTCATCGAAATCGACGGGGTCCACTTCACCCAGTAGTTGCCCCGCCTTGACGGTATCACCTGGTTGAACAAGCACGGATTTCAAGCGCCCGGCAGCGACCGATCCGATCTTATGGACATAGCGCGCTTCAACCAGACCTATGCCTGTCAGTGCCGGCGCCAGTTCAATGCGTTCCACCTGCACCGATGTCACCGGCACCGGCGCAAGCGGACCGGAGCGCAATGCGACAAACAGGAACAGTCCGAACAGCGCCAGCAGAAAAGCCGACAGCCATAATGTTTTGCCGCGGTTGCCGAGCAAAGATTTCATGTCAGACCCTCAATCCGCGCAGATACAGGGCTAAAACGCCGGGCGCATTGCGCTGAATATGCAGAATATCGCCTGCCATCATCGATTGCATCACCAGACCCTGGATGCTGCCGATGAACAACATGACAGCGGCGCGGGCATCAAGCTCCGGATCCACTTCGCCCTGCGCTTTGGCACGCTCGATCAGACCGTGCAGGCGCGCGGCGTACATTTCAAGCAGCTGCTGCGCGAGTTGCTTGGCCGGTGACGGCCCGGGCTTTTGCAGCACGCCGAACAGCATGCGTGGCACGCCGGGATGCTCGGATACAAACTCGATATGCGCCGTGAACATCGCCTGCAATGCCGCTGTCGGCGAATCCAGCCCCGACGCGGCCTGCTCGATGCGTGCCATCAACTGTTCAGCCACCCAGCCCAAAACCGAGCCCCAAAGCGCTTCCTTGCTCGGAAAATGCCGGAATAAAGCGCCTTGCGTCACCTGCATGTGCTCGGCGATGGCGGCGGTGGTGATTTCGCCCGGATCCTGCCCGGCGGCGAGATCGATGACGGTCTGCACCGTCAGAGCGCGGCGCTCATCAGCGGATAGGTTTTTAGCGCGGGTGTTCATGCATTCATCCATAAGATAGTAATTACTTACTACCTTATGCTATTAAAGATAAAATTGCAAGTGTG
>CAIZLW010000153.1 GCA_903933915.1 uncultured beta proteobacterium | reverse complement strand
ATCCGTGTGGGTTTATTGGCCATGGTCATTTTTTCTCGGCAGCGGATGGTGCTGCCGCAGGTTTTGCGTCAACCGAAGCCGCCGCAGGTTTTGCGTCAACCGAAGCCGCCGCAGGTTTTGCGTCAACCGAAGCCGCCGCAGGTTTTGCCGGAACACCACTGCCGACGATGACATCGCCCTCGATACGCAGCAGTTCGTCCCCGCGGAATATCGCAGTCACCACGCGCTGCTCGGTCAACTCACCGGCCTTGCGCATCATGTAAAAATAGTCCCAGCGGTCGTTGCGGAATGGGTCGACAATCAGCGGGGTACCCAGCGCAAAACGCACCTGGCTGCGGGTCATGCCGGGCTTGAGCTTCGCCACCATCTCCTGAGTGACAAAATTGCCCTGCTGAATGTCGATTTTGTGGGGTTTGAACGGCAGCATCGGCGTACTGCTGCAACCCGCCAGCATCAAGGCCAATATCGTAAGGAATATTTTCATTTATCGGGGCGCCATCAGACCCTCGGGTCCGGTCATTCGTCAATATGCTTTGCTGATATCATAGCCGAGAACCAGCTCGCATGAGCACCCCTTCCAACAGGACGAGCGATGAGTTCTCCAGAGCACCTGAAAACCATCGGCCTCAAGGCCACCCTGCCGAGACTGCGCATCCTCGAACTGTTCGAGAAGAGCACGGTACGCCATCTGGCCGCGGAAGATGTTTATAAAAAACTGGTCGAGGAAGGCACTGATTCCGGCTTGGCCACCGTATATCGCGTGCTCACACAATTCGAGCAGGCCGGGTTGCTGGTGCGCCACCATTTCGAATCCGGCAAAGCCGTCTACGAACTCAACCGGGGCAGCCACCATGACCATCTGGTCTGCCTGCAGTGCGGTCACGTTGAAGAGTTCTACGACGCTGAAATCGAAAAACGCCAGGAAACAGTCGCCCAGGAACGGGGCTTTCGCATCAACGACCATTCGCTGCACATCTACGCCGATTGCACCCGGCCCGAATGCCCGCGAAAGTGCAAACCCTGAAGCGGGGCATGCGCCGCCTGTTTTTCCGGTCCACCGGCGCGATCTGCATTAATCCGACCGGGCGCATCGCACCGGGTTTGCAATGATTCCCGTCGACGAACAGTCCTGGTACCGCCTCGGTATCGCTCTGGGCATTGGTCTGCTGATCGGCATTGAGCGTGAACGCCGCAAGGGACGGAGCTCGGCACGCATCGAAGCGGGCTTGCGCACCTTTGCTGTGGTCGCCCTGCTTGGCGCCGTCACCGTGCTGCTTGGCGACGAACTGCTGCTTGCCGTCGCTATCTGCAGCGTCGCCGTCCTCGCGGCCATTGGCTACCACCGCGGCCGCGAAGAGGATCCCGGTATGACCACCGAGATCGCGCTCCTCCTGACTTTACTGCTGGGCGCGCTCGCGATGCACGAACCGCCGCTGGCGGCGGCAATCGGGGCCGGCGTGGCAATCCTGCTCGCAGCACGCAGCAGACTGCATCATTTCGCGCGTCGTGTGCTGACCGAACGCGAATTCAACGACGCGCTGGTACTCGCCGCGGCAACCCTGGTGGTGCTGCCGCTGATCCCCGACCGCCACATCGGACTATTCGAGGCCATCAACCCGCGCACCACATGGACCATTGTCGTGCTGATGTTAGGCATCGGCGCGGCCGGCCACATCGCCTTGCGCGCTCTGGGCCCGCGTTTCGGTCTGGCCATTGTCGGATTCGCCTCGGGATTCGTGTCGAGCGCTGCGACGATCGGCAGCATGGGCACCCGCGCCCGCAATCATCCCGAATTGCTGCGCGCCGCCGCTTCGGGCGCTGTTCTGTCCACGGTGGCCACTGTCGCGCAAATGGCCGCGGTCCTGGCCGCCACCAGCCTGGACATGCTGCTAGCGCTGGCCTTGCCGCTGACCGGATTCGGATTGGTTGCCGTTTGCTACGGCGCGCTGTTCATGTTCCGCAACCCAGCGCTTCCGTCCAGCACGGAGCAGGATCCGGGGCGCGCATTCAGCTTCAGCACGGCATTGCTGTTCGCGCTGAGCATCACCGCAGTGGTATTTGCATCGGCCGCCATTGTCTGGTGGCTGGGTGCGGGCGGCCTGATCCCGGCCGCAGCCGTGACCGGATTTGCCGACGCGCATTCCACCGCAATCTCGGTCGGCTCCCTGGTTGCCGCAGAAAAAATCAACGTGGTCGAAGGTACGCTGCCCATCCTGCTCGGTCTGACCACCAATACCGTTACCAAAGTCGTGATCGCCATTGTTAATGGCGGCAGCCGTTATGCAATGCAGGTGGTGCCGGGATTGCTGCTCACTATCGGCGCCGCCTGGCTGGGTTGGGTGCTGCAATAACAGAAGGTATAAGTATTTGTTTTAATTAATCTTTTTTCCGAGCATTTCAGCGGCATGCTGGCGCGTGGTCGCGGTGATTTTGACGCCGCCGAGCATGCGCGCGATTTCCTCGATGCGCCCCTGATCATCGAGCACAACAACCGATGAGGCGACCTTGCCGCGAGCGGCCGTCTTGCTGACCTGCCACTGCCGTTCTGCCGTCGCCGCCACCTGCGGCAGATGGGTGATGCACATCACCTGGTGCCGTGAGCCGAGATCACGCAGCATGCGGCCGACAATTTCGGCGACACGACCGCCAATGCCGACATCAACTTCGTCAAAAATCAGCGTCGGCACACGCGCGACGCGGCTGAGCACGGTTTGTATCGCCAGCGACAGGCGTGACAATTCGCCGCCGGAAGCGGTCTTCGCAATTGGCTGGGCCGTCATGCTCTGATGCGGCGCGACGCGGAATTCGATCTGCTCAAGACCGTGGGCCGCCGGCGTTTCCAGCGGCTCCAGTGAGACTTCGAACACACCGCCCTGCATCGCCAGATCCTGCATGCCGGCGGTCACCGCCTCCGCCAGTTTCTTTGCCGCCTTCCTGCGGCCCGCAGTCAGTTTTTTTGCCGCTTCGCGATACGTCGCCTCGGCTTCAGCTTCACGCCGACGCAGGGTTTCGGGATCGCCGCCGGCCCCCAGTTCGGCGAGGCGCTCGCGGGTGTGCGTCGCCAGTTCCGGCAATGCATCGGGTTCAACGCGGTATTTGCGCGCTGCTGTATGCAGGGCATCGAGGCGCTGCTCGACTTCACGCAATCGCTGCGGATCAAGGTCGGTGCGTTCGCTGTAGTGGCGCAGCGCATTCGCGCCCTCCTGCAACTGGATTTGCGCGGGCACCAGCGCATCGAGAATTTCCTTCAGCCGCGCATCGTGCTGCAGCAGCGGCTGCAGCCGGGCAAGCACCGCGTTCAACTGATCCAGTGCAGCACCCTCGCCCTCCGACAGAATTTCCACGCCGGATTGCGCCGCTTCGATCAGGCTCGCCGCATGCGCCAATCGCGCATGTTCTGCGCCCACTGCATCCCACTCACCCGGAGTCAGTTTCAGCGCGTCGAGTTCCTGTGACTGCCACTCCAGTCGTTCACGCTCGGCATTGATCGCAGCCGCATTACCTTCAAAGGCCAGCCGTTCCTCTCGCCGCCGCTGCCAGGTACGCCACGCCTCCGCCACCAGTTCCGCCTGCGCCTCCAGGCCGCCATAGGCGTCGGTCAATGCGCGCTGTGTCGCAGGGCGGCTCAGCGACTGATGCTGATGCTGGCCATGAATATCGACCAGGAAGTCGCCGGCTTCACGCAACTGCGCGGCGGTGGCCGGATGGCCGTTGATGAAACCGCGCGAACGGCCCGACGATTCGACCACCCGTCGCAACAGGCAGACGCCTTCATCGCCGGCAAGATCGCTGTCGGCCAGCCATGCCGCCAGCGCGCGATTGCCGTCGGTGTCGAATTCGGCCGTAATGTCGGCACGCGCCGCACCCTGACGCACCGCAATCGGATCGGCGCGCTCACCGAGCGCCAGCGTCAGCGCATCGATCAGGATCGATTTGCCGGCCCCGGTTTCGCCGGTCAGCACCGTAAAGCCGGCGCCGAACTCGAGCTCGAGGCGTTCGACGATTACAAAATCCGCGATAGTCAGTCGACGCAGCATGACGGTTCAGGAATTGGAAATTGGCAGAAGCCGCAGCAATCAGTCGCGGTTCCAGTGCAGCTTTTCGCGGAGCATCGCGTAATAGCTGTGGCCGACCGGGTGCAGCAGCTTGATCTGGTGGGGATAACGGCGAACCACGACACGGTCGTCTTCGCGCAGATCGAAATGCGAATGACTGTCGAAATGCGCGCGCGGATCATCCGCACTGCACACCACGATCTCGACCACACTGTTGGCGCTGATCACGATCGGCCGGTTGGACAGCGTGTGCGGCGATACCGGCACCAAAGTCATCACCGAAAGCGACGGGTGCACGATCGGACCGCCGGAGGACAATGCATAAGCCGTGGAGCCGGTCGGCGTCGCGACGATCAGGCCGTCGGAGCGCTGGTTGTAGATGAACTGGCCGTCGATGCGCACTTCGATGTCGACCAGGCCGCCCTTGAATCCCTTGGCAACCACCACATCATTGAACGCGAGCACTTCAAACACACGCTCCTGAGCACCGTTGCTGCCGCTCCAGACCTCGGACTCGAACAGCATGCGCTCCTCGGTGACAAACTGGCCGTCGAGAATGGCGGTGATGGTCTCGAACATGGTGTCGAGTGAAATGTCGGTCAGGAAACCGAGCCGCCCCTGGTTGATGCCGACCAGCGCCACATCGTACGGCGCAAACGTGCGCGCAATGTTGAGCATGGTGCCGTCGCCGCCGATGACGATCGCCAGATCGGCCTCGCGACCCAGATCTTCCAGCAACAGCACCTCGTACGGGCAGTTCTGGATATGCGCCGCGGTCAGGCGGTCGAGCAGCACCTTGACGCCACGCGTCTCCAGAAAGCGCGCGAGCCGCATCACCGGCTCGGCGACCTCGGGCGTCTTGTATTTGCCGATCAGCGCAACAGTGGGGAATGCAACAGACATGGCAGCCGTGGTTATGTTGTGAGCATGCGGATGACGCATGCTCACCCCTATCCTCTCGGGGGAGAGGGGCAGGGGGTGAGGGATGAGCGTCACCCACTCGTTTGTTCGACGCTCATTAAACCACAATTCCTGCGCAGCCGGCATCGCGCAAATCCAATTAAAACAATGCATTGGCGCTCACCCCCAACGAGTGCTGAGGCCCGGTGCTTTTTGTGTAAAATGAATTTATGGCTCAAGAATTTCATGCGTTGAACGAACGCGCGCAACAGCTGCTGAAAACTTTGGTGGAGCGTTACATCGCCGACGGCCAGCCTGTCGGCTCACGCGCGCTGTCCAAATACTCAGGCCTTGATCTGTCACCGGCGAGCATCCGCAACGTGATGGCCGATCTGGAGGACATGGGCTTCATCGCCAGCCCACACACCTCCGCCGGACGCATCCCCACGCCGCGCGGCTACCGCTTTTTTGTCGATACCCTCCTTACCGTCAAGCCGCTGGACCGCATCGAGATCAACCAGCTCGAAGGCCAGCTGCAGGTCAACAACACGCAAAAACTGGTCGCTTCAGCCTCGCACCTGCTGTCGGACCTGACGCGTTTCGCCGGCATCGTCGTCACGCCGCGCCGCAGCGGCGGCTTCCGCCATATCGAATTCCTCAGGCTCGCCGAAAAACGCATCCTGCTGATCCTGGTCACCGCCGAAGGCGACGTGCAGAACCGCATCATTCAGACCGACAAGGTTTATTCGCCGTCGGAACTGGTTGAAGCCGCCAACATTCTCAACCAGAACTACGCCGGCTGCAGCTTTGACGAGATCCGCCGCCGCGTGCATGCCGAGCTGAAGAAGGTACAGGAACACATGTCGCAGCTGATGGCCGCCGCACTGGCCGCCGGCGACCAGGCGGTCAGCGAATCCGCCGAAGACGTGGTGATTTCGGGTGAAATCAACCTGCTCGGCATCGACGACCTGTCGTCGAACATGACCAAGCTGCGCGACCTGTTCAACCTATTCGAACACCGCTCCACGCTGCTGCAACTACTCGACCACTCCAGTCGTGCCCAGGGCGTGCAGATTTTCATCGGCGGTGAAGCCGGCCTGACGCCTTTGGATGAGTGCAGCGTCGTCACCGCGCCCTACGAAGTCGACGGCAAGATCGTCGGCACCGTCGGCGTCATCGGTCCGACACGCATGGCCTACGAACGGGTAATCCCGATTGTCGACATCACCGCCAAGCTGCTCAGCAGCGCACTGACCCAACGCTGACCGTCCGGCCTGAACACCGGCTACGGACTCCCCTCTAACTCCGCACGGATGCATTCCATGGGCCCATTCCCCAAAGAACCGCCATACACGCACGGCTCCACCCCGAAAATCGGCGTGCTGATCATCAATCTGGGTTCGCCGGAATCGGCAACCCCCGCGGCAGTACGCACCTACCTGCGCGAATTCCTGTCCGACCCTTATGTCGTCGAAATTCCGCGACCGATTTGGTGGCTGATCCTCAACCTGTTCGTGCTGACCACACGCCCCAAGGCCTCGGCCGAACGTTATGCGCAGGTGTGGACCCGGGAAGGCTCGCCGCTGAAAGTGCATACCGAGCGCCAGGCGACGATGCTGCGCGGCTATCTTGGCGAGCGGCTGAAGCAGCCGCATGTCGTCGACTATGCGATGCGTTACGGCCAGCCATCGATCCGCTCGAGACTGGAATCGCTCAAAGCCCAGGGCTGCGACCGCATCCTGCTGCTGCCGCTGTATCCGCAGTATTCCGCCAGCACCACCGCAACGGTATTCCAGGAAGCCTTCGCCGCCATCGGCACCATGCGCAACCAGCCGGCCCTGCGCACCGTCAAACATTTCCACGATGACGAGGGTTACATCAAGGCATCGGCACAGGCGATCAACGACTACTGGCTCAAACACGGCCGCGGCGACCATCTGGTGCTGAGCTTCCATGGCGTGCCGCGACGCACGCTGGACCTCGGCGACCCCTATCACTGCGAATGCCTGAAGACCGGCCGCCTGATCGCCGAACAGATCGGCCTCAAGCCCGACTTCTACTCAGTGACCTTCCAGTCCCGTTTCGGCCGCGCTGAATGGCTGAAACCGTACACCACCGAAGTGATCAAAGGCCTGGCCAAAAAGAAAGTGGGCCGCATCGACGTCGCCTGCCCCGGCTTTGTCAGCGACTGCCTGGAAACGCTGGAAGAAATCGCGATTGAAGCCAAAGGTGATTTCCTCACCAACGGCGGCAGGGAACTGCACTACATCCCCTGCCTCAACGAACGCGACGACTGGCTGCACGCACTGACCGACCTCACGCTGAAAAACCTGCTCGGCTGGAACAGCACCGCAACACCGGAAAGCCTGAAAGCCGCAAAAGACCGCGCCCTGCAGCTCGGTTCGAAAAACTGAAGTCACCCTAGCCCCCCCACAGACCCCCCCTTCTGAGCCGCCGAGTAGCGCAGAACGGCCCGGGGCCGTCGGCGAGCACTGTCTGAGCCCTCGCGGTTTTAGCGAGGGCGAGTTGCGGAGCCGCCCGGCCGGGCGAGCAACGCAGGGAACCCCCATGGCGGCTCGGTAGGGTCGCCTTCTCTTTGGTTACTTTCTCTTGGCGAAGCAAGAGAAAGTAACTAGCCGCCGGGCTACCCCCGGCAAATTCCCCAAGTCCCTTATCAAATTAAAAATAATAATAAAAACAAATACTTATAAATTTCTCGCTATACCCTTGAAATCCCCAAGCCCAACCCAATATGGTGTGAGTTACCTTATAACCACACCGCCAAAACGCCATGACGCAGGAATCGCTGGACCAGAAACCCGAAAACACCGCCGAAGCTGCTGGCGCCAACGCGAAGCCGGCGCCGGAAGTCATGCCCTCGACCGAGGAGCTGCTGCGCAAGGCTGAACTCGACGCGCAGGAACACCACGATGCCTGGTTGCGCGCCAAGGCCGAGACCGAAAACATGCGCAAGCGCGCAGTGACCGATGTCGCCAACGCGCACAAATACGCCGTTGAAAATTTTGCCGCGGAACTGCTGGCGGTCAGAGACAGTCTTGAAGCCGCCCTGATGGTTGAAACCGCGTCTGTCGAAACCCTGAAAAGCGGCGCCGAACTGACGCTGAAGCAGCTCTCCGCCGCGTTTGAAAAACACAAGGTGGTCGAGGTCAATCCCGTCGGCGAAAAATTCGATCCGCACCGCCACCAGGCGATCAGCATGGTGCCGTCGGAAGCGACGCCGAACACCGTGATCAGCGTGCTGCAGAAGGGTTATGTGCTGCACGAGCGGATCATCCGCCCGGCGATGGTCGTTGTCGCCAAAGCCCCGGACGCTTGAAAACCACGGTAACGACCCCAGATTACAGAACAAGTCAGCCGGTACAGTGATCAGTCGATTATTCAGCGGTATCAATAATTTACCGGCAACCCGGCGCAACAAAATTTACAGCTAAGAGGTAATGAACATGGGCAAGATCATCGGTATCGACCTGGGCACCACCAACTCCTGCGTGGCCGTGATGGAAAACGGCCAGCCGAAGGTGATTGAAAACTCCGAGGGCGCGCGCACCACGCCGTCGATCGTCGCCTACATGGACGACGGCGAGATCCTCACCGGCGCGCCGGGCAAACGCCAGGCGGTGACCAACCCCAAAAACACTCTCTACGCCGTCAAACGCCTGATCGGCCGGCGCTTCGAAGAAAAAGAAGTGCAGAAGGACATCGACCTGATGCCCTACAAGATCGTCAAGGCTGAAAACGGCGATGCCTGGGTGGAAGTGCGCGGCAAGAAAATCGCCTCGCAGGAAGTCTCCGCACAGGTGCTGATCAAGATGAAAAAAACCGCTGAGGATTACCTCGGTGAGGAAGTCACGGAAGCAGTGATCACGGTACCCGCGTATTTCAACGACTCGCAGCGCCAGGCGACCAAGGACGCCGGCCGCATCGCCGGCCTCGACGTCAAGCGCATCATCAATGAACCGACCGCGGCCGCACTGGCTTTCGGCATGGACAAGAAAAAAGGCGACCGCAAGGTAGCGGTCTATGACCTCGGCGGCGGCACATTCGACGTGTCGATCATCGAAATCGCCGAAGTCGAAGGCGAACACCAGTTCGAGGTGCTGTCGACCAACGGCGACACCTTCCTCGGCGGCGAAGACTTCGACCAGCGCCTGATGGATTACCTGTGCGACGAATTCAAGAAGGAATCCGGCGTTGATCTGAAGAAGGACATGCTTGCGCTGCAGCGTCTGAAAGACGCCGCAGAAAAAGCCAAGATCGAGCTGTCGTCCTCGCAGCAGACCGAGATCAACCTGCCCTACATCACCGCCGACCAGTCCGGCCCGAAACATCTGGCGATCAAGATAACCCGCGCCAAGTTCGAATCGCTGGTCGAAGAACTGATCGCGCGCACCATCAAACCCTGCGAAATCGCGGTCAAGGATGCCGGCGTCAAACTCACCGACATCGAAGACGTGATCCTCGTCGGCGGACAAACGCGCATGCCGAAGGTTCAGGAAGCGGTGAAGAACTTCTTCGGCAAAGAGCCGCGCAAGGACGTCAATCCTGATGAAGCGGTTGCTGTCGGCGCAGCGATCCAGGCCGGCGTGCTCAAGGGCGAAGTCAAGGATGTGCTGCTGCTCGACGTGACCCCGCTGTCGCTGGGCATCGAAACGCTGGGCAGCGTGATGACCAAGCTGATCCAGAAAAACACCACGATCCCGACCAAGGCGTCGCAGGTGTTCTCGACCGCCGAAGACAACCAGAACGCGGTGACCATCCACGTGCTGCAGGGCGAACGCGAAATGGCCAAGGCCAACAAGTCGCTGGGCCAGTTCAACCTGACCGATATTCCGCCGTCGCAGCGCGGCACGCCGCAGATCGAAGTCACTTTCGACATCGATGCCAACGGCATCCTGCATGTATCGGCCAAGGACAAGGCCACGGGCAAGGAAAACAAGATCAAGATCCAGGCCAGCTCGGGTCTGT
>CAIZLW010000152.1 GCA_903933915.1 uncultured beta proteobacterium | reverse complement strand
ACACCAGTCTGGTCGCCATGAATGCGCTGCCCCAGGTGCGCGTGGCAATTGTCGGTGATGCGCTAAACCTGCGGGTGGCGGACCAGCAATTGGCTGCGGTGCAGGTCGTGGCGACAAGTCCAAACGCAGCGCTTGCCGGCAAAGCGCTACGCGGCGTGACAGCTGATGTGCTGCTCATCGAATTGCCGACCTTGCAGCGCGAAACTGCCCAGACGATTCGCTCTCTGGCGCAGCAAGTGGGTGCGCGGCGCATCGTCGTGGAATACGGCTTCGGCTCGCAACGCAATGAGCAGGAATTGCGGGCCATGGGCTGCAGCCTGATGCATGCACCCCTGAATATCGAACAGTTCGAAGCGCTTTGCGGAGCGCCCTTTGCCGGTTTCAGGCCTGGCGAACTCGCCGCGCTGCCGACGATCGATGTGGCGGCACCGCGGCGCTTCGACAACAAAGCACTTGCTGAACTTTCCATCAAATCTGTGAAGCTGAATTGCGAATGTCCGCATCACATCGCTGATCTGCTGATACATGTAGGGAATTTCGAGACCTACAGCGCCGAGTGCGAAAACAGCAGCCCGGCCGATGCGGCGTTACATCATTATTTGAAAGAGGTGGCGGGCAATGCGCGCGCCATGCTGGAAGTGGCGTTAGTAAGGGTCGCTGAGGCCGAGGGTCTTCCCCTGCCGGCATGAACGGCAGCGGCTTCCTGCGACCTGTTTGGACCCACCCGTTTCACCGGATGACAAGCACGCACGTCACCGCGACTTCAAAACAGTACCCCGTTTGAGGTTTGGAATTAGCCCAGCGCCAGCACTCAATCCGGAATAACCAACCGCCTTTGATTGCGCTACACTTTCCCGCAGGAGCCGACCCCTTGTCCAAACTGCCCTGCACATTACGCCTCGCCCGCGGCAGCGACATCCAGCAGATCGCTGTGATGTCGCGTTGCCTGATCGAAGTCGGCCTGCATGGCTGGACCTGGCATCCGACCCGCATTGCACGCGCGCTGCGCGGCCGCGAAACCTGCGTGCTGGTCGCCGAAGTCGAAGGCCGTTTTGCGGGGTTTGCCATTACTGAATTCGGTGACGCCCGCGCCCACCTCTCATTGTTCGCCGTGCAACCCGCCCATCAGCGCCGCGGCATCGGTCTGGCGATGATCGAGTGGATCATGGAGTCTGTGCTGACCGCCGGCATCACCCAGATTGATGTCGAGATGCGCTCCAACAATTTTGCAGCGCGCTGCTTTTACGAGGCGCTGGGGTTTTTACCCACCGGCCAGCTCGCCGGCTATTACCAGAACATCGAAACCGCGGTGCGCATGCAGCGCCGGCTCGGTTTGCCGGCAACCACATCGACGCAATAAACCGTAAACGGGGATTCGCCGCACATAAAAAACGCCGGCAGGTTGCCGGCGTTTTTGCGTGCCTTGATTGCCTGCTCATCGGGCGCGTTTTTTAACAGCCTTTTTTGCCGTCTTGCGCACCGGTTTTGAGGCAGCCTTTTTCAGATCCGCTTTTCCCGGCACCGTTGGATAAACATCGCCGTAATACTTGCGGATCTCGTCAATCTGATCGGTTCCCGGCGGCGCATAGTACAAGCGCTTACTGAGGAATTTACCGCCCATGATACGGTTCATCTTTACCGCCGCCTCCCCCATTTTCACCAGCGATACGATGCCGTTGAGGATGGGCGTGTTTTTCGCCGCCTGGTGCACGCCGAATTCGGCGAGCAATGCCATCACCACGCCGCCAGCGGCAATGATGACTTCAGCACCCTGCTCGACGTTGGCATTGGCCGCCTTCATGAACTGGTCGAAGATGCGCTTGCGCGCAGCAGCATTGGTAAATCCCGCGTCGAGGTCATTGATGCGATCGATGGTCATCCGGTTCACCGCCGACAGCCGGCGCTCCATCTTGTAGCGGTGCACATTGTCGATGATGCGCGGCGTGAATTTTTCATTGATGGTCACCAGCGAAAAATTCTGTCCCATCAAGCACGCGGTATGCAGCGCGGTTTCACACAGACCAAGTACCGGCATGGTGGTGATTTCGCGACAGGCGTGGATGCCGGGGTCGCCGATATTGCCGATCAGGAACGCATCAAAACCGCGTTTGGTCGCGATCTGCACGTTTTCCATGACTTCGCCCGACTCCAGGTAGTCGAGATAATGAAACTGATCGGCCAGACCACCGCGTTTGGTAATGCCGTGGACTTCGATTTCGGTGTCCGCATCCTTGACCCGGTCGAGGATGCGCCGTAGCGCGACGTTGTAATGCCCCCACGCCTCCTGGCGCGACATGCTCTGATACCAAAGTTTCACGACTGCTCCCGGTTGCGGCGAGGTTCGCCGATTTCGGACGAAATCTTAGCACCGGGCCATTGGCGAACAACGGTCATTCCGCATGATGGCGGGCCAGTGCCCACGCCACATGCTCGCGCACCAGGGAAGACGCATCATCCCTGCGTGCCTGCAACGCCGTGATCACTGCGGGTGATGTCGGCGCATTACCCAGGCCAACCGCGAGGTTGCGCAACCAGCGCTCGTGACCGATGCGGTGAATCGCGCTGCCGGCGAGCCGCGCAGCGAATGTCGCCTCATCCCAGGCAAACAATTCGACCAGCGACACATCATCGAGGCCGTTGCGCACAGCGAAATCGGGTTCGGCACTGACTTCGGCATAACGGTTCCAGGGACACACCAACTGGCAGTCGTCACAACCGTAAACCCGATTGCCGATCAGTGGCCGCAGCGGCTCGGGAATGGCCCCCTTCAGTTCGATGGTCAGGTAGGAGATGCAGCGCCGCGCCTCGAGTTGATAGGGCGCAACGATGGCCTGCGTCGGACAGACGGTGATGCAGCGCGCGCAGGTACCGCAGTGTTCGGTTTGAGGCGCATCAACGGGCAGCGGCAAGTCGGTATAGATTTCGCCGAGAAAAAATGCCGAACCGCTTTCGCGATTAAGCAGCAGCGTGTGTTTGCCGCGCCAGCCAAGACCGGCCTTTTCGGCCAGCGCCACCTCCATCACCGGCGCGCTGTCGGTGAATACGCGGTAGCGGTATTCGCCGACAGCGCCCTGAATACGTTCGGCCAGTTGCTGCAGCCGGTTGCGCAGCACCTTGTGATAATCCCGCCCCGTCGCATAACGCGAGATGAAGGCCTGCGCGCCGTCATTAATCACCGACCAGCTATCGCGGGCCGCGGGCGGCGTGTAATTCAGGCGCACGGCGATCACCCGCAACGTGCCGGGCACCAGTTCCACAGGTCGGGAACGTTTGACGCCATGCCGTGCCATATAATCCATGTCGCCATGCCAGCCCCGCGCCAGCCATTCGGCGAGACGCGGTTCGGCATGCGACAGATCGCAGTCGGCGACCGCGACCTGCTGGAACCCGAGTTCAGTGCCCCAGCCTCCGATATCGCGGCGGAGCCCTGACCAATCGACGACCTTCTGGACTGCACTGTTTTGCATAACCCGCATCTTAAACGTTCACTGCAACTGGCTTCCGAAGCGGAAACCCTGGCCTTTGGCCGCAATCTCGCGCCACTGCTCGAACCCGGGATGACGGTGCACCTGCGCGGCGACCTCGGTGCCGGCAAAACCACGCTGGTCCGGGGCATCCTGCGCGGCCTCGGTTACGAAGGCCGGGTCAAAAGCCCGACCTTCACCCTGCTTGAACCTTACAATTTTTCTAGGTTATACTTGTATCACTTTGATTTTTATCGGTTCCTTGATTCGCAGGAACTGGAGGATACGGGCTTCCGGGAATACTTCAATCCGCAGTCCGTATGCTTGATCGAGTGGCCGGAAAAGGCGCCCGGCCTGCCACCCGCGGATCTGGACATTGAACTGCACGTCATTGCCGAAGGACGTGCAATGGCCATCACGGCGCACACGGAGGTTGGCAGGCGTTGTCTCGACAAACTAACAGACTGAGACCCGTCACCCCGATTGCGGCAAACCCGCGGCCAGCGCATCGCCTTTCCCGTCGTTTCATGCCATTGCTTCTCGGCTTTACTGTCGCGCTTTTCACGGGATACGCTGCCCACGCCGCCGACACCCTGGTGAGTTCGACCCGCGTCTGGCCGGCCCCCGACTACACCCGCGTCACCATCGAATCGCAGCAACCAATCCGCCACAAGCTGTTCAACCTCGACAATCCGGATCGCTTGGTGCTGGATCTGGAGGATGTCGCGCTCAACGCCGCCGTGACCGATATCGCCGGCAAGATCAGCGCCGAAGACCCCTATATCAAGGGTGTCCGCGCCGGCCGCTTCAAGCCGGGTACGATCCGTCTGGTGTTCGACCTTAAAGCCAAGGTGAAACCCGAGGCGTTTGCGCTGGCGCCGATTGCCGGCTACGGCCACCGGCTGGTGCTCGACATCTACCCGCTGACGCCGCCCGATCCGCTGCTGGCCTTCCTCAAACGCCGCGAATCCGGGCAGCCAGAAACCCCCGCAACCACTCCGGCGCCAGCCCCTGCATTGACGCCCACCCCGGAACTTGCAGCCCCTGAGGTCGGGCCGCCAGCGGCCGTCGCCAAAAGCGAGCCCCCCGCGCCAAAACCCGCAGCCCGGGCAGCACGCCCCGCCTCGGAACGGCTGATCACCATCGCCATCGACCCCGGCCACGGCGGCGAGGATCCGGGCGCCCGCGGCCGTAGCGGCACGCTGGAAAAAAACGTCACGTTGTCGATCGCGCAAAAACTGAAGGAGCGCATCGAAACAGAACCGAACATGCGCGCAGTACTGACCCGGGACGGCGACTTTTTCATCCCCCTGCACATGCGCGTCGAGAAAGCACGCCGGGTGCGCGCCGACCTGTTTGTGTCGATACACGCCGACGCCTTCGTCAAACCCTCGGCCAACGGCTCGTCGGTGTTTGCGCTGTCGGAACGCGGCGCCACTTCAGTCGCGGCGCGCTGGCTGGCAAAACAGGAAAACGACGCCGACCTGATCGGCGGCGTCAACCTCGGTATCAAGGATCCCTATCTGAAGCAGACGCTGCTCGACCTGTCGCAAACGGCTTCGATCAACGACAGCCTCAAGCTGGGCAAGGCCGTACTGCAGGAAATGGGCGGCATCAACCGGTTGCACAAGAACTATGTCGAACAGGCCGGCTTCGCAGTGCTGAAGGCGCCGGATATTCCGTCGATCCTGATCGAAACCGCGTTCATCAGTAATCCCGACGAGGAACGCAAGCTGCGCGATCCGGTCTATCAGAACAAGATGGCGGACGCGATCTTCGCCGGCATCAAGCGTTATTTCTCGAAAAATCCGCCACTGGCCCCGGCGCAGATTGCCAACAACCCCTGATGCCCGGTCCGGATTGCACTAAGATACGGCTCTAGGGACATATACACCCAGATGCGCATCCATGCGCACACCCGGAGGAGGAAGATGAGCAAGGTTCGAAGCGTGGCGCTTGCAGCCATGCTGGCGCTCGGCGCCGGCTGCGCCACTACGCCTGAATTGCCGGAAACCGTGGCGTTACCGCAGGTGCGCAGCTTTTCTGGGCATCCCGAAGGCGAAACCCTGCCGCCGGGCTGGCAGCCGTGGGTGCTGTCGCGTTTCAAACGTTCCACGGCGTACAAACTGGTCAATGAACAAGGGCGCACCGTGGTTCGCGCCCGCGCCGAATCTTCGGCTTCGGGACTCATCCACCCGCTGCAACTGGATCCGAAAACTTTCCCGGTGCTGCACTGGCACTGGAAAGTTGACCAGCTGATCCAGAAAGCCGACAACACGCAGAAGCACCTGGAAGATTCTCCGGTGCGGCTGGTGGTCAGCTTCGGCGGCGACATCGACTCGCTGGAAATCCGCGACCGCATGTTCTTCGACAACGTGCGTCTGCTGACCGGCCAGCAAATGCCCTACGCCACATTGATGTACATCTGGGAAAACCGTGCGCCGTTAGAAACCGTGATCGACAACCGCCACACTTCGCGCATCAAAATGATCGTCGCCGAATCGGGACGCGAGCGGCTGGGCCGGTGGCAGGAAGTCACCCGCAACATTGTCGAAGATTACAAACGCGCCTTCGGCGAATATCCCGGGCCGATCACGTCGATCGGCATCATGACCGACACCGATAATACCGGTGACAACGCGCATGCCTGGTACGGCGATATCGAATTCCGCAGAGCGGCGGCCCCACCGGTTATTGCAGAGAAATAACCGGTGGTCTGGTCAGGTCGCCAGTTCCTCGCGGATGGCAGCCACAGCGCGCTGCAGATCGTCTTCGTTATTCGAAAAGCCCATCGAAATGCGCAGCGCCCCGTCCTTGACGTTGACGATAACGCGGTGCTTCTCGCGCAGACGGTCCATCAAGCCGCCCGCATCAGGCACCGGCACGCTGACGATCTGCGCACGCTCCGCCCACGGCTCCGGGGTCAGCGTGGTCAATCCGGCGGCCTTGATCATGGCCATGCACTGCGTGGTCAACTCACGCACTCGCGACTCGATCGCCGGCAGGCCGATTCCCGCAATAAATGCAGCGCTGCGGCGCAGGACATGCAGGCCGAGAAAGTTGGGATTCCCGCCTTCGAAGCGGTGCGCCGTGCGCACGTAATCGAACTGGCTCTTCAGGTGGGCGCTGGCCTTCGCTGACCCGGGCGCCACCGGCGCTTTCAGAAACGGGGTCTTGAGTTCATCGATCAATTCCTCACGGCAGTAGAGCAAGCCCGTACCGGTCAGGCCGAACAGATTCTTGTGCCCGCCAATCGCCACCAGATCGGCGCCCAGACTCTCCAGCGGCGCAGCGATCACCCCCGCCCCCTGCACGCCATCTACGACCAGTCGCGCACCATGCTCATGACAGGCCTTGCCGAGCGTAGCAAGATCCACTCGATAGCCGTTGCCGTAAGTGATGTAGGCGGTGGATACCACACGGGTACGTTTGTCCATCTGCTCGAGAAATGCCTCTAGCGGCAGACGACCTTCGCGGTTTTTGGCAAAGCGGATCTCGACACCCTTGGCAGCCCAGTGCTGCCAAACCCAGATGTTGGCAACGTGTTCCAAGTCGGTCAGCACAACGTTGTCGCCGGGACGCAAGTCAAAGGCATGCGCCGCGATATTGAGTCCCTCGGTGGTGTTTTTGGTGAAGGCGATCTCGGCTGGTTTGGCGCCCAGCAATGCCGCCATCGCGTCGCGGGTTTCGGCCACGTTGACTGCCGACCAAGCATCGGCACCCGCCGTTTCACGGATATCACGACAGTAGTCCTGCATTGCCGTTTCCTGGCAGCGCGGCGGCAGCGTCTTGCGCGCGGTATCCAGATAGGTCCAGTTGGCCAATGCGGGAAATTCATTGCGCAGTTGCGCCCAGTTCACGTCTTTCATGCGTGGCCTTTTGGAAAAGGATTAAAAATTTAAGCCGTAATGGTAGTCGAATCAGATCAACCGCAGCGACACTTCCGCTGGCAGAGGCATGCTGATAACCTGAACCCGCAAAAAGATGTCGGAGATCGGGGATTTTGTGCCCGATCATCATCAGGTACGTTGATTGCCTTCACCAATCTCCATATCAACCTCCGCCGGAAGGGCTCACCCACATGCACCACTTAACCGCATTGATTGCCGCAACGCTCGCATTTTCGAGCATCAGTCCAGCGCTGGCAGCCAGCAGCGAATATCCGGCGCGGCCGGTGCGCATGATCGTGCCCTATCCACCGGGCGGCGGCTCGGATATCACCGGCCGGGCCATCGGCGCAAAACTGGGGGAATACCTCGGCCAGACCTTTGTCATCGACAACCGCCCCGGCGCCACCGGACTGATCGGCACATTGCTGGCATCCCGCGCCCCTGCCGACGGTTACACCATCCTCCTTGCGGATGCACCCCACACCATCAATTCACTGGTTTATTCGAAACAGCAATACGATGCGATCAAGGATTTCACACCGCTGAACCTTGTCGCCACCTCGCCGCAGGCCCTGCTCGCCCATCCCAAGTTCAGCGCCAACACCTTCAAGGAATTGCTGGCAATGCCCCGCGCGCAGACCGAAAAACTGGCGATGGGCTCCAGCGGACTGGCCAGCGGCCCGCATCTGGTTTACGAATGGCTACACCTGAAAACCGGGCTTGTGCTGAACCATGTGCCATATAAAGGCGGCGGCCCCTCACTCACGGACGCTGCCGCCGGTCAGATTCCGCTGGTCATGAACGCGGTTCCGGCGGCACTGCCGCACGTCAAAGCCGGACGCTTGAAGGTGCTGGCCATAACCAGCCCGCAACGCCACCCGCTGCTGCCCGGCTCACCGACCTTCGTCGAATCCGGCGTCAAGGACTTCGTTTCGTTTCAGTGGTACGGCATGCTCGGTCCCGCGGGTCTTCCGAAGAATGTCACAGCCGTGTTGAACAAGTCGATCAACAAGGCGCTGGAGGCCATCGACGTAAAAGACCGTTTCAACGCGATGACCTTCGACATCAACGCTGGCAGCCCCGAAGACTTCAGCAAGCTACTGGTGTCCGAAGACCTGCGCTGGAAAGACGTTTTGCGGCAGGTAAAAGTACAGCTCGACTGATTCAATCCATTACAAAAAAATGGGTCGCAAACGCGGCCCATTTTT
>CAIZLW010000151.1 GCA_903933915.1 uncultured beta proteobacterium | reverse complement strand
GATCGCTCATCCCCTGCTTTTCGTAGCCCGGATGGAGGCCGCAGGCCGCAATCCGGGGAGAAGCACCGCGATCAATATTTTCAACACCCTCCCCGGATTTCATCCGGGCTACCAAAGCAATTGCGGCGCTGATCGATGGGCAGTTTGATGACGAACTCAAAGGACACTTTGGTTCGAACGAACACTGATCGCCCATCCCCTGCTTTTCGTAGCCCGGATGGAGGCCGCAGGCCGGAATCCGGGTTGGCAAAAACTATAGCGCGACAGACTTCAGCACCGCTGCGTAATGATCGAGATCAGGCGTCGGCACAGTTGGCGTTTTCGCACGATCATCCCAGCGCCGCAGTTGCACGGCGTCACGCGCGTGCGGCGAAGTCATGAAACCGGTCGCCTGATCGCCATTGTACCGGCCGCCCTGCACTTCAAGGCTGTGCCTGGATTCGGCAGAAAGGATATCCCAGTAGCCCGGGTCGGCATGGCAAAGATAACGCTTGGCCTCGACGTGCAGCCGGATCGGTTCGAGCACTCCGGGCCCGAACAGTCCGCGCAGATACCACTGCGCGCGCTGCTCATGCAAATCGTTATTCCGGTCTTCTTCCAGCAACGCGGCTTGCTCGGCGGCGGTGTGCCGGTATTCATGACTGTCACCCGCAGCAAAATATTCAACAGCCCGCCCCAGAATGCCCGCAGACGCCTTGTGTCCGACCATGTGGCCGATATCGTGCAGAAAACAGGCGGCTATCAATTCAGGATTGCTATCCGACTGCTCGGCAAGGTGGGCGCACTGCAGGGCGTGTTCAAGCTGACTGACGGCTTCGCGGCCATATTGCCGGGCGCCCTCGTTGCGGTAGAGCGCAATGATTTCATCAACGGTTGGAATGATCATGACAAGCGCCTCAGATGAAGGCATTGCGGATGCGTGCCGAGATCAGGTCCACCGCGCTGACGGTCAGCACGAGGATGATCAGCACTGCGCAAGTCTCGGCATACTGGAAGCTGCGAATGATGTCCCACAGCACGACACCGATGCCGCCCGCGCCGACCATGCCCACCACCGCAGCGGAGCGCACGTTGGCTTCAAAGCGATACAGCGAATACGAAATCCACAGCGGCATGACCTGCGGAATGACGCCGAAGACGATTTCTTCCAGCGCGTTGGCGCCGGTTGAACGGATGCCCTCCACCGGCTGCGGATCGATAGCCTCCACCGCTTCGGAAAACAGCTTGGCCAGTGAGCCGGTGGTGTGCACCCACAGGGCGAGCACACCGGCGAAGGGTCCGAGACCCACCGCCACCACAAACAGCATCGCAAAAACCACTTCGTTGATGGCACGGCAGGAATCCATCAACCGGCGCATGGGCTGATAGACCCAGGCCGGCACGATGTTCGCCGACGAGAGCAGCCCCAGCGGCACGGCACAGACGATTGCCAGTACGGTGCCCCACAGCGCGATCTGCAACGTGATGATGATTTCCCTGAGGTACATCTTCCAGTCGCGGAAATTCGGCGGGAAGAAGTCAGCGGCGAACTGCGCCATATTGCCCGACTCGCGGAACAGGTCCAGCGGGCGCATGTCGGCGCCCTGCCATGACCACGACAACACGGCCAGCACGATGCCCCAGCCGAGCAGGCTGGCGAATCCGGGTTTGGCCGGGTAAGCCGGTTTAATCAGGGCAGCGGCGCCGTTAGATGTGGTGGTCGTGAACATGGCAGTTCCTTTTTTTGCTTACTTGACCGCGGCGACCTGGGTGCTGAGTTCGGCCAGACGCTTGTCGAGTTCGGCCAGCTTGGCTTTCTTGTCGGCATCGCTCATACCGGCGTCAGCCAGAACACGGTTTTTCTCGGAAATCACGCGCAGTTGACGGTACGGCAGGAGTTGCGCGTTGCTGGATTGCTGGAATCCCGAGAAACCGATGAAGTCCATGATTTTCTTTTCCTCAGGATTGCTCTTGCCGTAGTTCACGAAGAAATCCCGGATCTTCTGCTTGACCTCTGCAGACAAGTCGTTACGCCAGACCAGCGGGTCTGCGGCAATCAGCGGCGAGCGCCAGATTTCACGAAGCAGTGCGGCGCGCTCGGGCTGGGTCTTGCGCAGCCGATCGAGGCTTTCGTTGTTGTTGGTGGCGACATCGATCTGGCGCATGGCAACAGCCAGCAGGTTGGTTTCGTGGTTGGAACGGATCACCGCTTTGAAGTCGCTCATCGGATCCATGTTGTTCTGCTGGAACGCGTAGTAACCCGGCACCAGCGTTCCGGAGGTCGATTTCGGATCGCCGAAACCGAGGCGCAGGGTCTTGGCGTTCTTTTTGACGTCTTCGATGCTCTTCAGCGGGCTGTCCTTATGCACGACCAGCAGCGACCAGTAGCCCGGAGCGCCATCACCGGCGAGGGTCTGCACGAAGACTTCGCTGTTAGCGCGATCCACGGCGTCGATTGCCGACTGGTTGCCATACCAGGCAATCTGCACCTTGTTGAAACGCTGCGCTTCAATGATGCCGGTGTAGTCAGAAGCGAAGAAGGCCTTGACGTTCAGGCCGGTCTTGCGGCGCATATCGTCCAGCAGCGGGCCCCAGGATTCCTTGAGATTTTTCTGCGATTCAGTGGAGATGATGCCGAAGTTGATTTCCTGTGCCTGCACCGGAAATACGGCGGCGCACAGGCTCAGTGCGACCATCAGTTTCTTGAACATGGTGACTCCTTGTGGAATATAAAAAATGAGGATTTTTGAAAAATTTCAGATCGATGCCGCTACCGCTGCGGGTGGCGGGCGGTTTTGCAGGTTGTTGGTAGTCCCCGGCAAATCAATCAGTGCGGAGATGTGGTCGGGCAGTGCGAGAATGTCGTCGGCCTCGGCACCATAAAGCTCACGCAGCAAAGCTGGCGTCAGCGCCGCTGATGGACCGTCATACACCACACGCCCCTTGTGAAGCGCCACAGTGCGCGGGCAGTATTTCATCGCAACATTGACCTGGTGCAGTGACACCAGCACAGTGCAGCCGTCGATGCGATTGATGGTTGCCAGAATCTCCATGACCTTGCGTGACGATTCCGGGTCCAGCGAGGCGATCGGCTCATCGGCGAGCACCAGCTTGGCGCGTTGCACCAGTGCGCGCGCAATCGCAGCACGCTGCTGCTGGCCACCGGAGAGCGTGGACGCCCTGCGCGTCGCAAAATCGGCGATGCCGACACGTCGCAGCGCTTCGATGCCGGCATCAATTTCATGGTCCTGAAACCAGCGCACGATACTGCGCCACAAGGGTGCACGGTGCAGCGTGCCGGCCAGCACATTGACGATGACCGGCAGCCGCCCAACCAGATTGAACTGCTGAAAAACAAAACAGATACCAGCGCGGATACGGCGGATGTCGCTGGCGAGGCGGCCATCGCGCTGCACGGTCTCACCATTGACCTCGATGAAGGACGCTCCGCGATCACCCGGCGTCAGCCCGGCAATGTGTCGCAGCAACGTTGACTTGCCGGATCCCGAGGCGCCAATCACTGCCACCATCTCGCCCGGAAGGACATCCAGATCAACACCGTCCAACGCAACGTGACCGTTGGCAAACGTCTTGCGCAAACCTTTGATTCGAACTGCTGGTGTCATTTGAAACCTCGTATGCATTCGGGTTGACTCTGGAAGATTCGCGTTACAGGGTTGTTGCAGTTAAATGAATTTTTCAGGGTGCCGATCAGGCTACGCGCACACCTTCGCGCCACACTGCCTTCACCACCGGGTGCGTGTGCCCGTCACCGGTGCGGATCAGTCGCACCTGCACCAGATCGGCGCGTTTGCCGATGGCGATCTCACCCCGGTCCGCCAATCCGAGGGACTGCGCCGGGTTTCGGGTGACGGTGGCAATCGCCTTGGGCAACGGGAACTGCGCTTCGTGGCAGAGCTTGAAGGCGGCGTTGATCAGGCTCGACGGCACGTAGTCCGAGGACAAGGTGTCGAGCAGGCCGCGGCGCGCGAGATCGAGCGCGGATACGTT
>CAIZLW010000150.1 GCA_903933915.1 uncultured beta proteobacterium | reverse complement strand
TCCGGTGCGAGCCGCGTCCATAGCGTCACACTGTCAGCTTGCGGGTAACCCGAAGCCACGCCCAGCGTGTACGGGTTTTGTGTGAAACGCGGCTGTGCAATGACGCGGGTGATCGGCAATGCAAATGCGGCTGAAACAGCCGCACTGCGGATCAGGAACTGGCGTCGCGGGCTGTACATGATCTGACTATAACGCAGTGCATTGAGTCCGCGATGACAGGACTTTGTGCACGGCAGGTTTGTCATAATGGTGGCATGATGACTGACCTAAATAAGGCACCGGAGACGCTGCAATGAGAGCCGCATGGATGATGCTGGGTCTGCTGGCCGTTTGCACGGCGACGCCAGTGTCCGCACAGATCAACAAGTGGGTGGACGAAAACGGGCGCGTGCATTACGGCGACCGTCCCCCGGCCAACAAGCCGTCGACAACCGTGCAAATCCAGAAGTCGCCGCCGCCAACGGTGCAGAACGAGGCGTCGTCCGTGGCGCCGGGCAAACCCTCCGCCGAGCAGCCCAAGGCTGGCGGCGATTCGCCGACTGACCGGATGAAGGCGGAGCAGGAGCAGAAACAGCGCGAACGACTGATTGCTGAATGCAAAAACAACCGCGGCATCAATTGCGACAGCCCGGAAGCCGTCAAGCAGATGCTGAGGGACGATACGCCGCAGACGGCCGAGCAGCAGCGGGGCCAGCGCAACGCGCCGCCATCGGATTTCTGCGCGCGTAATCCAAAGACGCCCGGCTGCTGAGGTCATCGGCGTTATATGGGGAACGTTTGATTGAATGCGGCCAGTTGCTGAGTAACAATAAGCCGGTGGCATCGTCAGGCACGGATGTCTGTTTTGAGGGGGCTGGAGAAATGCATATGCGCAATTTTTGGATGCTGTTGGGAGTAGTCATGGCTTGTGCGGCGTCACCGGCGCTGGCGCAGGTCAACAAGTGGGTGGATGAAAAGGGTCGCGTGCAGTACGGCGATCAGCCGCCGACCGGCAAGACTGTTGTAAAGCCCGCATCCGCGCCGAAAACGTCGCCTGTTGTCAATCCGAACAAGCCCCCGCCGCAACCCAAGCTCCATGTGCCGGGCGATCCGCTGGTCGAGCGGCTGAGGGAGAGCGAGGAGCGCAGGGAACGCGAACGCCTGACCGCCAAATGCTGGAAAGAAGAGCTCGGCGATTGCAATGAATCGGGCAAGATTTATGAAATGAAAGTCGAAGAAAAAAAAGCGGCCGCCGCAGCGCAGAAGCCCAATGCCCGCGAGCCGTTGTCGCCCGACTTCTGTAAACGCAATCCCAAGGTGGAAGGCTGTCTGCCCAAGAAGTGACGGCTTTTGCGGAGTCCGGTAAAGCATGCCCATAACGCTCAACATCATCGGTTCCGGCCGTGTCGGCCGCACGCTGGGCGCTTTGTTGCATCGCGCCGGTTCATGCGTGGTGCAGGATGTGCTGAGCGCGGAATTCGCGACAGCGCAATCTGCGGCGGTATTCATCGGCGCCGGTCGTGCCGTGCATCGCTTGGGCGATATGCGACCCGCCGGTCTTTGGCTGCTGACGCCGCCTGACGGCGCGATCGCCGCCATGGCGGACGCATTGGCCGGCGCGGATCTGGTGCAGGCCGGCGATATCGTGTTTCATTGCAGCGGCGCGCACCCGGCATCCATTCTCGTGCCACTGGCCCGGGCTGGCGCGCAGGTGGCCAGCGTGCATCCGCTGAAAAGTTTTGCCGATCCCGCCCGGGTCACGCAGTCTTTTGCCGGAACCTGGTGCACGGCCGAGGGCGATGCCGCCGCGCTTGCGGTGCTGCAACCGCTGTTCGCGCAGCTCGGCGCGCGGGTGGTGGTGATTGATCCCGCCGGCAAGACGCTTTATCACGCGGCGAGCGTGCTGGTCTGCAACGATCTCACGGCATTGATGGAATCCGGTCTGCGGACCTACGCCGGCGCGGGGCTTGATCGGGCAACAGCTCAGGCGATGATGGAGCCGCTGGTGCGTGAGACGCTGGATAATGTGTTTGCGCTGGGCACGACGCGGGCGCTGACCGGGCCGGTGGCGCGCGGTGACGCTGCGGTGATCAGTCGGCAACTCGAGGCACTGCACAAACTCGATCCGCGGATTGCCGATGCTTACCGGGCGCTGAATGCAGTTGCGCTGGATCTGGCGCGGATGCAGGGCGGGGCGGCCGGCGCGGCGCTGGATGCTGTTGCCGATGTGCTTAGCCGTCATATTAAAAAACAACAATAAAAACAAATAATTGCAGCGATGCTCCAGGGCGTGGTCGCGGCGCAGTCGTGCGACAGACGCTTGTTACAATTGCCACATGACTGAACATCCGAAACACGTGATGCCGCCGGCATTGCCCGCCGTTGACGAATCCACCATTGCCGTCATCCGCACCCAGGTGATGCGCGCAATCGCGCTGAACCGCGAGCCGGGTTACCACTTTGCCGGCAACTTTCTCGACTTGTCTTATGACCACGTCGGCACCGATCACACCGCGCTGTCGGTCGACGTCCAGTCTTTTTCTTCAACCGTTGACGACCAACTGAGCCTGTCCGGATTCGCCATCCTTGCCGATCTGGCGATGGCCGGTGCGGTGCGCGCCGGACTGGAGCCGCGCACGCGGCTGGCGACGGTGACGATGAATTTGCAGTTCACCGGTGTGCCGGCACGCGGACGGCTGCATGCGCGCGGCGGCATGCATGGCTTTGTTGAAGGCGCTGCCGGCAGCCAGGGGGTCAGCACGGTGGACGTTCGTAACGACGCCGGCCTGGTGTGCACGGGTACCGCAACGTTCATGATTCTGAAGCCGCCGAAAGGTGTCGAACTGCATCCAGTGCCGCATCGCCGTCGCGGAGAAAATCCGACG
>CAIZLW010000149.1 GCA_903933915.1 uncultured beta proteobacterium | reverse complement strand
TAAATTTGATATCGTTCGTTCTGGGTCAGATGGGTGTAGTTCATTGGCAACTTCGACTTGGCGGTTGATGGGGCAAAATGCTCACACATTCTGACCCACCCAACAGTTAATCAAAATTGCACTTCAAACTTGAATCCGCCACTCTTAATAGCCAAAAAGCTGATGTTTTAACGCCCCGCGACAGCGCTGAAATGCAGGGCAAAGTCTAAACCGCGTCTGCGCTGCCCAGCACCACGTTCCTCACGTCCTGCCGTTTTGGCAATGCCGTGCGCGAAATCCGCACATAACGGATGCCGCCATGGGCCAGGCACTGGGTTTTGAAATCCGGCGCCGCAGTCAGCGCGGCAGGCGCCTCCCCGGCCAGCAGGTCGATGGCGACCCGCGGCTGCATGGCTTTGTCGCAAAGCACGAAATTGACGGCGTGTTGCGACAACCCGCGCGTCAGCCGCTCAGTCTCCGATTCCGATGTCGTGGCAATGCTCAGCAGGCGCTTTAGGCTGACGTCAGACAAAACCTCATATTCCGGAATCTGGGTTCGCAGCAGGAAATAAAACAAGGTTTCACCGGGATCCAGCAAGCGCTCCCGGCGGCGATAGGGCAGCGGCGCACGGGGCTGCGCCGACTGCAGCGGATGCGCTGCAACAGGCGCCGCGCTTTCAGTCGTTGCCGCAGGCGCATCATTGCCAGAGCTTGCGGCTTGACTGACGATGTGCTGCCAGCGTTCGCCCGCCACGCGTTCCCGCGCGGCTTGTTTGCGCCGATAACTCCACCAAAAAATCGCAATCGCGATCAATGGCGCCAGCATCAGCAGATACCAGATGGCAAGCACGCTAACTCAGGCCTGAATGAAGTCGGTCATGGCAAGGCCGCGGGCTGCTCAGTGCAGCGGCGGTGCGCCGCTGCGATCACGCACGCGAATCCGCCGCCGGTCCAGCCACCACGCGAATACGGGCAGCACAAAAAAACCACCGGGCATCACCACCAGCACCAGATAAGGACTCAGCCGCGACAGGCGGCTCAAATGATCGCGCAACTCGGCCCGATCCTGCACAGACCATTGCTGGCCGTTGCGCGGTTTCATCAGGATGGGCATCAGCCCCCGGGTTTGCTGGATCTCGCCCAGCAGATGCTGCTTTTCGCGCTGGGTCAGGCCGTAAACGTAATGAAAAGCGCTGGTGGCACGACTGCGCAAAGTCGGTATCGGCGGCATCGAAGCGGATTGTTGTTCAAGAAACCGCCTGATAATAAAGGTTTTGCGGATGGTTGGCTTGCGCGAAAAAGAACCAGCGCTCCGCCATCAGCCCGCAAAACTGCACGGCAAAAGCGATAACCAGCAGCAGCGGAGATCCGGTAGCCAGCCCCGTTTGCGCCAACAACACCGGCAGCACAAAGGCGCCGACGATGAACAGCCACCTCACCGCACGCAGAGTACCCGGTCCGCGGCCATGGAAAAACTCGCGGGTGTTGAACGAACCGCCCATGAACCCCTGGGCCTTCTGCACGACTTTAGGATGATTAATGCCGATCGCGCTTTGCAGCGTGGATCGGGGTTTGAGCACGGCATTGCGCCGGAGCGCGGCAATGCGCGTCGCCATGCCGGCCACCGTCAGCAGCATGGCCGACAGCCCGAGCCCCGCGACATTCGGTTCACCGCGCAGCGCCGCCAGCGCCGTCGCCAGCATCACACCGGAAGCGCAGCCCAGTAGCGTGAAATTGACCAGCGTCAGCGGCGTCGCCCATTCCTGCAGGAACTTGATGCAGGCGTAAATCATTCCGGTGCACAAAAACAGCAGGAAACAAACGACCACCGCGACCAGCCCGAGCGCCAGCGTGCCCTGCTGGGTCTGCCAGTGCATCCAGCCATAAACCGCAACCAGCGCCATGAACGCGGGCAGCACGATCACTTCACGCGACAGCCACGAGGTGCGCCACATTGCCGCCGCGCGCCAGGCGCGCTCGGGATGACCGAGATGAAAAAACGAAGCCAGCAGGCCGGCGCCGAGCAGCACCACTGCCGTGGCGCTGCCGCAGAAATAAAAATCGGATGCCGGCGCGGTCAGCATGCCGGCGAACACGCAGGTCTCGATGACAAACAACGCCAGGAACAGGCCCTGCCCGGCACCGATCAACGTGGTCAGTAACACAACGGAAAATGCGGGATTCATGTCATGGTCCTGTCAGCGGGTGCCGGCATTGCCGGACAACGGCGCGCGCCCATCGATATTCAGCGGATTGTCAGCGCGCTCGACCTGATCGGCCTGAACGCTCATTTTGGTCTGGCGCCGCGGCAGATAGTGATTGGCCGGCTGCGTGCCCCACTCCGGCATCAACTGGTAACCGGCGGCTTCACGAATGGCTTTGGATACGATCGACTCCTCGTCATGGATGTCGCCATAAAGCCGCGCATTGGTCGGACAGGCCAGCACGCAGGCCGGCTTGCGCTCGGACTCCGGCAGCTTGGCGTCGTAAATACGGTCGACGCACATTGTGCATTTTTTCATCACCTTCTGATGTTCATCCAGCTCGCGCACGCCGTACGGGCAGGCCCATGCGCAGTATTTGCAGCCGATGCACTTGTCGTAATCGACCAGCACGATGCCGTCTTCCGGACGCTTGTAGCTGGCGCCCGTCGGACACACCGGCACGCAGGGCGGATCTTCGCAGTGCAGGCAGGACTTGGGGAAATGTACGGTCTGCGTATCGGGAAACTCGCCGACCTCGAAAGTCTGCACACGATTGAAAAAGGTACCGGTCGGATCACGGTCATAGGGATTGTCATCCGACAGGAAACCGGCCTCACCCGAAGTGTTCCATTCCTTGCAACTGGTCACGCAGGCGTGGCAACCCACACAAACGTTGAGGTCGATCACCAACGCGAGCTGGGTCATCGCGAGCACTCCTGTTTATCGAATTGGGTCATTTGAATTGTCCTCATTTAAATTCCCCTTTGCCGGCAACAAACGCCTGCCACAGCTTGCGCACCTTGTTCGTTCCGGGCGCTGCAGGCAGCGGCGCAAACTGCGGCGAAGTTTCTTCGGGTTCACCGGCCTCAGCCTTGCTGATACGCACACGCACGTCATACCAGCCGGCCTGACCGGTGACCGGATCAGAATTGGATACCGTGCGTCCTTCGCCCATCGGCAACTCTTCGCTGATCAGATGGTTCAACAGAAAACCTTTGCGCGCTTCGTTGGCGTCGGGCGACAGATGCCACGCCCCCTGCGCCTTGCCGATCGCATTCCACGTCCACACCGTGCCCGGCTCCACCGCCTCGCTGCAGCGGCACAGGCAACGCACGCGCCCGTGCATCGACTCCACCCAGATCCAGTCACCATCGGCAATGCCATAGGTGGTCGCTGTTTTTTCGTTTACAAACAAATAGTTATGCGTATGAATCTGGCGCAGCCAGGCGTTCTGCGAATCCCAGGAGTGATACATCGCCATCGGCCGCTGGGTAATCGCCGACAGCGGGTACTTCGCCGTATCGGTCGCCTGCACTTCCAGCGGCGCATAGTAGAACGGCAGCGGATCGAAATAGGTAGTGATGCGCTCGCGCAGATGTGGCGGCGGCACGCGTTTGCCCTGGCCGCGCGCGGCGAGACGGAAACGCTGCAGCACTTCGGCATAGATCTGGATGATCACCGGATCGGCAAAACGCCGCAGCTTCATTTTCTGCGCCCATTCGGAATATTCGTGATTCCAGTTGCGCATGTATTGGTACGATTCCGGCATCACGTGATGAAACACGCAGTTGTTCTTGGCGTACATCTCCCACTGCTTGGGATTGGGTTCGCCGATCAGCGCCTTGTCGCCATCCTTGCCGCGCCAGCCAATCAGGAAGCCCTGCCCCGATCCCGGTTCGGTTTCAAAATTGGTGATGAAGTCCGGGTAATCCTTGAACTTGCGCGAGCCGTCGGGTTTGGTGAACGCCGGAAACTTGAGTCGCCCCGCCAGTTCGATCAGCACTTCCTGGAAGGGTTTGCACTCACCCTTTGTCGGCACCACCGGCACGCGCACCGAATCCACCGGGCCGTCGAATTCCGAAATCGGCCGGTCGAGCATCGACATCACGTCGTGCCGTTCGAGGTAGGTCGTATCCGGCAGCACCAGATCGGCAAACGCCGTGGTCTCCGACTGGAAGGCGTCGCAGACGATCAGGAACGGAATCTTGTACTCTCCCGACGCTTCTTTATCATTCAACATCTTGCGCACTTCGCTGGTGTTCATGGTCGAGTTCCACGCCATATTGGCCATGAACAGCATCAGCGTGTCGATCGGGTACGGATCACCGCGCCAGGCGTTGGTAATCACGTTGTGCATCATGCCGTGCACCGCCAGCGGATGCTCCCACGAGAACGCCTTGTCGATGCGCACCGGTCCGCCGTTCTCATCGACGAACAGATCTTCGGGGCCGCTGGGGAATCCCAGCGGCGCGCCGCCCAGCGGCGTATCCGGCTTTACCGCGCCCGGATCGGTGGGATTGCGCGCATACACCGGTGGCGTGCTGCGCGGGAACGGCGCCTTGTGGCGAAAGCCGCCGGGCCGGTCGATGGTGCCCAACAGCGACATCAGGATCGACAGGGCGCGGATGGTATGAAAGCCGTTGGAATGCGCCGCAAGCCCGCGCATCGCATGGAAGGCCACGGGATTGCCCGTCACCTTGTCATGCTTGCGGCCCCAGCTGTCGGTCCACGCAATCGGCAGTTCGATTTTCTGGTCGCGCGCGGTAATGCCCATTTCCTGCGCGAGGCGGCGGATGGTTGCGGCATCGATGCCGGTCAGCTCAGCCGCCCACTCCGGCGTGTATTCGGCCAGCCGCTCGCGCAGCAGCTCGAACGCCGGTTTGACCGGCGTGCCGTCGGGTAGCTGGTAATTGCCGGTCAGCGCGGGATCGGTATCCGCCGTGTGGTTGATCACCGCACGATCACTATGGCGGTCCCACCACAGTTGCTGGTGTTTGCGGTGCGGATTTTTTTCTTCCGCGGTTTCATCACAGGCAATCAGCCCGAATTTTTCGCTCTTCTCATCGAGGTTCACCAGATAACCGGCGTTGCTGTACTGCGCGAGGAAGTCGCGGTCATACAGACCCAGCTTGACCAACTCATGGCACAAGGCCAGCAGCAGCGCGCCGTCAGTGCCCGGGCGGATCGGAATCCATTCATCCGCCACCGCCGAATAACCGGTGCGCACCGGATTGATCGAAATGAAGCGCCCGCCGTCGCGCTTGAATTTCGAGATCGCCATCTTCATCGGGTTCGAGTGATGGTCTTCAGCCGTGCCGATCATCACAAACAGCTTGGCGCGATCCAGATCGGGGCCGCCGAATTCCCAGAAGCTGCCGCCGATGGTGTAGATCATGCCGGCCGCCATGTTCACCGAACAAAAGCCGCCGTGGGCTGCGTAATTGGGGGTGCCGAACTGGCGCGCAAACAAACCGGTCAATGCCTGCATCTGGTCGCGGCCGGTAAACAAGGCGAATTTCTTCGGATCAGTGGAGCGCAGCTTGCCCAGGCGCTCCTCCATCACCTTGAACGCCTCGTCCCAGCTGATCGCCTCGAACTCGCCAGCGCCGCGCTCAGAGCCTGGCTTGCGCCGCAACGGCTGGGTCAGCCGCGCCGGCGAATACTGCTTCATGATCCCCGAGGCGCCCTTGGCGCAGATCACACCCTTGTTCAGCGGATGTTCGGGATTGCCCTCGATATAACGAACTTCGTCGTTTTTCAGATGCACACGGATGCCGCAGCGGCAGGCGCACATGTAACAGGTGGTATTGCGGGTTTCGATGCGGGCTGCGGGCTGTGCGCTGACGGTCATGGGAAGGCCATTGAATTCAGGGTTAATTACCGCGCAAATTGTAGGGTTTGCCCTTGAAACACTGGGTCAAAAATTCTTATGGGGTCATTGTTAACAGGCCCCAAACGCCCACTGTGCGGACTCAGGGCTTTTGATCCATCCACTTGCTGGTCTGCGGCATCGTCCAACGGCTCAGCTTTGCAAGCATGCGCCGGGGGTCTTCATCCAGCACAATCATGTCGCGATGGGCCGGATTGACGAATCGCGTATCCACCGCGTGATCGAGAAAAGCGCACAGATGATCGAAATAGCCCTGCACGTTGAGCAGTCCGCAGGGCTTGCTCTGCACCCCGAGCTGGTTCAGCGTGATCATTTCGAAAAATTCGTCCAGCGTGCCCATACCGCCCGGCAAGGCGATAAACGCATCGGCCATTTCCGCCATCATCACCTTGCGCTCATGCATGGATTCGACGACATGCAGTTCGGTGAGCTCGGTCACAACCATTTCCC
>CAIZLW010000148.1 GCA_903933915.1 uncultured beta proteobacterium | reverse complement strand
CGCAGGTGGCTGGCCACCCGCGCCGCAAAGCGTTCGTGAAACAGGCGGAGTTCCGGTGTCGATGAGGCGATCAGCAAGGACTTGAGCAGGGTCCATTCCTTGGGCAGCGTTTCGGCGCTGGCCTTCAGGGCGTCGTCGATGGGCGGTGCGGCGGACAGGGTTTGAATCAGTTCATCGATGCGTTTCGCATCGGCCGCCGCCTGCTGTTTCAATTCGGGGCTGTCGTCGCCGGACGAAATCAGGCTGGTCGCAATCAGGTGCTCGTGGGTAACGCCTTCCAGTTGGCGGATCGGCACGATCAGCGCCGCGCCGCCGAGTTCCTGGCGCGTCAGCGACAGGGCGGCATTGGTGCTGAGGACAAACTGGGAGAGCAGCCCGGCCAGCAGCAGCCCCCCCGCCGCACCGACCACGATGTAGCGCGGGCCAACACGCAGGCGATCCATCAGCCGGACGGCTGGCTCAAAAAGTACGAGCATAAAAATCTCCTCAATTTGTTGTGCGGTCCGGGACGGTAGCTTGGCTGCGGGTATCAAGGTACCAGAATTGCAGGGTGAACTGGTCTAGCGGGAAGGACTGGCTGAGCCAGTCCTGCCAGATAGTCTCCGTCAAATGGCGTCAGGGTTTCGAGCACAGGCGCATCAGTCGGGCAGCGCTGCAACACCGCATGCACCCGGCAGGCACGCAGGGCACCCGTGGCGTCAGCCTGCATCGCCCACGCGCCGACCCATTGCGCGAACGGAAATGCGGGTAACCGCGTCGGCACCAGATGTGCCACAAGATTGCCATGCGCCGGATCGCCTTCCACTTCCAGCCGGTAGTTCTGCGCCGCACCGTGGTCTGCTCCGGCAAAGCGGGCTTGCTGACGACGGAAATCGTCCAGGCTCAACGCCGGAAAGCGCTGCACGTAGATATCCTGTCGCACCGGGTTGGCCGCCAGATCAGACAAAGCTTGCTGCCGCGTCGCCCACTCAACCACGAGGCTGCGTGCGCCGGCATAGCCCTGAATATCGTGAAATGCGAACAAGCCCCACAACCATGCCAGGGGCAACAGCCACGCGAGTATTTTCAGCACGCCCGTCAGTCGTGTGAAAACGGTCTGGGCCCGCCGCAGCAGCCAGTACATGATCGCACCCGTGAGTACGGCCACACCAGCAAAAGCCAGCGGCCAGCGCAGTGTTGCGCCCGCCAGCACATACAGCACCAGCGCCGCCACCAATGCCGGAACAATCTCGAATTGTCGTGAGCGATCGGCAATTCGCAATGCCAGCGCCAACACCAGCGCAACCGGAATGGCATAAATGAAAAACCACAGGGCAGTCAGGCTGAGTCGCACGGTGTCGTCATCATCAGCATTTCTGGTCTGCGGGTGCGGTTGCCGCTGAACAGTCTCGTAGAGGGGCTTGTAGGTGATGTCTTCGGTGCGCGTTGGCCACGATTTTCCGGGTCTTCCCGCACACGGTGGCGTCCCCGGTGGAGAGGCCGTTTCACGCACCAGACCATCGCTGCCAATGAGATACGCGCGTCGCGCAAAGTGCCTGGCAAACGTGTCGAGGTGATCGGTGTAGATCGGTGCCACGCACACCCAGGGACCGTGCCCGCCCTGCATGGCCGGCAAGGTGACTGATTCGGTCAGCACATGGGTGGCGTAGCGCAGGCGAATACGCAGACGCCGAGCCATCGGTTGCAAGTCTGTCAGCGCAGCCTCATCCAGACCGGACGGCAGGTGGGTCGGTGCGAGTGCCTGTAATCGTGCAACGCCATGCCGATGTGCGGCCAGTTCTTTCACATCGCGCTGTAGTCTGGAGTTGTCCAGCGGCAGCAACGCAAACACATCGGCCAATTGATACGTTAGCGGCAGCAAAACCATGCCTACGACTGACACGGCGGCAATGCGCACGCACATTTTTTTGGCTATGGACTCAGCATGGCCCCGGTAATGCCGCCACCCGCACAGCGCGCAGCGCAGGGTGAGTGCGGCGAAAAAAACTGCGGGAAGCCAGCCAATGATGCCGAACACGCCGGCTGGCGCGATGGTTGCGGCCACCGTGGCGATCGCCATGAGGTTGGCAATCACTACACCTGCCAGGCGCCAGGTTGCCGGTTGCTTTGCGGCGGGAACCAGCAAAGCCGGCGGCACTGACGGCATCAAGCGCAGCGCCAGCACGAGAAAGGCCAGTGTCAATGCCAGACCTGTGTAGCCGAGCGCCATGCCCTCGTCGGCAGGTATTGAAATGCTGTCACCTCCCGCCCACGCGCAGCCCGAAACACTGGCAAGGAAGAGAATCGCCAATCCTTGGTGACCAGGGCGGGTGTGCTGTGTCACGAATTTCGCCGTGCCGCCGTGGTGAATAATTTTGACTCGATCCACACAAAATGCCCCACAACCGGAAGATGCCCAGCACTTCCATCGTCACTACGCTACCAGAATTGTGGGGAAGGGGCTTTCTGGAAGGAATCGGAGTTTCCCGCAGGACATGGGTTGCTTGTGCGATACTGGACAAATATACAGCTATCTACCGTGTCATGTCAGTCCTGCCGGCCTACGCCGAACTTCATTGCCTTTCAAATTTCAGCTTCCTGCGGGGTGCCTCGCATGCCGAGGAACTGGTGGCGCGGGCGCTGCGGCTGGGCTACGCGGCGCTGGCGATCACCGATGAGTGCAGCTTTGCCGGAAGCGTGCGCGCCCACCTGGCGGCACGCGGCACGGCGCTGCACCTGATCCACGGCACCGAGCTGCATCTGGCCTGCGGCATGACGCTGGTACTGCTGGCACAGAACCGTGCCGGCTACGGCAATCTTTCGGCGCTGGTGACGCTGGGTCGTCGCCGCGCCGAAAAAGGTAGCTACCACTTGACGCGCAATGACCTGGCTGGTTGGGATGGCGGCGGCGTGCCGGATTGTCTGGTGCTGTGGGTTCCTTCAAAAGTCGGCGCTGGCGAAACGGCGATTGATGCCACCGATGCCCGCTGGCTGGCCGAGCACTTCGCCGGCCGCGCCTGGATCGCCTTCGAGCGGCATCTGCGGCCCGACGACGGTGAGTTCCTTGCACATTT
>CAIZLW010000147.1 GCA_903933915.1 uncultured beta proteobacterium | reverse complement strand
GGGGCTTGGAGTCGCACCTCCGGCGAGACTACCGGCGACGGCGCGCCCACCGCATTTCCCTGCGGGGGGGCGGCCGGCAGCGGCGATCCTGTGCCGAAGTTGCCTACAGATTGAATTGCCATGATCTGACTCCTTGCCTGATGTTTGCATCGAGGCCGGCGAGAAATCCCGCCGGCCGCTTATGCTAGATCAAGCGCTCCTTAGCCGCGCAACAGCGTCAGTACCTGGTTCGGCACTGCGTTGGCCTGGGCCAGCATGGCGATACCTGCTTGCTGGAGGATCTGGTTGCGGGTAAGCGCCGAGGTTTCCGCCGCAAAGTCCGCATCCTGGATCCGGCTACGCGCTGCTGCCAGGTTTTCTGATGTTGCTGACAAGCTAGAGATGGTCGAGGCTACCCGGCTCTGGATTGCGCCAAGCGAGGATCGCTGCGAGCTGATGGTTTGCAACGCAGAATCGATAATGTCGATCGCGCTGTTGGCGCCCGTCTGGGTACCCACGCTGATGCTTGACACGGCGGACAGACTGCTGGCATTGGCCGTGGTTGCGGCAAACATGCCGCCTGCTGCAGCGGATGTAACGGTAAAGGCACCCGATGACCCGAACCTCAGCGTTCCGCCGACGACGGATGAGTCGGTACCGACTGCGGCACCCAGCGTTACCGCGGCGCCTGAAACCGCAGCGCTGAAACCATCCACCGCCCGTAAGTCCATGGTTGCGGTACCGGTGTTCAACATATCTGCGATTTTGATATCGTAGCCCTGTTCGCTGGTCAGTGTCAGCGTGCCACCGGAAACGGTGGAGGTAATACCCGTCGTCGCGGCATAGTTGTTGATCGCGTCGTTCAGGCTGCTCAGGTCGGTAATACTGGCGACGGTCGCTGAAACTGCGACAGCGGCGCTATTGGATCCATACAACGAGAAAGTAACCGTACCTCCGGCTGACAGGGCACCCAGGGTGGCTTTGGTAATCGCCTTGGCGGACACGTTCGTGGTTCCCGTGCTGGAGTTAACCAGTGCGGCCAGGGTGTAGGCGCTGTCGGCAGCGGCAACAGTTGTTGTCGTGACGGAGCCGGTCGATCCTGCGATGGTCAGCTCTTCCGTACCAAGCACAGTATTGATTGCTGTAAGGTTGGTGGCGCTGGCGGCGAGCGCGACATTCATTGTGCCCGTTTCAGCGACCCGGTTGTCACCAATCGAGGTTCCCTTGGCGTCAGCGATGCTCACGCCGATAGTCTGGTTCGAGTTGGCGCCGACATGGAAGTTCTGCCCCGAAAAGTTTCCATCCAGAAGATTTCGGCCGTTGAACTGGGTTGACGTTGCGAGACGATTGATTTCCTGTTGCAGCAACGAAACTTCCGCTTGCAGGGCCGAGCGGTCACTTGTTGAGTTCGTGTCATTGGCAGACTGGATAGCCAGTTCGCGAATGCGTTGCAGGGCGTTAGTGGTCTCGGCCAGCGCGCCTTCAGCGGTTTGCGCCAGAGAAATGGCGTCATTTGCGTTTCGGGCCGCCTGGTTAAGGCCGCGAATTTGCGAGGTCATCCGCTCGGAAATCGCCAGACCGGCGGCGTCGTCCTTGGCGCTGTTGATACGCAGGCCAGTGGAGAGGCGCTGCAAAGAGGTCGCCAGCGACGATTGCGAACCGGTCAGGCTGCGCTGCGAGTTCAGCGACGAGATATTGGTGTTGATTACTAGGGCCATTTTGCTTCTCCTTACAGAGGGTTAGCCTAATCGGGTGAGCCTGAATGGCCGTTTCCGACGGGTTTTGTTAGCGGCTTTGTGTTGCCGACATGTTTGTTATCGGAGCGCGGCGGGAAAACTTTAGCGGTTCATACTTGCCGAAAGGCGAGTGACAACCGGCTGTTTCGCTTAGCTCAGCAAACAATGCCGGTTAAAAGCCTCTATCACCGCCTCGGGCAAAAGATGGTGCGTGTCGATATGCCACGAGCCATTGGCAACTCCATCGCCACATTCCGTTAGTGTGTAGACGTCAAGAAAATCCAGCTTGGCCGACAATGCTAAATCTCTAAGAGTTGCATTGAAAACCCGGACAAGTTTGGCATGCTGCGTGGCGGCTTCCGGCTTCAACCCGCCTGGCGGACTATTCGGTGCTGGCACCCCGCCGATCACCAGGCGATGCCCGTACCGTGCGCCGATTTCGGCAACATATTGCAGGTATGCTGTTGAAGTTGCGTGACAAACACTCTCCAGCAATTTCTCTGGTGAATCCTTTGGCGATTTCCCCCAAACCTTACTGATACCCTCGCCAGGCCGGCAATCTATTTCCCCGATATTCAGCAGTACCGTCGACCGCGGGGGTAACCCCGCCATCACTAGATCGAACTTATGTCTGTATTTGTTCGCCTTGCCATTGCCGAGATGCCATTGTTTGCAGCCGACAATCCATTGGGCCATACAGCACATTTGCCTTCCGCGGTAACTGACCACAGCGCCGTGGGCAGGCAGTGAATGGCTCTCGCCAACCACATAAAGCGCCTCCATGTTCGTCAATGTGCTTGTTATTCCTTTAGCTTTCTGATTCCGGCGCAGAAGCAGATCAAGCAAGTTCCAGTAGGCGCGCGGCGGCTCAAACTTGGCATCAGTCTTCGCCATAATTAATAGTGAAACTGAAAGCAGGCGTCGGCATTCCAGAAATTCCCCTGCCAAATAACGATGCACCGCCAGCATTACTGCCGCAACCAATCCAATGTCATTCGGGGCGAGGTCAAAGACTTTCTGGAAAGCGATAATTCCTTCTTCCGTAGTTCCTGTGTAACTGAGAAGATCGCACAGGTTGTCATGCGCCTCAGCGTAGTCCGGCTTGATCTGAAGCGCCCGCCGGTAACTGGCTTCGGCTTCATCCAGCCTGCACAAATCCATGAGGGTGACGCCAAGATTGCTATGCGCCTCGGAAAAATCCGGCTTGATCTGAAGCGCCCGCCGGTAACTGGCTTCAGCTTCGCCAAGCCGCCCCATATCCTTGAGGGTGATGCCCAGATTGTTGTGTACCTCGGAAAAATCCGGCTTGATCTGAAGCGCCCGCCGGTAACTGGCTTCAGCTTCGCCAAGCCGCCCCATAGCCTTGAGGGTGATGCCCAGATTGTTGTGTGCCTCGGCAAAATCCGGTTTAATCCGTAACGCCCGCAGCAGGCTCTGTTCGGCCTCACTCAGTCGCCCCAAATCCTTGAGGGTGACGCCAAGGTTGCTATGCGCCTCAACATCCCCTGGTGCCAGCGCTGCAGCTTTTTGCATGGGTGCCAGTGCGTCAGCATTACGCCCGGACTGTTTGAATACCGCACCCAATACTTTCCAGCCGAACCCGTGTAGCGGGAAGCGCTCCGTCATTGCCTGGGCGAGGATTGCTGCTTCTGCATGTCGCTCCGCGTTGAACAGGGCCGCCAGTTCATTGTTCTCCGGAAGGCTGGGTGTCTTTTGCTGGTGCTGTGCAGATTTCCTTGCGGACTTATCAGGCTTGGTCTTGCTGGAGTTATCTGTGTTTTGCTTGGCTACCGACGGTGCTGGCGATTCACCGATGGCTTGCTGATGTGCCATATTTGCTGCCTGCATTCGGTTGTCAGGACTGGCTTTCGTAAGCGCCAGCAATTGCCGTGCTTGCGGTGACTGCATACCGCGCCTTATCGCTTCTTCCATCAACAGCCGCGCGTCTTCAACGTGTCCTATCTCCAGCAGGCATTCCGCCAGCGTCAGCCAGTATTGCCCTGTCGATGGGTCGGCTTCCCAGGCGGCTTGCAGGTAGGGTAGCCCCCGCTCTGCTTTGTTTAGCTGCATGGCCATCAGCCCAAGGTTGTGGTTCGCATCGGGATGGCTGGGATTAGTCTGCAAAACTCTGAGATACAGATCTTCCGCCTCGGCGAATCGGCCCGCTTGATGGTGAGCGGCGGCTTGCTCGATAGATTGATCTGTGATCAATGTACCGGCTGGCTGCGGTGAATCGACTTTAGGCATGATAGTTTTGATGGCACGAGTCTATTCTCTCTCAGGGTGCGGCTCAACTTTAGCCGAACGGAACGTAAGCATGCTTTTCCATTGACCAGCCTTCTCGTCTATAATGCTACCGGTTAAGTAAGTATTCATGCAACTGTATTCATACTTTAGGAGACTGTATGCGTGCCATTGTGTCGGAGCGTGGTCAGATAACCATCCCCTTGGCTTTGCGGGAAAGTTTAGGGATTCGCGCTGGTGCGGTGCTTGATTTCACGCTGGAGCAGGGGCGCCTGG
>CAIZLW010000146.1 GCA_903933915.1 uncultured beta proteobacterium | reverse complement strand
CAGCCATCGAAAATGTCATGGTGGTGCACCCGTCAGTGCCGGCCAAAACGCTGAAGCAGTTTATCGACCTGGCAAAGTCGAAGCCGGGTGTTCTCAATTACGGCTCGGGTGGTGCCGGGACGACCAATCACCTCGCCAACGAGCTGCTGAAATACCTGCAGAAGATCAACGTGGTTCATGTCCCGTACAAAGGCGCGACGCTGGCGACCGTCGCGGCGATCAGCGGCGAGGTGGATCAAACCATCGTCTCGGTGGCCTCGATCCTGCCACTGATCAAGCAGAACAAGGTGCGGCCGATTGTGGTGCTGTCGGAAAAACGTGTGAACAATCTGCCGGATGTGCAGACTTCGACCGAAGCGGGTTACCCCGAATTCAAGATGTCGATCTGGTATGCCATGTTTGCACCGGCTAACACACCGCGCGACATCATCAACAAGCTGAGTTCAGAAGCACAGAAGGCGCTGGATTCGAAGGAACTGCGGCAGACGCTGGATTCGCAGAGCATCAACCCCTGGTACGGCACGCCGGATCAGTTGGGCGGCCTGCTGAAATCCGAAACCGCGCGCTACGCGACTATTGTCAAGAGCGCCGGCATCCAGCAACAGTAATCCGCTCATTTAACCGAGAGAGATTGATCATGTCGAACACGCCCGCCTCCAGCACCTTGCTGGACGCCGACCATCCCGATTTCCTGCGCATCACCGCTGAAGAGGCGACCGAACTGGGCCAGCGCGCGCTGGAGGCGGTGGGCTACAGCGGTGAAGACGCCCGCATCACCATCGACCAATTGGTCGACAACTCGCTGTGCGGCTACCGTTTTGCCGGCCTGCCGCGCGTGCTGGCGATTGCCACCGACGTCAAGACCAAACAGGCGCGCCAGCCGGTAAGCATTGCGCGCGAGACGCCGGTATCGGCGCTGATCGACGGCGGCAACAATATCGGCTATGTCGCCGCCTATCGCGGCGCTGAGGTGGCGATCAAAAAAGCCAAGACCTCCGGCATGGCGACCGTTGGCGTTTACGACAGTTATTACAGCGGCCGCAATGCCTACTTCGTCGAGAAAATCGTCAAGGAAGGCCTCGTTGCATTTCATACCTCTGCAGCATCGCCGCGCGTTTTGCCGCCGGGTTCCACCAAGCCGATGCTCGGCACCAATCCGATCTGTTTCGGTTTCCCGTCGGACAATGGCCCGGTCGTTGTCGACATGGGTACGGCGTCCTTCATGTGGGGCGAGGTCATGCTGCACGCCCACCTTGGTGAACCGCTGCCCGAAGGTGTGGGCTTTGACGATCAGGGCCGTCCGTCCACCGATGCTTCGAAAGTGCTCAAGGGGGGCGTCGCCCCCTTTGGCGGTCACAAGGGTTACGGCCTGTCGTTTGCGATCCAGGCGCTGGGTATCCTCGCTGGTTCACACCTCGCCAAAGGCAATGTGCGCGACTATGCCTTTTTCTTCTGGGTGGTCGATCCGGAGATCATGCTGCCCGGCGGCGAGTTTCCGAAACGCATGGCCGAGTATGTGCAGCAGATCAAGGACACGCCGAAGCAGCCGGGCGTTGATGAAATCCGTATCCCGTCCGAGCGCGCTTACCGTGAGCGTGTGCGCCGGCGCCAGGAGGGCATTCTCGTCGACAAGAAGGTGGTGGAGTCATTGAAGACCATCGCTGCCGGCGGAATGATTGAATATCAGTAATAAAAACAAATACTTATGAAATCCCGTGCGTATATCGCCAAAGCCGTAACACTGGTCCTGACATCAGTCTTTGCCTGCAGCGCTACGGCTGCGGGATTCCCCGACAAGCCGCTGCGCATGGTGGTGCCGTTTGCGCCGGGTGGGCCGACCGACATCGTGGGTCGCGCGATTGCGCAGAGACTGACCGAAACCTTCGGCCAGTCCATGGTGATCGACAACCGCGCCGGTGCGGGTGGTGTGGTCGGCGCTGACATGGTGGCCAAGGCCGCACCCGACGGTTACACCACGCTGCTGTGCAGTACTGGTGCGATGGCGATCAATCCCGGGCTGATGGACAAGCTGCCTTATGACAGCGTGAAAGACTTCGCTGGCATTTCTCTGGTGGTAACCATTCCCTATCTGCTGCTGGTCAGTCCGTCGTCACCGGTGAAGACGATCAAGGAACTGATCGCCGAAGCAAAGAGCAAGCCGGGCAGCATGAACTACGGCTCCGCGGGCACCGGCAGCACCTCGCATCTCGCCGGCGAACTGTTCAAGACCATGGCCGGCATTGAAATGGTTCACATCCCGTACAAGGGCAGTGCACCGGCCTCGATTGATCTGATCAGCGGTCGGCTGCAGACCATGTTCAACGCCGTGGCGATTGCGATGCCCTTCGTGAAGGGCGGGAAAATGCGCGCCATCGGCATTTCCACACAGGCGCGTTCGCCGCTGGTGCCCGATGTGCCGACGATTTCGGAATCCGGTGTGCCGGGCTTTGAAGTATTGACCTGGCATGGCATCTGCGCGCCCTCGAAGACGCCGAAGCCGGTCCTCAAAACGCTGAATACCGCCATTGTGCAGGCGGTACAGCATCCGCAGACACGGCAGCATCTCTCGTCAATCGGTGCTGATGTGGTCGGCAGCTCGCAGGAAGAGTTCGAGAAGTTCATCAAGAGCGAACTCGCCAAGTGGTCGAAGATCATCAAGACTTCGGGCGCAACTGCATACTGATCGCGACGGTATCCGATGAGCACACTGGAGTATCTGCTGAACCCGCGCGGCATTGCCGTGGTCGGCGCCTCAGAAGATTCAGGCCGACCCGGTGGACAGACCATCAGTGCCCTGGTTGAGCGCGGCTATGTCGGCGGTATTTACCCGGTTAATCCGAAATACGAAACCCTGGCCGGCTTGCGCTGTTATGCGTCGATCAAGGACGTGCCTCAACCCTGTGATATTGCGGTCATTGCCTTGCCCGCTGCCCATGTGCCGGAGGTGGTTGCCGACTGCGGCAGCAACGGCTTGCGCTTTGCTGTGGTGCTCGGCGGCGGATTCCGCGAGGGCGGGGAGGCGGGGCAGGCCCTGGAACGCAGCCTGCTGGAGAATGCAAAAAAGTACAACGTCCGACTGATCGGACCGAACTGTCTGGGCATGGTAAACATTCATGCCGCGGCGTTTTCAGCGTTCGGCAGTCTGTCGCGTCCGCCTTATCTGAACAAGGGCCATGTCTCGGCCGTGCTGCAAAGCGGCGGCTTCGGTAACAGCCTGGTGTTCCGCTGTCACGACGCGGGCATCGGCTTCCGTTATGTCGTCACCAGCGGCAACGAGGCCGACATTTCGGCACCGGAACTGATTAACGCTTTTGTCGATGATCCGGAAACCAAAGTCATCCTCGCCTATATCGAAGGCGTGGGTGACGGCCGCGCATTCGTTGCCGCAGCGGAACGCGCGCGCCAAGCCGGAAAACCGGTGGTGGTGTGGAAGGCGGGCAACACCCGCCAGGGCCTGCGTGCTGCGGCTTCACATACCGCGAACATGGCAGGGTCCTACGACATCTACCGTGCGGCATTCAAGGCCGCCGGCATCATCGAAGTGACGGACATGGAAGAGGCCACCGATTTTGTTCAGGCCCTGCTGGGCCAGCCGACAGCATCCGGCCGCAATGTCGCGGTGATGGGCGGCTCGGGTGGTTCGGCAGTGGTGTTTTCTGATGCAGCGGATGCTTATGGCCTGACGCTGGCCCCGCTTAATGCAGAAACGATGGGCGTGCTGCGAGAGAATCTGCCCAGCGTAGCCTCGCTCGACAACCCGGTGGATTTTGCCGCCGGGTTCCTCGGCGACAAGAATGCCGGAAAGCTGGAGCGCGCCATTGACGCGATTCTCGCCGACCCCGGCATTCATCAATTCGGCATGCTGTTCGCCACGGTGTCTGCCCGCAGTGGGGTCATGATGGCGCAGGCCATGGCCAATGCCGCCAGGCGCAGCAGCAAACCCTTGCTGGCGTTTGCCGCCGCGCCACAGGAACACGCCGGGGAGATGTTCGCGATTCTGAAGAAGGCGGGCATCCCGGTTACTCGTTCGGTCAAGCGCCTCGCGCGATCGATGCAGGTGCTTGCGGATTTCCACGATGCCAAGCAGCACGAGCCCGAGCCCGTCACCGGTCCGGCAATTCCTGCCAATTTGCTCGACGGCTGGTCGGGCACGATGAATGAGCATGCGGCGAAGCTGGTGCTCAAGGCCTGCGGCATTCCGGTCAGCGACGACATCCTGTTTCCGCCGGCGCCGATCTCGGCGCATCTGGCACGGGCCTGCCGGTTTCCTGCGGCGCTGAAGATTGTTTCGGCCGACATTGCCCACAAAAGCGATATCGGCGGCGTCATGCTCAACCTGCGTACGCCGGCTGAACTGGCTGCGGCTAGCTCGGCGATGCTTGATGACTTGAGCGCGGCAGCGCCGCGGGCCAAGCTTCAGGGATTTCTGGTTTCACCGATGGTGAGCGACGGCCTTGAAACCATCGTCGGCATCATCAACGATCCGGTCTTCGGGCCGGTGGTGGCTTTTGGGCTCGGTGGCGTATACGCGGAGACCCTGAAGGACATGACCTATCGCCTTGCGCCGTTTGGTGAGGACACCGCACTGCAGATGATTCGCGAATTACGGGCAGCGGACTTGTTCAAGGGGCAGCGCGGACAAAGGCCGCGCGATGTGCAGGCACTTGCCCAATTGCTGGTGACAGTATCGCGGCTGGCCTGGGTGCAGCGCGAGCGCATCGCCGAACTGGATATCAATCCGGTGCTGGTGCGGCCCGAAGGTCAGGGAGTGGTGGCGGTGGATGCTCTGATCGTGCTTCGCCCGGCGTAAGAAAATAAAATCACCGATTGCTACATACAAAGGTTGCATCGAGAGGCGACGGAAGTGATTCTTTGTGCGTGCTGTTTCGCCGATTGAAAAGGTTTACTGGCGCTGATTTGGCGAGAAAACAGCATTAATTACCATTCGCAGAGGAAAAACAGGTCAGGGGATCAACTATTAATCAATTGGATGTGATTTTTTGATCCCGCCAGACATACGCGCCTGCCACTGCGCGACCAATACATAGAACACAGGCACCAAGGTAACAGCCAGTATGGTGGAAGACAGCATTCCGGAAAAAACCGTAATGCCGATTGATTTTCTGGCCGCAGCACCGGCTCCAGATGAGGTAATGAGCGGAACCACTCCGAGGATGAAGGCAAATGAAGTCATCAAAATCGGTCTAAACCGCCGTCTGGAGGCTTCCAGCGCCGCGTTAACGATGTCCATGCCATGCTGGTGTAATTCACGCGCGACTTCGACGATCAAGATTGCATTTTTCGCTGAAAGTGCGATTAAAAGTACCAGCCCAATCTGAACATAAATATTGTTGGGTAAATGTACTGCCATTAGCGCCGAAACCGTACCTACCAGCGATAAAGGCACAGCGAGAAGTACCGGAACGGGCGCCAGCCAAGATTCGTATTGCCCGGCAAGGACGAAATAAACCAGCAATATGGCGAGGGCAAATACCAATCCGACCGCGCCTCCAGCGAGTTTTTCCTGGTAAGACATTCCGGTCCATGCGTAGCTGACGCCTGGTGGTAATTTCTCTTCGGCAATTTTCTCGAGAATTTTCAGCGCATCTCCCGAACTCACGCCCGCTACAGAAGCGCCCAGGATGGGTGCTGTGGGATACAGGTTGTATTGAGAGGCCACTGCCGGGCCGAAGGTCGGAATAAGCTCGGCAAAGGCGCTCAGCGGAACCATATCTCCGGATTTGCTGCGCACGGTAAGCTGACCGATTGTTTGCAGGTCGCGGCGGTTACTGGCATCAGCCTGCACATAGACCGAATAGTTTTGTCCGAATTTGGAAAACTGGTTAACGTATGAAGAGCCCAGATAGGTTTGGATTGCACTATAGGCATCACCTACTGAAACACCCAGGGTTTCAGCCCGTGCGCGGTTCACTTCCAGTTTTATTTGAGGAACCGATACCCGCAAGGTTGTAAAAGCTAATTGAATGCGCGGATCAGCGCTGGCCGCTGCTACGACAGCGTCAGCGGCAGCACTGAGTTTTCCATAATCCGCACTGCCATCGGTAAGCAGCAATTGCATCTGAAAACCGCCTGAAAGACCCAGGCCGTTGATTGGCGGAGGGACGAGTACACGGCTGCTGGCGTCAGGGATTTCAGCCAGGTCTGTGGTCAGTTTTTGGTAAATTTTCAGCAGACCTTGATCTGGAGAACTGTTCCGTTTTGACCAATCGTCCAGAACCAAATAAACCAAACCCGCGTTGGATAACGATGCATTGCCGTCAACTGGTGAAATCCCGCTAATAGCAATTGCATGTGCCACCCCAGGAGTTGCGCGTGCCACTTGAACCACCTTGTTCAATGCGGTGGTGGTGCGTTCCAATGAGGCAGCGTCGGGTAACTGAACGGCTACCATCATATAGCCTTGGTCTTCCGTCGGAATAAAGGCGGTGGGGATGGTGAGGAAACCGTATCCTGCTACCCCTATCAGCAATGCAGCAATCAGCGCAGTGCTTCCTTTGTGCCGTATCAGCTTTCCAATGAAACCAATATAGCTATTTTCCGCCTTGGCAAAAGCGGCGTTAAATACTCTTGAAAACGCATTGGGCGGGCGCGAGGTGTCGGGCATCCGCAAGTATTGAGCGGACTGCGTGGGTTTGAGCGTAATGGCGTTGATGCCTGACAACACGGCAGTGGCAGCAATTACGAGTGCAAACTGACGGTACATCTGGCCGGTAATTCCCGGGATGAAGGCTGCCGGAAGAAATACCGCGGTCAATACCAGCGTGATGCCGATAATCGGCCCCATCAGCTCGCTCATCGCCTCGGTGGCGGCCTGCCGGGCTGTCTTTTCCGGTGACATGCGCTGCGCCACTCCCTCGACGACGACGATGGCGTCATCCACGACAATGCCGATGCATAGCACGATCGCAAAAAGAGTTAGCAAATTAATGCTAAAGCCGAGAAGTGCCATGAAAGCAAAGGCTCCGACGATAGTGATCGGGACTGTGGTGGCGGGTACAAGCGTAGCCCTCCAGTCCTGCAGGAAAACCAAGATCACGATCAGAACCAGGATTCCAGCCTCGAACAGGGTGGAATAGACTTCGTCGATAGATGCTTTTACAAATACCGTGGTGTCAAGGGCAATGTCATGGCGCATGCCTTTGGGGAAGCTGGCGGACGCTTTGGTTAATTCATCAGAAACCGCCTTCGCTGTGTCAAGGGCATTGGCGTCTGGTAACTGGTAAATGGCTATGCCGCCTGACGGCCTGCCATCATATCGGAACTCCTGAGTGTAGCTTTGGCTACCCAACTCAATATGCGCAACATCACGCAAGCGCACAATGGTGCCGTCAGAGGCGGTGCTCACGATCAAGTCGCCAAAATCCCTGGGGTTTGTCAGGGGGCTGTCAACCGTCACCGTTAGTTGTAAATCCTGGCCTTCAGCAGCGGGAGGTGCACCAATCTGACCTGCACTGATGCGCTGGTTTTGTTGGGAGAGGACGTTGATAATTTGACTGGGAACGAGGCTGCGCTGCCGCATTTGCGAGGCATTCAGCCAAACGCGCATGGCGTACTGGCCCACGCCAAACACATTGACATCCGCCACGCCGGGGATACGCATCAAGCGGTCGCGCAACTGCAGGCTGGCGAAGTTGCTTAGAAAAAGCGAGTCGTGATTGGGATCATCTGAACTCAGCGTGATCATCTGCAGAATGGCAGTCGACTTGGTTTTTGTTACAACCCCTTGCTGCTGTACCGCGCTGGGCAGAAGGGGGACTGCAATCGCAACCCGGTTCTGGACGGCGACCTGGGCCTGATCGGTGTTGGTGCCTACAGTAAAGCTGACGGTAAGGACGTAGCGCCCATCGTTGGAGGCATTGGACTGCATGTACAGCATCCCAGCCACACCGTTGACCTGCTGTTCAATGGCGCGGCCCACGACCTCTTGCACCGTCTTTGCGTTTGCGCCGGGGTAGCTTGCGCTCACCTGGATGGTCGGTGGCGTGAGCTGTGGGTATTGCGAAACCGGTAACCCCATTGCTGCAACCGCGCCCAACAACAGAATCAAAAGGGCTAGTACATTGGCCAGGACCGGGCGGTCTATGAAGAATTTTGCGATCACGGGCTAGCGGCTCCCAGGCATTGGTGATGGGGCGGCTTTTTCGGTATTGTTTGGTGTAATCGTGGTTTCAGCCTGGGTCTTGATGACCTGTCCGTCACTGAGCTTGTTGTAGCCGATTGAAACAACCTTCTCACCGGCGGAGAGACCACTTAACACTTCTTTGAGGTTTCCTGGAAGATCGTTGGTGCGAATGTTGCGCCGCTTGGCCCGGTTGTCGTCTCCGACGACGAACACGTAATCACCTTGCTGATCCGAAAGTGCCAGATTGCGTGGAATCACCAGGGCGGCGCGATCCGGCCCGAGTTGCACGCTTAGTTGGACGTAAAGTCCCGGAAAAAGCCGATAGTCCTTGTTCGGGAACTTGCCGCGCACGGCAATCGTGCCCGAGGTGCTGCCAACCAAATGGTCAACAAAATCGAGTATTCCTGTTTCGGAGGCATTTACTTCACCCTGCAGGCGCGCCGATACAGGGGTGCCGTCAAATTTTCTTTTGGTGGATTGGCCCTGCTTGGCAAATTTCTCGCGGATGCGCAGTGCATCTCTCTCGCTGACCGCTGCATTCACATAGGCGGGTGCGATCTGGACAAGTGTTCCCAGTACCGTGCCCCCGGGGGCTGCGCCAACATAATTGCCGACATCCACCACTCTCTTGCTCATCACGCCATCAAATGGCGCACGCTCTTCTGTATATGCGAGGTTGATTTGTGCAAGTCTGAGGTTGGCTTCAGCTTGCTGTAAATTGGAAAGATCGGACTCTACATTGGATACCGAGGTGGCGTTTTCTTTCGAAAGCTGAAGTTGCCTCTCATAGTCCTTTTTGGCTTGATCCAAGCGTGCCTGATTAAGCTTCACCTGCTCCACATAGGTATCGGGTTCGATGACAAAAAGCAGTTGCCCGGCCTTGACTGGGTCTCCATCCTTGAAGCCGATATGGTTTAATTTTCCGGCGACTCTCGCCGTTACATTCACCTGTTGTAAAGGCGCCACTGTGCCATCAAGCTCAATACGATCTGCCACCATGCGAGTCTGCAGGGTGAGTGTGGTCACTGTGACCAGATCCGTTGATGGGGTGATGGGCTGGGGTTTGCAGGCCACCAGAAACAACGAGGTGATCAAGATGAGAAACCAGGCTCGTAAATTTTTAAAAAGTGTAGGCATCATGGGATTGCACTGTCCTGTGAAACATGAGCGGTAGGATTCAATGTCGCGGTAGGTGTGGATGGCGTCCAGCCGCCCCCGACTGAACGGTAGGCGCTTATAGCAGCCAGCAGTACACTGGACTGTGCCTGGACCAAAGAGTCGGAAGTTTGCAACTGTGATTGCTGTGCGTTGGTCACGGTAGTGAAATCAGTCAGGCCGTTTAGATACCGGCGTAACGACAAATCGGTGCTGCGCTTGGCTGCTGTATAGGCGCGTCCCAATGCGTCGAGTTGTGCTTTGCTGTTGAAAAAACTGCTCAAGGCGTCTTCCACATTTTGCTGTGCGGTGAGAACCTGGTTCTGGTAAGCCAGTACCGCTTGCTGAAAACTAATGTCTTGAACCTTTACCTTTCGTAACAGGGCGCCTCGGTCAAACAGCGGGAAACTAAAGCCAGCGCCATAGTTGATGGTCCGGCTGTCCCAGCTGAAGAGATCCCTGCCGTCAGGCATGGTTTGAAAACCGATTGATCCGCTCAGGGAAAAAGATGGATAAAGAGCGGCTTCTGCTTGTCCGATACGAGCCGACTGCGATATCGCATTGAACTCTGCCTGACGGACATCCGGCCTTCGGCGGAGCAGGTCGGCCGGTACGCCGAGGGGCAGGACGGCGGGAATTTTGGGTAAATCAGCTGCCAGTGAGGCGCCGTAATGTTTGGCAAAATAATCCGGGGTTTCGCCAATGAGAACACTGAGCGCATTTTGGCTTTGTTCCAGACTGGAGCGTAATGCCGGTATTTGGGACTGCGTTTGTTCGAACTGTGTTTGCGCCTGTCGCCAGTCGATTTCAGAGCTGGCACCCAACCGGTAGCGTGCCTCAGCGATGCGCATGTTCTCGGCTTGCTCGCGCAAGTTGGCATTGGCCACATCAATGCGATTGGCGTAAATCCGGGCGTTGACGTAGGCATTTGCAACGCTGGCTTTCAGCGAAACCAGGGATGACTCGAGTGCAGCCTTGCTCGATTCCAGGGAGGCCTGATCTGCCTGCTCCCCGCGGCGGTATTTCCCCCAAAAATCCAGCTCCCAGGATATTTGCCCCAGAAACTGATCGGTGAATGAGCCGTCGTTAACGCCCCTTTGTTTTGATGCGGCATCCGGTTGGTTAAAGTTGCGCGAACCCGTTGCAGTGACACTAGGTAACTGTGGTGCCGCATTAATGCGGATGGTTTCTCTGGCGACATCGACTTGCAATGCAGCAGATTTCAGAGTCGGGCTTTTGCTTTGCGCGTGACGTAATAGTTCAAGGAGGGTTTTATCGTTAAAGCCGGCCCAGAACTCGTCATCGCTGACCTGGCCGCTGGCAGAATATTGCGCTGACTCAGACATGGTCCAAGTAGGTTGGACGCTGGTAACCGGCTGCTGGTAATCGGGCCCCAGAGTGGTGCATGCTGCCAGTATTCCAAGGCTCAGGGTGGCAGGGAGCCTTTTCAGAATTCGCCAGTAAACAACCGAACCTGATTGCAGATTAAGCCTATGGCGTGAAGTTTCAGAGTTCAAAATGCCAAGCCTGGTAATTCGTCTATGTTCAAGGCTGTGCATTGGGGGAGTGAAAGACCGTGTAATTGGTTATTCAGTAAAAATTGCGGCAAAAGACATTCCGCATGGCAATTTTAGTGGGAAAGCTTGCGTTTAACAGCTGCTTACAGCTTCTATGGTATTAGCAATGAATAATTTCAATATTAATTAATATT
>CAIZLW010000145.1 GCA_903933915.1 uncultured beta proteobacterium | reverse complement strand
TTCATACCGTGACTGACGAGGAACTTGCGATGATCATGGATCGTTTGAATCATCGCCCCAGGAAAAGACTAAACTGGAAAACCCCTCATCAGGTATTTATGCAATCATTTAACCGCGTTGCACTTCGTGGTTGAATCCGCCGTGTTTCATTGGCAATAGTCGACCAAATTTCGGGACTGGTCGAATCGTCCTTCGGAACGGCGATCGGAACACTGCCGTTTGTACGGCAGGGAAAAATTCGTGCGTTGGCCGTTTCAACCCGCGATAGATTCCCGCCGCTTCCGGACTTGCAAACAATGCAGGAGTCCGGAATCAAGGGCTTCGAAGCAAGCTCGTGGACGGGAATGTCCATGCCTGCCGGCACACCACTGGAGATCGTTCGAAAGGTGAATCAGGAACTTACCGGGATGCTGAGAACTCCGGGGGTTCGTGCAAGATTGCTTGAAATGGGGGGTATTGTCGTCGCAGATACTCCGGAAGAGTTCTCCGCTTTTGTTAAACGAGATACCGAGCAATGGGCAAAGGTCGCAAAGGCAGCGAACGTCCAGATCAATTGACGTTTCCTTACCTGACAGTGCAAACAGCAATCATCGATAGGTCACTCCATGAGCAATGAAGTTTTGTTCGATGTTCAAGATAACATCGCGATCATCACCATCAATCGCCCTGAACGGCGAAATGCAATAAACCTGGCCGTGCGTGAACAATTGAGAACGGCATTTTTAAAGGTGGAAGAAAACCCCGCGATTCACGTAGCCATCCTGACAGGTGCTGGTGATCAGGCATTTTGCGCAGGCATGGATCTGAAAGAAGCGGCAGAACTAAAACTCAAGATAACTCCCCCACTGCCTGTTCTGGGCAGCAATGTCAAAGTTTCAAAGCCGATGATCGCCGCTGTGAACGGCCACACTTATGCTGCCGGCTGGTTGCTTGCGCAAATGTGCGACCTTTGCATCGCATCGGAATCAGCCAGGTTCGGCATTACTGAAGCCAAAGTCGGGCGCGGATTTGCGTGGGCGGTTCCATTGTTCGACATGATTCCGCAGAGAATAGTTGTCGAATTATTAATGACAGGGCGGGTCATTGATGCCAAGCGGGCCTGCGAAATTGGCTTCGTGAACTACGTCGTGCCTGCTGACCAACTCCTGACCAAGGCAATGGAATTAGCCAGAGAAATCGCCGCAAATGCACCACTAACTGTGGCCGCAGTGAAGGAACTGGTGCAGATTTCCGGTGAAATGGGACGCAGTGCGGCACTGAAATACGCCCGGCAGATGTTCGATGAAAAGGTCTATAACAGCGAAGATGCCATCGAAGGTCCAAAAGCATTCAAAGAAAAACGTCCGCCCGTCTGGAAAGGTCGATAGTCTGCATCCTGGCAAAAACTCTTTCGGAGTAAATGTGATGAAAGAAGGCAATGTATTGTGGGTATCACCCGAAGCACCACCTCAGCGAACTGTGGGAGCTGAACGGCATAGCCTGTCGAATCAAGCCCCCCTCCGGCTGGGCATTCTGGATAACGCCAAAAGCAATGCTGACCATCTATTGCAGATGCTTGTTGAATCTCTGCAAGCCACCATACCAGTGACATCGGTAATTCGTCGACGCAAGCCCGGCCCTGCATTTGCTGCCAAACTTGACATATTGGATGACCTTGCGCGGGAGGCAGACTTCGTCATCAGCGCAATGGCTGACTGAGGATCATGTACGTCGTGGAGTGTCCACGACATGTGTGAGTTGCACAAACGAGGCATTGCCACCGCGGTGATCTGCTCAGAACCGTTCCTTCGTCTGGCAAAAGCCCAGGCCGCTGTTGGTGGCGTACCCGACCTCCCCTTGATTCTCATTCCTCACCCCCTGGGCGGAACGAGTCTTGATGTCGTTAAATCACGTGCCCAGATCGCACACCAGCAACTCAGTCAAGTAATCCGGGAACTTCAACGATGAGCACCCCGACTTCCGTGGTCACGCAAGACACCTATATAGAGGCGCCCGACGACATCGAGGCGGCGTATGAGTTCTGTGAGAACAATGGCTTCGGCGATGGACTGCCCGTCATCCCCCCCACAGTCGAGCGCGTAGAACGCATGTTGATGTTCTGCGACAGGCCAAGGGATAAGCCCATCATGACCGTTGCGCCAAGTTATGGCGAAGCCACTCCGGTGCGAATTGCGGCAAATGCAGTGATGGCCGGATGTCGACCCGAATACTTTCCCATCGTAATGCTTGCATTGGAAGCCATGGGGGAAGATTCCTACAACCTCTATGGCGTTCAGGCGACCACGCACCCCTGCACTCCTTTGATCATCGTCAATGGTCCCATTGCACGGGATTTGCAGATTAATTGGGGGTTTCGTGCATTCGGTGCAGGCCCAAGAAGCAACGCCAGCATTGGACGGGCGGTTCATCTTTCACTGCTCAATATCGGGGGCGCAAAGCCCGGCGTCGGCGATATGGCAACGGCTGGAACTCCAGCCAAGTATTCTTACTGCATCTCGGAAAACGAAGCAGAAAGTCCATGGGAGCCGCTGAACATTGAAGAGGGATTTCCCAGCGAGGCCACAACCGTTACCGTGGTCGCCGCAGAGGGCCCACACAACGTCAACGACCACGAGAGCACATCAGGTGAAGGCATACTCAAAACAATCGCTGGTACGGTCGCCATCACGGGATCCAATAATGCTCATCATGACGCACGCCCCGTGATTGCCCTGTGCCCGGAGCATGCAGCAACAATCGCGGGCAGCGGCTTTTCGAAAGCCGATGTTAAAAGATATCTGCACGAGAACGCCCGGGTCCCGCTATCAAAGTTTTCCACCGAAAACGTGGAACGTCGCTTGCGCAAGAAATTTCCGGAACGCTATGCGAACGCCGGCCTGGATACCCTTGTTCCAATGGCAAACCGACCTGAAGACTACATCGTTATCGTTGTGGGAGGCGCCGGAAAGCACTCAGCCTTTATTCCCACATTTGGTTCGCATTGGCCGGTGACTCGCGCCCTGAAACACGAAGATGGTCGGCTGGTGCAGTCCATCCACGAACTGCGTAACCCCCGCTAAACAACGCACCCCAGCAATCCCCTTCAAATGCATCACCTCAAAAAATGACTTCATTGCCTCCAGCGCCCTTCGTCGAACACGTCAACATCAAAAATCACGGAGTTGAGACAGTATTGCCGTCAGTGAAGTCGAACCCCTCCATCACCACATGAACCAGATCTAATCCGCACACGGCGGCTTGATCGCGACGCCGCTGGACAATGCAATGGTGAGCGCTGGACGTGTCGCCGCCGGCCCCAACGCACGCCTTGCGACCATCGAAATGAAACTCTCTTTCATGAGAGCGGGTAAAAGCACTTTTCGCTGCACCGCGAGGCGCCTTCACAGCACGATGCAATATGTGATTGGAAGCGGAGGAAAAACACCACCCTCCACTACTCCAGCTTAAGACCCGATTCCTTGAAGAACCGGGTTAAACGCTTCACTTCATCGGCGATATAAGACTCGAATTGCTGCGGGCTGTTGGCAGGCGCTGCATCCAGGCCCTGCCGCAGCAGCCTCTCCCGGACATCAGGAGCAGCAGTTGCTTTCACCACATCAGCGTTGAGCCGGTTGACGATGGGCTTGGAGACCGCCGATCCTGCAGCCACCCCGAACCATTGCACAAGTTCAAAGCCCGGCAAACCGGATTCCGCAATGGTTGGAATATCGGGTGCAGCGTCCGATCGTTTGGCGCTGGTTACGCCAAGCCCGCGCAGTTTCCCGGCTCTGATATTGGGCAACGAAGTCGATACAGAACCAAACAAGAGCTGTACATGTCCGCCGAGCAGCGCCACAGAGGCCGGTCCGCCACCACTGAACGGAACGTGCAACAGCTTGATGCCGGCAGAATGCGCAAAAAGCTCGCCGATGATATGGGATGTAGTTCCGGTGCCCGGAGACGCAAACGTGACTTTTCCGGGGGATGCCTTTGCCAGCTGAATGAGTTCTCCGATATTCCTTGCCGGTACCGTCATATTGGCCGTCAGAAGATTGGGAACCATAACCGCCAGGGCAATCGGTGAAAAATCACGCCTGGGGTCATACGGTAATTTAGCGCCGAGGCTGGGCGCGAACGAAAAATTGCTCGATGACGCCAACACGATGGTGTATCCGTCAGGGGTCGCCTTCGCCGTCAGCTCGACGCCGATGTTGCCACCGGCTCCAGTCCGGTTATCAACAATGACCTGGCGCCCCAAAGAGCCTGTCATCTTTTCAGCGAGCAGTCTGGACACCATGTCTGCCGCACCGCCCGGGGGAAACGGACAAATGAGGCGGACTGGTTTTTCGGGATAAGGTGCCGCATGGGCAAACACAGCGAAAAACGCTGATGCCAGAAACATGAGCAGAGGGTGCGGCCTTTTTACGCTACAAGACATTCAGAACCCCTAAAATCCAATCATTCATATAATCTGCTGATCGACATCACTTAGAAGCCGACTGCGGAGCAACAGACTTTCGCAGCAGCGCCAATGATAAGGAGAATTGAGGAATGAGGCTTGCGTTTTCGACAAAAATAATTTCCGCTTTGACTGGCACGGCGTGTTTCTTCATGGGCGCCTGCACTTTCGCGGCTGAGGGGCCACCCGGAAAACCGGTGCGATTTATTGTGCCGTTTGCAGCAGGTGGTGGAACCGATATCGCCGCGCGGATTTATGCCGCCACGCTTACCCGGCAGATGGGTAGGAATTTTGTCGTCGACAATCGCCCGGGAGCATCCGGCGCCGTCGGCGTCGATATCACCGCAAAAGCACATCCCGACGGACAAACCATCTGCATTATTTCCGCATCGAATACCGTCAATTCTGCCGTCAATCAGAAGCTTTCCTACGACTTGGCCAAAGATCTTCAGGGCATCACTCAGGTGACATCCGCATTTTTTGTACTTATCGTACCTCAGTCATCGCCGATTAAATCAACCAAAGAGCTGATCGCTTATGCGAAGGCTCAACCTGGAAAATTAAACTACGGCTCATCGGGCACCGGAGGCATAACGCATCTGGCTGGCGCGCTGTTCTCGCACCTCGAAAAAATTACCATGGTGCATATTCCTTACCGAGGCGAATCTGCGGCGATCACGGACCTTCTGGGTGGACAGACACAGTTGCAGTTTGCCTCACCGCTGAATGCCAGCCCCCATCTGAATAGCGGAAAATTACGTGCGCTGGGTGTTTCGTCCGGTAAACGCAACCCCGCCATGCCTGATATTCCCACCATCGCAGAGTCAGGCGTTGCCGGTTACGACGTGAGCCAGTGGTATGGCGTAATCACTTCCGCCAAAGTGCCCATGAGCCAGATTAACCGTCTTTCCGAAGCATTCGCTGCGGCAGCCAAGGAGCCGGAAATCGTGCAACGCCTGCGAACCGATGGTGTCGACGCAGTCAGCAGCAAACCCGCCGTGTTCCACGCACACGTGACAGCAGAGATCGGCAAATGGGAAAAACTGGTCAAGGAAGCGGGGCTGCAGTTGCAATAAGCGGGGTTCTGCGAAAACTCTACCCTCGCAACTCCGGAAAGGCGGAGATCAATACCTGAACTGGAGCACGGCATACATCTTCAGCCAAAAATTTGCTGCGCGCACAAACCAAGGCCCCTGCCGACCCTGCCCAGCATATCGCCCGATCGGGTCAGACGATCCAGCCTGTCACCGACAAACACATCGACTTACGATCAGCACTGTTGTTTCAGCATGTCTCCAATGGCACGATCCAGATGCTCCAGCGTATTGCAGACCCGGACCAGACTGCAAAACGGCATATACCGGTTCATATCAGAGTCCCCCGTTCCCCAACTGAACGGGTGTTCGGGATTCAGCCAGATCAAACGACGCGATTTCAGCGACAGTCGGTTGAAAACATCCAACCGGGGATTGGCACCATTGCCTCTTGCGTCACCGACGATGATCACCGTGGTTTTAGGCGTTACCAGATGCATCCAGGTCTTTTCGAACTCAGCCAGTGCATTGCCGTAATTCGAGGACTGAAAGCCAATTTTCTCCAGAATGCTGTTTATTGCCTCTTCGACGAGTTGCCGCTCCAGTACATCACTGACATCGATTGTCGAACCAGCGAAAGCAAAAGAATGAATGTCCGCCAGCGCCTCGTTAAGGGCATAAAGAAACATAAGCAGAAACTGCGAAACCTCAGCAACGGATCCGGACACGTCACACAACACCAATACGCGCGGCCTCTCGATTTTTCGCTGCTTCCAGTGCGTGATGAATGGCACCCCGCCCCAACCGACATTGCGACGCATGGTGCGCCGGACATCCAGCTGGCCCCTAAGCTTGCGCCGGCGCGTCCTCGCATAGCGGGTTGCCAGTTTCCGCGCCATTTGCCGCACCAGCGCCCGCATCCGCGCCATATCGCGCTGAGTAATACCGGACAACCGGGTCGTTTTCAGGCGCTCCTCGCGGAACTGTTCCGCATCTTCGCGGCCGAACATCTCCAGCTGACCATCAACGAATGTTCGAACCGCTTCGCGTAGCCCTTCCAGCTGTGCCGAGAGGCGCTGAGCCCGCGGCAAGTCATCCGGACTACCCGAACGCCGCAGCGCATCAATATCATCTTCGAGTTCACGCAACCCGGCTTGCTGAAGGATGCGCAGGCTGTAGAGCCCGGTCTGCGTGAAATACCGGATGTTCTGCACACCCACAACCACAGCCGCCCCTTCCACCGCAGCCGTAATACCCGCACGGTCGTTACGCTCAAGCATCTGCGCCAATGGGGACATCATCCGGGCACCGGAATCCTGCGGCGAGACGGCCTCAGATTCGGAACTGTTGTCGCCGCCCCATGAAAAGCCGTCGCGCCGGAAATAGCGTTCAAAAGCCTCGCTATACAAGACTTTTTCCTCCGGGGTCTTGGCGAGAACCAAACCCAACGCATCCTTAAGAAAGGCCTTGTCGGAGTAGCCGACAACTTCCAGTGCCCGAATCGCGTCTATGCTTTCTGTAGCAGAAATGCGCAAGCCGGCACCACGCGCAACATCGAGAAACCGCCGAAGGGGTTCAAAGGTTGACCCGCCGCCTGAAGTACTCCCCGTGATCGGGGTATTCACGCCACCCCCGCCTCCCGCCGCGCACGATGCGTCAACGTGGTGATGTTATTTTTCGCAGCCGCAATGTCGGCCTCGAATTTGAGCAGGACATTCAAGGTGTCGCGAACGGTTTCGTCCCCAAGCACTTCCGTGTGCAACAGAACCAGAACCCGCGCCCAGTCGATCGTTTCACTGACTGACGGCGGCTTACGCAGGTCGAGCTGCCGCAATTGCTGGACAAAACTGACAAGCTGCGTGAGGAGCTTCGGATCAATCCCGGGAACCCTAGACGCCACAATCCGCGCTTCCAGCCGCGCATCCGGAAAATCAATATGCAGATGCAGGCAGCGTCGCTTGAGCGCGTCACCAAGGTCGCGGGTGGAATTTGATGTCAACAGCACCAGCGGGGGCACGCGTGCGGTAACAGTACCGATCTCGGGCACCGTTACCTGATAGTCCGACAGGACTTCAAGCAGTAACGCCTCGAACTCCTGGTCAGCTTTGTCGATCTCATCAATCAGCAGCACGGCACCGCGCGGCTCATCTAGGGCACGAAGCAGCGGACGTGGTTCGAGAAAATCACGCGAGAAAAATATGTCGTCGAACTGATGGAGCTTGCCCAGCGCAACACTCAGATCATCCGATTCACCGATCACTGAACCGATTTTGTTCTTCAGGATTTGCGTGTAGAGCAATTGCTTGCCGTATTTCCACTCATAGAGCGCCTTGGACTCGTCCAGGCCTTCGTAACACTGCATGCGTATCAATGGCAGCTGCAACCAATGCGCCAGTGACTTGGCCAGCTCCGTCTTGCCGACGCCGGCGGGCCCCTCAACGACGATCGGCTTCTGCAAATGGCATGCGAGATGAACTGCCATGGCTATTTGCCGGCTTGCGATGTAACCAGCCGCGCTGAGCCCGGCTTCAACCTCGGCAACCGAAGTCGGCATCGCAGGATTGGGGATGACCTTCAGGTCTGCTTTATTGGGCATGATGCTTTGACTTTCAATTCCGGCGTTACGGTGACCACCGTCACTTTAATCGATGAAAATGCCCGTTTTCTGCTGCACCTTCTTCCATTTGTCGAGGTCGGCGCGGATGCGGCTGGCCACCTCTTCCGGAGTGCTTTTCATGACCTCTGACCCAAGCTTGGTGAAGGCATCGCGGGTCGCAGGCAGTTCCACCGCCTTGATCACGCCGCCGTAAACCTTTTGGATGATCTCCTTTGGCGTTGCTGAAGGAAGAAAGATCCCGGTGTAGGTTGACGCTTCAAAACCACGCAGACCGCCCTCGTCCATCGTCGATACCTCCGGAAAAGCCGGGCTGCGTTTTAATGCAGCGACGGCAATCGGGCGCAACTTCCCGGCTTTCACATAAGGCCCTGAAGTGGATACCTGATCAAACATGCATTGCGTGTGTCCGCCGATCAGCTCAATCGTTGCCGGCCCGCTGCCACGAAACGGCACATGAGTCAGTGTCGTGCCGGTGATCACCTGAAACAGTTCTCCCGTCAGATGGGTGGTGCTGCCGGTGCCGGCCGATGCCATCATGACCTGTCCCGGTCGGGATTTAAGCAGAGCGATGAATTCTTTCGTGGTTTTGACAGGCAGCGAGGGATGAACGACCAGTATCAGCGGAACGATGGACACCAGAGAAGTTGGAGCGAAATCCCTGACAGGATCGTAAGACTTGAGGGGCGAAAATACCGGATTCATGGTCAGCGCGCCGCTGGAACCCAGTAATAACGTGTAACCATCGGGCGGCGCCCTCGCCACCATTTCCGTGCCGATCCGTCCGCCAGCACCGCCACGGTTATCAACAAGAACCGGTTGCCCCAGATGCTCCGACAGCGCGGGAGCGACGATGCGCGCCGTAATATCGATATTTCCGCCGGGCGCAAAAGGCACCACCAGACGAATCGGTTTATCAGGATACGCAGCATGGGCGCTCGATAGCACAAGCGCCATTGATACCAGATATTGCTTGAGTTTCATCGACTCGATTCCCCTCTGTTTAAAGACAAATTTTCGCCTTTTTCCCGAAGCTAACAGGAGGCGTTATGAGCGGCAAGCCATACACTTCGGAGCCAACAACTGGCAGACGCCCTGTTCGGAAATATCATTCGTGTCCACACAACTGGAAGCATCTCGCCTTCGGTTAAACGCCTAATGTTGACGGGCCACTCGAAACCCGCGGCTGTAAACGCGTATGGTCACCGGACTGCCCACCCGATAGGCGGATCGCAGGCTGGCCGGCCCTTCATCCCATCCTCCACCACGCACGGCGCGCAGAAAACAGTTCCCGGTTATCCACCCACGAGCGTCAGGTGGCGCACCGTCATAGTTGCCGTTCCAGCAATCTGCGGTCCATTCCGCAACATTACCCAGCATGTCATGCAATCCGTACAGATTCGCCCGATAGCTGCCGGCTGGCGCGGTATGGGCATGACCATCATCACAGGGGATGGACGGCCAGTTGCCGGCTTCCGCCATGAGCGAAAGCGTACGCCGGTCAGCGCCATTGCCATAACGACATGATTGACTGGCATCGTCGCCCCAGAACCGCGGCGCCGCATTACCGCCGCGTGCTGCATATTCCCATTCAGCTTCCGTCAGCAGCCGGTACTGTTTGCCGGTTCTTGCGTTGAGCCATTGCACATAGGCTGCTGCATCCTCCCAGCTGACACAGCTCACCGGATGCCGATCATCCTGCGCATAACCGGGGTTGCGCCAGCTTCTGTCCGGATCCATCCGGTAATCGCCGCCGGCCCAGACAAAGCAGCCCTCACTGCGATGTCCGGTAGCTTCGGCAAACACCCGATACTGCTGTCGCGTCACCTCATAGCGGCCCGCCAAAAAACTGCGGACTATGACACGACGCTGCGGCGTACTGCGATAGCGGAATTCCGGCGACAACGATTCCCGGCTTTCCTCGTCAGCACTGGCACCCATCACAAATTCACCCGCCGGTATGACCACCATTTCCGGGCACTCAGCGCAGTCCCGGTAAGTTATTGCTGCAGTGTCTGCCGCCTGCGCTACGCGCGCGTAGCCGTACAAACCGGGCAATGCCAGCAATACTGCAATGGTTGCCCGCATCACCGGCGCCAGGCCCATGGCGTTCAGTCCTTGAAACGTTCCAGTTTGGCTTTCCAGGTATCCGACAGCAGGCACGGCAGCCAGGCTTCGTTTTCGGCCTGGATGCCGCCGGACAGCATGGTTTCCTGGGAAGCATTCAACGCGATCTTGGCCTGAAGCACGGCAATGCGCGGATTCTTGACGATGGACCGGGCCAGCTCCATGGCCGCCGGCATCAATTCGGTGCGCGAAACCACGCGTATCACGATGCCCAGGCGTTCCGCCTCCGCAGCGTCGATGTGTTTGCCGGTGAGGATCAATTCCTTGGCCTTTTGCAGACCAATGGCCCGCGGCAACCGCTGCGTGCCGCCCGCGCCCGGCAGAAAACCCAGGGTCACTTCCGGCAGGCCGAACCGGGCATTGTCCGAAGCGATCCGCAGGTCGCATTGCAACGCCACTTCAAGTCCACCACCCAGGCAATAACCATTGATCGCCGCGATCGTCGGCTTGGCGATATTGGCAATCGCGTTGACCCATTTGCCGCGGAAAAACCGCCGCTCGTTGTACATTTCTTCGGTGGTTCTCTGGCCGCGCTCCTTCAAGTCTGCGCCGGCGCAAAACGCCTTGTCCCCAGCTCCGGTAAAAATGATGGCGCTCACCTCCGGATCGGCATCCAGCTCATGCGCGAGTTGCATGATTTCCTCGCGCAACTGGATATTCAGCGCATTCATCACCTTCGGCCGATTAAAGGTTATGACGGCAACGCCGTCCGTAATTTCGACTGTTTTTACATCGCTGGTTCTGGCTGTCACAAAATTCCCCTGAAAATTCAATTACCCGAAAATTCCCGCATGACCCAATGCGCAGTCGCACACAGATCACCATCCCGGTCACCCAGGCCCAGCAATTGCAACCCGAACGGCAAACCGTCCGATTCCAGCAACGGCAGCGAAAACGAAGGGAAGCCGAGCCATGACCCGTACACTACAAAAGTACGGCTGCCGCTGAACTCGAAACCGGTGATTGCCGGCCCCGACGATGCCAGTGTCACATAACAATCGGCGCCAAGGTCCGCAGCCAGTTGCCGGCAGCGTTGCTGTATGGCGCTGCGTTTCTCAAGCAGTTGCTGGTAATCCGCCGGCGTCATCTCCCCCGCACGTTTGACCAGTCCGTGAATCCGTTTGCCGATCCGGTCACCAAATCGGGTCAGGTATTCCTCGAATGGCCATTTCATTTCATAAGCAACAATGTCGAGAGCGCCGTCGACATCGCGCTCCAAGGCATCCTCGAATGCGGCGATGCGTGGATCATCAACCTTGCTGACGACCTCAACACCGGACTGCTGTATTGCCCGTACCGCCGCTTCGAATGCTTCAGCGGTGGTTTGATCGATCTCGCTCCAGCCTCTGGTGTACAGCCGGATCAGCTTGCGCGGTTTGGCTGCAGCGGGCGGCAGTTCCGAGGCCCCCTGAAGAAAGCCGTAACCCGGACTGCCCATTCGCAACGAGATCTGGGATGCGATGCGCCAGGCATCACCCAGCGTGGCGCCGATAATGCCCAGGTGATCGCTGGTCGCCGACAAGGGATGAATTCCCGCCATCGGCAACGCGCCCAGGGTCGGCTTGAAACCCACCGCGCCGCAGTATGAAGCGGGACGCAGCGTAGAACCCTGGGTTTGCGTGCCCAGTGCGACTGGAAGCATGCCAGCCCCCACAGCGGCGGCTGATCCACTCGACGATCCGCCGGGCGTCCGCGTCACGTCAAACGGATTGGTTGTAGGCCCTGAAAAACCCACCGCGAACTCGGTTGTCACCGTTTTGCCGAAAATGACCGCACCGCCCTCGCGCAGTGCATGGACGCAGGCCGCGTCCTGCTGCGACTGCCAGCCCTTGAATGCCGGGCTGCCCATCTGCGTCGGCATGTCATGGGTGGACATGATGTCCTTGATGCCCACAGGGCACCCGTCCACCGATGACAGTGCCTGACCAGCCTGATAACGGCGCGTCGAAGCGTCAGCGGCCTTGCGGGCCGCATCAAAATCCAGGGTGACAAAGGCCTGGAGCTGCGACTCACATTTTTCGACTTGAGCGATACATCGCTCCAGGAAATCGCGCGGCGTCTGCCGTCCGGACCTGAAATCTGCGACGGCTTCCGAAAACGACACGATATGCGGATTACGCCATGCCTTCATATTTCTACGTCTCCGGTCAAAACAGCTGGTGTGCAGAAAGTGCTTTGTTATACTGAAAATCGATATCCGCAATCTGGACAATAAATGCTATGGCTGCCATGCGCGCGTAGCATCTGAAACGAATCATCCGATTTTACCTGAGCTCAAGAGGAACATTAGACATGAGAACAATCTGCAGGCTCTTCACCATCGCCTTACTCGCGTTTGTCAGTGCTGCATCATTCGCGCAGACCTACCCGGCGAAAGCCGTGCGCCTGATTGTTCCGTTCCCGCCCGGTGGCAGCACCGATCTGGTGGCGCGCGTCGTCGGGCAAAAAATGGCCGACTCATGGGGAAAGCAGGTGGTGATTGATAACCGGCCCGGCGCCAACGGCATGATCGGTTCAGACATTGTCGCAAAGGCCAATCCTGACGGTTACAGCATCGTGCTGGGCACCATCGGCCCGATGGCCATCAATGCGAGCCTCTACAAAATGCCTTACGACATCCTCAAGGATTTCGCACCGATCAGCTACACGGCGAACATCGCCAATGTGCTGGTGGTCAATCCCACTCTTGCGGCAAAAGATGTACGTGAAATGATCGCCCTCGCTCGGACCCGCCCCGGACAACTGACTTTCGGGTCCAGCGGTACGGGTGGCGCTCCGCATATGGCTGTCGAACTGTTCAAGCTGCTGGCGAAAGTCAACATCGTCCACGTGCCCTACAAGGGCGGCGGCCCCGCGATGGCCGACTTGGTGAGTGGCCAGATCTCCGGCAGTTTCGCCAGCATGCCCTCCGCAATCGCCTTCATCAAATCCGGCAAGTTACGTGCGCTGGGAGTGAGTGGCACCAAGCGCTCGCCGGCATTGCCGGATGTAGCGACAGTGTCCGAAGCCGGTGTCAGCGGATTCTCGGTACTGGATTGGCAGGGCTTGTTCACGACGGCGAAAACACCCCCCGAAATCGTCAACAAACTCAACGCGGAAACCGTGCGCATCCTCGCCTTGCCGGATGTCGTCGACCGACTCACCGCCGCGGGCGTGGATATCCAAACAACAACGCCCAAGGCCTGGGGTGATTTCGTCGCTGCGGAAATCTCCAAGTGGGGCAAGGTCGTCAAAGAGGCTGGCTTAAAAGTGGAGTGAGCCGGATGCACCGCCACAAAAAGCCTATTCTCCGACAGCCGCATTGAAGATCGCACCGGCATCGGGATCAGTATCCAGGTCATGGGCGAGCCGAATGATTTTTCGCGCACCTGGATATTCAGCGCATCCATGGCCTGCGGACGGTTCAAAGCAAAAACCGCAATGCAATGGCTTAAATCAACGGATTTAGCATCAGTCGTTTGATTTAAAGTTTTTTCTTACTCGATAATTTTTGCATTGCGAATTACTACGAAATTAACGCATAACAGTCATCTCAACCCAAACCCCTCAGACCACCAATTATCCGCAAGCCGCATGTATTTGATGCATGTCGGTCAGTCCGAGCAATACCTTATCGATACCATCCTGCTTCAGGGTTCGCATCCCAAGGCTTATTGCCGTGGTTTTAATGTAGGAGCTGACAGCTCTCTTCTGAATGAGTGATTTAACGACTTCATCTGCAGATAACAGCTCATAGATGCCCATTCGACCGGAATATCCCCGATGGTCACAGCTCTCGCAGCCTTTGGCGCGCCATAGCGAAACCTGCCCGTTAGCGCCCGAGTATTTCTGCCTCCATTCGACAAGCTTCGCTCGGGGATCTTCGTCGGTTCCCGCACAATATTCTTCAGCCATTTTCTCCAACTCTTCTTTTTCAGGCTCATAGGAAACCCTGCAAAATTCGCAGAATTTTCTGGCTAATCGCTGAGAAAGAATCCCGATAAATGCGTCCGAAAGACTGAAAGGGTCCAACCCCCAGTCAAGAAGACGCACAATCGATTCAGCCGCACTGTTGGTGTGTAGGGTTGATAAGACCAAATGGCCCGTAAGAGAGGCTTCGATTCCGATTTTTGCAGTCTCAAGATCGCGCATTTCACCGACCATGATGACGTCGGGATCCGCCCGCAAAAAACTTCTCAGGGCAGCAGCAAATGTCCAGCCAATTTTTGAATTGACTTGCACCTGGCATAACCCGGGCTGAGTAATTTCGATTGGATCCTCAGCCGTCCATATCTTGGTTGAACTCTCGTTGAGATGCGCCAAAACCGAGTGCAGTGTCGTTGTTTTGCCTGATCCCGTAGGACCGCACACAATGAATAAACCCTGCGGCTTGCAGATAATGCTGCGAAGAACCTCGAGGGTATTTCGATCCAATCCCAAATACTCAAGCGATACAGCCGCGGTATTCGTCAACAATCGGATAACAACATCCTCAAGCCCATCGCGCGTCGGAATGACCGCTATATGTTGATTTCCACTGAATTCTGAGCCGGGTTTTTCATTGAATTTTGAGCCACCCCTTTTCAATGTTTATTATGACTCAAGTTGTGGATATCTTTCTGGTCCGGGGTTCCTTCCTGGTT
>CAIZLW010000144.1 GCA_903933915.1 uncultured beta proteobacterium | reverse complement strand
TCGGCGGGCGGCATCTGCAGTTCGGTATTGCACGATAGCGTCATCACCTGCAGTTCGCAGGCGCGCTCGAGGCGGAACATGTTGTTGAAACATTCGGCGATGCTGGCGCCGACGGTGAGCAGGCCATGATTGCGCAGCACCATCGCTTCGCGGTTGCCGAGGTTTTCCACCAGGCGTTCGCGTTCTTCCAGGCGCAGCGCCACACCTTCATAGTCGTGATAAGCGATGTCGAGGAAGCGCATCGACGACTGGGCGATCGGCAGAATGCCGCATTTCATCGCAGAGACGGCCATGCCCGGCAGCGTGTGGGTGTGGATGATGCATTCGACGTCGTGGCGCGCGGCATGCACGGCGCTGTGGATGACGAAGCCGGCCTGATTGACGCCGTATTCGGTGGTGTTGAACAGCACATTGCCTTCGAGGTCGATCTTCAGCATCGACGAGGCGGTCATTTCCTCGTAGAGCATGCCGTAGGGATTGATCAGGAACTCATTGTGCGTGCCCGGCACGCGTACCGAGATGTGGTTGGCGACCATCTCGATCATGCCGTATTCCGCCATCAGGCGATAACAGGCGGCGAGATTGACGCGGGCTTCCCATTCTTCCTTGCTGACCTGTTCGCGGACAGGCTTGTTGATCTTGATGGCAGGTGCGTTCATGGGTTGTTCCTCCAGTGGGTCGTGCGGGGAATTCTACGCCCGGACTGGCCGGGCGCAACGGGGGTTTTCACAGTCTGGAATAACGGGGCGGTCACAGTGATGTGGCGTATGCGCCGGCGCTGCCGCCGGCGAGCTTGCCGAATACGGCGCCCGAGGTAAGGCCGGTGCCGCCGGGGTAGTTGTGATAAAACAGGCCGCCGACCATCTCGCCCGCGGCGTAGAGTCCGGCGATGGGTTTTCCGGCGGTGTCTTCGACATTGCCCCCATTGTTGACCTTGACCCCGCCGAAGGTGAATGTCACGCCGCAGGTCACGGCGTAGGCCTCGAACGGCGCCTGATCGATGGTCAGCGCCCAGTTCGACTTGTTGACCTTGAGACCTTCGGTGTGGCGGCCGTCCTTGACCGTCAGGTTGAACGGCACGTCGGTGCGCACGGCCTTGTTGTAGGCCTTGATCTCGCGCAGGCAGGCTTCGGCGTTTACGCCTTCCAGTTTCTTCACCAGTTCTTCCAGCGTGTCTGCGCGAACCTTGGTGACCTGCTTGATGCGGTACTCGTCGCGCAGCAACGGGATGGACTGCGCGTCGAAGACCTGCCATGCGAACATGCCCGGCTGGTTGAGCACCACCGCGCCGTATTTGGCGTAGGTGTAGTTGCGGATGTCGGCGCCTTCATCGACGAAACGTTCGCCGTTGGCGTTGATCATGATGCCGATCGGGTAACTGTGTTTCTGGAAATTGTCGCCGACGGCGAGGTCGCCGAAGGCCGGTGCGTTCATGTCCCAGCCCACGGCGTGGCAGCCTGACCAGTGGCCGTAGGGCATGGCGCCGGCTTCCAGCGCCATGCGGATGCCTGCGCCGGTGTTGAAGCGGGTGCCGCGCACTTTGGCGAGGTCCCAGCCGGCACCCAGATAACGCGTACGCATTTCGGCGTTGGATTCGAAGCCGCCGCAGGCCAGCACCACGGCCTTGCACGGAATTTCAACGTTCCTGCCTTGGTGCCTGGCTTTGACGCCGATGACGGTGCCGCTGTCGTCGGTGATCAGGCCGGTGGCCGGAGTTTCGTAATGGATTGTGATGCCTTCGCGTTCGCAGGCCTTGTGTTCATTCTCGACCAGGCCCGGACCGCCGCCCCAGGTTTCAGCGGCAAGGCCGCCGAAGAACTTGAACTTGCCGTCGATTTTCATCGCCTGACGGCCGAAGCTGGCCTGGAACTTGACGCCTTTTTTGCGCATCCACGTCAGCGTCTCCAGGCTGCGCGAGACCAGGATTTCGCAGAGGTCCGGATCAGTGCGGTACTGGGTGATGCGGCCCATGTCGTCGTAAAACTGGTCGGCAGTGTAAGTGCCGAAGTCCGAGTTTTTGATTTCGTCATCGGTCAGGTCGGGAACGATCTGCTTCAGATCCTCGGCGCCGTCGAACTGCACGCGCATGGCTCCTGCGGTGTAGCGGCTGTTGCCGCCGCATTCCTCGACCGGCGCTGCTTCGAGCATGATCACGCGGCCGCCGGATTCACGCGCAGCGAGGGCGGCACAGGCAGCGGCATTGCCGGCGCCGATGACGATCACATCAGGGTTGCCGAATAGTGGTGAACTCATGACTTCTCTCTAAAATAATTAATAAAAACAATTGCTTGCGAATTACTGGTCGATGCCGGCCGGGCGTGAATCATCGCCCGACAGCAATGAATAGTTCACGGCGCGACCTACGCCCTGTCGGAACCCTTCGAGGCGCAGCACCTGGCCAGGCGCGATGTTGGCGAGATTCACGTCGCGGCCAAAGTCGCGCAGCATCTGCACATGTTGCTGCGGGAAACGGTAGGGGTCGGCTTCGATGACCACGTGGTCGAACCAGTCCTGCGCGCAGAGCGCTTTCAGGCTTTGCGGCGCATCCTTGGCGAGCAGATCCATTTCACACTGCTCCACCGTGACATGGTGGATGCCCTGTGCCGCGACCGAGCGCACGATATTTTCAAGGTAGTCGAGGCTCAGCGGATCTTCGGGGTTCTTGCGGCCGAACTCGTAGACGACCTGGATCCCGGCTTTCTGAAAACGGTCGATCATCCGTGCGCGTTCGTCTTCGCTGAGCGTTACATAGTTTTCGGAAATTTCCAGGCCGGGAATGGCGAGACGCTTGAGCAGCGCGATCAGACCCTCAACTTCATTGCGGTGCCAGGCGTATTCGAACAGGATGCCGCCGGCAAAAGGCATCACGCCGGCATCCAGATAAAGTTTGGTCGTGCGTTTGACCACGTCGCCGGGAATCAGCAGCGCGTTCATCGCATAGATCTTGGCGTAGTCGATGTAGTCCGCTGCGACGTCGAGCAGGTCGGCAATGCCGCGCTCGCCGCCGGACCAGCCGAAGGTGTCGGGTCCGAAGTCGATCATCGAAGTGATACCGCGGCGGCGCGGCTTGGGGTTGCGCTGCGGCAGCGCGAGTTCTTTGACGGTCATGATGTCCGGGCTGTGTGTTGTCGGCTCTGTTGCCGCTGAAAATGGTTCAGCGTATTCATTGAACGGCCGGCTGCAGTTTAGCCGAAGCGTTTTGCACGGACGCCGAAAATATCACTATACGGACAGGATTTTTCGCGGCCGGGATGGGCCGCGTTTCACTCAGTGAAGCGTCTTGGTGGCAGGTTCGCCGGTGATGTCAGGCTTGACTGCGGCGGGTGCGATGGCCGCATGGTGGACGACCATGCGCCAGCCGCGTTCGGTGCGCTGATAGATGTTGGTGGCGATCATGGTCTGCTGGGCGCGCGGTTGCGCCGCAACGGTGACATGCTCGTAAACGCTGTGCACGGCGAGCATCATGGTATGGATCATCTGCTGTTCGCGCAGCGAGAACCGAAGGTCTTGGCCACCGGTGAAAATCTGCCGCCACGACTCGCGCACCTTTTCGTAACCCGATACCCGTGCTGTGCCGGGGTGGACACAGTAGATGTCGTCCTCTTCGGCCCATACTTCCATCATCGCTTCGAGATCGCGTTTGATGAAGGCTTCGTAAAACGCGGCCTCGGCGTCCTGCGGTGTTGTGAACAGCGTTTTTTTCACGGCAGCTCCCCTTCGGCTCAGGTGCCGAGATCAGGTGCCGAGTTTAGCAAAATCGATTTCCGCGAAAACGCGTTCGGGCGAAAGATCGTTCAGACACTTCAGGTGGCCCAAGGGACAGATGCGTTTGAAGCAGGGACTGCACTCGAGGTTCAGTGTCACGATCCGTGCGTCGGCGGAAAGCGGTGGCGTGAACAGCGGGGAGCTTGAGCCGTACAACGCGATCACCGGGCGGCCGGTCGCGGCGGCGACATGCATCAGTCCGGAGTCATTGGTCACCACCAGCCGCGCCGCGGCAAGCAGGTCGGTGGCTTCGGCGATGTCGGTTCTGCCGCATAGATTGATGCAGAGTCCTGCAGCGTCATGCGCGATGGTCTCGGCGACAGCGTGATCCTTGGGCGAGCCGAGCAGCCAGATGGCACAGCCGCGTGCGGCCAGCAGACGGGCAAGGGTGGCGAAATGCCGTTCGGGCCAGCGTTTTGCCGGACCGTATTCGGCGCCAGGGCAGAACGCGACAGCGGGTTTTGATGTGTCGATGCCGAGCCGGGCCAGCAGCAGCTGCTGTTGCGCCGTGGTGGAATCGAGCGCCGGATGCGGCAGTGATGCCGGCAGTGATGTGCCGGCCGGCAGTGCGAGGGCCGCGAAGCGATCGGCCATTTGCGGCAGGACCTGCGGTTCGAGCGTGCGTAAATCATTGAGCAGTCCCCAGCGCGCTTCGCCGCGAAAACCGGTGCGCTGCGCAATGCCGGCAAACCACAGCGGCAGGGCTGATTTCCAGGAATTGGGCAGCACCAGGGCCTGGTCGTAGGCGCCGGCGCGCAGTTCAAGACCCAAGCGGCGGCGCGCGCCCAACTGCAGCGCGCCGTGGCCGAAGGGATTGAGGATGCCCTGCCGCACTTCCGGCATGCGTTTGAGCAGCGGCAGTGTCCATGGCGGGGCGAGATAGTCGATCTGCGACTGGGGATGCTGCTGTTTCAGCAACTGCAGCGCAACTTGCGAGATGACGGTGTCGCCGACCCAGGACGGACCGACAACGAGTATGTTCATGTCCGGCGTGCAGTCCCGGGCTGCACGGGCGCTCAGTGGTGGCCGGCGCCGGCGCCGCCCTGCAACGTGTAGTGCGTGCCGCAGTACGGGCACAGCGCTTCACCGGTTTTTTCAACCGGCAGGAACACCCGGGGATGTGCGTTCCACAGCAGCATCGAGGGCATCGGGCAGTGCAGCGGCAGGTCTGTGGCGGTGACTTCGATCTGGCGCGACTTGTTGGCGGTGGGTTCGCTCATGGCTGGGCCTGGAAGGTTACGCGGCGACCGGCGACAGCCAATCGCGATGTTCGTTGGTTTTGGCGTTGACGCAGTCGAAGAATTTTTTCTGCAACTTGGCCGTGATCGGACCGCGTGTGCCTTCACCGATGATGCGACCGTCGAGTTCGCGGATCGGCGTGACTTCGGCGGCGGTGCCGGTGAAGAAGGCTTCGTCGGCGAGGTAGAGGTCATCACGGGTGATGCGTCTTGCCGCAACCTCGTAGCCCATTTCCTGGGCGATGGTGATGATCGAGTCGCGGGTGATGCCGATCAGCGCGCTGGTCAGCTCCGGCTCATACAGCTTGCCGTTTTTCACCATGAACAGGTTTTCGCCCGAGCCTTCGGCGACAAAGCCGTCAACGTCGAGCAGCAGGCCCTCGTCGTAGCCGTGGTCGGTGGCTTCGAGGTTGGCGAGGATCGAGTTGGCATAGGTGCCGGAATACTTGGCGCGGCACATCGACACGTTGACGTGATGGCGGGCAAAGGACGAGGTCTTCACGCGGATGCCTTTTTCCAGCGCTTCCGGACCGAGGTAGGCGCCCCAGGGCCAGGCCGCGATGGCGACATGCACGCTGGCACCTTTCGGCGAAACCCCCATTTTTTCGGAGCCGTAGAACGCGATCGGCCGGATGTAGCAGGATTCGAGATTGTTCACGCGTACGACTTCCTTCTGCGCCTCCATCAGCTGATCCCGGGTATACGGGATCTTCATCATGTAGATGTGTGCGGAGTTGAACAGCCGGTCGGTGTGTTCCTTGAGACGGAAAATCGCGGTACCGATGTCGGTTTTGTAGGCCCTGACGCCCTCGAATACGGCCAGCCCGTAATGAAGGGAGTGGGTCAGGACGTGGGTGTTTGCATCGCGCCAGGGCACCAGCTTCCCGTCGTACCAGATTTGCCCGTCGCGATCAGCCATGGACATGCCGAAGTTCTCCCGATTGTGTTCGATCAATATTGCGGATTGAGTGGTGCATGCGAGACCGGCGGGCCGTGGACATGGCGGAGCCGCAATGCCGGGCGACCGGACCGTCTTGCGCTGCTTGATCGCGATTCTAGCCGATTTGCCCGGTGCTGCCGACTTGCGCGGGGAAAATTGACCTCATGGGCCCCGTTGAACCCCAAGAATCAGCCGTTAGCGGGTACAATGTCACACCGATCAAAATGGGGTGGCGGCTGCGATGCGGCATGCCATGGCGGGAGAATAAATGCTCCAAAAGCTGCGTGCGTGGCTCAACGGACTGAGCGACCGCGTCATCAATGAGCAGGACAGCGAGCAGGAAAAGCTCAACAAAACGCTGTTGATCTTCGCCTGCGGCCTGATGGGCTTCGGCTCCATCCTGTGGCTTGCGCTGTATTGGGCGATGGGCATCAAATTTTCCTCGACGGTGCCCCTGTCTTACCTCGCGGTCTCCGCCGCTTCACTGGCCTATTACGTCTACACCCTGAATTTTGCGGTGTTCCGCACCACGCAGGTGAGCCTGTTCCTGTTCATGCCGTTCATCATGCAGTGGAGCATCGGCAGCTACGTCAGTTCTTCTGGCGTGGCACTGTGGGCGTTGCTGGCGCCGGTGGGCGTGATGATATTTCAGGGCGCCAAGCAGTCGCTGCCGTGGTACGCGGCTTATATCATCATGACGGCGATTTCCGGCTTTTTCGATTTCTGGCTGACCACGGGCCAGGAATCGGGCGTCACAATGCAGAGTATCGCCGTCTTCTTCACGCTGAACTACGCGGCGATGTCGACCATCATGTATTTGCTGATCAGCTATTTCGTGCGCCAGCGCGACAAGCTGCAGGATGCGGTGAATGAACAGAACGCCCTGCTGCGCATTGAGCAGGCAAAATCGGAATCGCTGCTGCTGAACATCCTGCCGGCACCGATTGCGCGCCGTCTGAAGGAATCCCAGGGCATTATCGCCGACGGTTTTGCCGATGTTACGGTGATGTTCTCCGATATCATCGATTTCACCCGGCTTTCGGAAGAGCTGCCGCCAAAGGCGATGGTTGAGCTGCTTAACGAGGTGTTCTCGAAGTTCGACTCGATGGCCGATTTCCATCGCTTGGAGAAGATCAAGACCATCGGTGACGCTTACCTGGTCGCCGGTGGCCTGCTTGAGCATGACGGCGTTGATTTTGCCGTCGACGCCCGCGATTACACGGCTGCTTCGCTGCGGCTGGCGCTGGAGATGCGCCAGTACATGGAAACGCTGTCCAAACAGAAGAACATGAGCCTGGCGATTCACGTCGGTATTTGTTCGGGCCCGGTAGTCGCCGGCGTCATCGGCACCCGCAAGTTCATCTACGATCTGTGGGGCGACACCGTCAATATCGCCAGCCGTATCACCGATGAGGCGCGTTCCGGCATCATTCTGGTGGATTCGACCACCTACAAGCGTTCCCGCCACCAGTTCGAGTTCGAGGGGCCGATCAATGTGGTCGGCAAGGGCAAGGGCAACATCGAGGTCTACAAGCTGATCGACCTCGCGCCCCATCTGCGCGACGTCACGGTCTAGTTTTACTCCGGGGCGGTGTCTGCCGCTTCGCCAAACAGCGTTTTCCACAAGCTGAGCACTGCCGCAGTCGAGCTCGCGACGCCCTGCGCTTCCACCCGTGCGTAACGTTCACCGGCCAGCCGCAACTGGTGCTGCAGTTCGCGGAACTGGCGATAGGCGGCGCGTGCGTTCTCTGCATGCCTGATTTCGATCAGGCCCAGATCCGCCGCAGTTTTTAATAATGCCAGGTTGCCGGTATTGGCGGTCAATTCATGATGATCGCGGGCATGGCCCAACACCAGGTACTGCACCATGAATTCAACATCAATGATGCCGCCGTGATCATGTTTCAGGTCGAACAGGGTGCTCTTGTTGGGATGGGCGTCAAACATTTTTTGGCGCATCTCCAGGATACCGCCACGCAGCTCCGCTTGCTCCCGGTGGGCACACAGCACTTCGATGCGCAATTGCTCAAAAGCACGGCCGATTGCAGCGTCGCCGGCGACCGCGCGTGCCCGCGTCAACGCCTGGTGCTCCCACAGCCAGGCCTGCTGCAGCTGGTAGCGCTGCATGGTGTCGAGCGGGGTCACCAGCAGGCCGCTGACGCCGTCCGGGCGCAGTCGCAGGTCGGTTTCATACAAAATGCCGGCCGCGGTGACGCTGGTCAGCCAGTTGTTGATGCGCTGGGCTAGGCGCGCGTAGTTTTCCGCCGCTTCCGGTGCTGCATCGTTGTAGACGAAGACGATATCGAGGTCGGAGGCGTACCCCAGTTCCTTGCCGCCGAGTTTGCCGTAACCGACGATGGCGAACAGCGGGTTGTCGCGGTGGCGCTGGCGCAGGCCGCGCCATGACAGCTGCAGCACTTCCTCGAGAATGATGGAGGCGAGGTCTGAAAGATGATCGCTCAGGGTTTCGAGGGACAGTGTGCCAGCGAGGTCCTGGGCGACGCAATGCAGCGTCTGCGTATTCTTGAAATGCCGCAGCATGTCCATCTGCCGTTCGATGTCGCCTTCGACGGTGGCGAGGCTGGCGCGCAACGCGGCCTGCAGCGCCGGCCAATCGGGTTTGGCCAGCAGAGTGCGCGCATCGAGCAATTCATCGAGCAGGATCGGGTGCTGGGTGATGTACTGCGCCACCCACGGGCTGGCGCTCATCAGGTCGGCGACGCGGTCCAGTGCATGCGGATATTCATGCAGCAGCGCGAGATAAGCCTCGCGGCGGCTGATGCTCTCGAACAGCGCCAGCAACCGCTCCAGTGTGGCGTCGGGGCCACGTCGCGTGACGGCTGCGGCGATGGCCGCGGGCACCAAACGGTCGAGGCGCCGCTGGCTGTCGGCCGGCATCTGGCGGTAGCGGTTGCCGTGGCGGAACAGCGAGAGCCGTCGGCATAATTCCGGCGCCTCGGCATAACCCATGCCCGACAGCCGTTCCTCTGCTGCCAGGGCATCTTCCGGTGGCATGTGCCACAACTCCGCGAGCGGATGTTCGTTGACGTCATCCTCGCCGAAGATGGATTCGAAGTGACGCGAGACTGCTGCGCGGTGCTGCGCCAGTTCAGCCGCAAATGCGGTGTCGTCGGCGAACTTCATGCTGTGTGCGACCAGCGTGCGCTCGGCCGGATCGGTGGGCAGCGCCTGGGTCTGCTGATCATCGCGGTATTGCAGACGATGTTCGAGGTTGCGCAGGAACACATAGGCGTCATGCAATTCCGCCACTGCGGCAGGTTCAATGAAGCCGCGTTCGCCCAGTGCCGCGAGCACCGGCAGCGTCGGCTGCTGCTGCAGTGAACGCTCGTGGCCGCCGCGGATCAGCTGGAATACCTGTACGGTGAATTCGATTTCGCGGATGCCGCCAGGTCCGAGCTTGATGTTGTCGCTGCGGTCGCGGCGACTGACTTCGTGGCGGACCTGACTGTGCAGGCTGCGCATCGAAGCGAACGCGCCGTAGTCGAGATGGCGGCGGAATACGAAGGGTTTGACCATGGCCATCAGCGCATCGCTCTGGTCACCGGTAATCACGCGTCCCTTGATCCATGCATAACGCTCCCAGGCGCGGCCTTGCGTGATCAGGTAGTTTTCGAGCATTTCGAAGCTGACCACCAGCGGGCCGCTGTCGCCGTACGGCCGCAACCGGGTATCGACGCGGAATACGAAACCGTCCTCGGTCCATTCATTCAGCGCGTTGATCAGGCGCCGGGCGAGCCTCGTGAAAAATTCGTGGTTGCTCAGCGGACGTGCGCCGTCGGTGTCGCCTTCTTCCGGATAGACCAGTACCAGGTCGATGTCGGAAGAAGCGTTGAGTTCGGCGCCGCCGAGTTTGCCCATGCCGACGACATGTAGTTGCTGCGGTGCGTTGTTGGTGGCGCTGCGAGGTTCGCCGTGCACGGCGGCGAGATCGGTGTGCAGCCGACTTACTGCGGTGCGGATGGTGATTTCGGCAAGAGCCGTCACCGTAGTGACCACTTCATCCAGTGCGGCGCGGCCGCTGAGATCGCGAACGATCAGCCGTGCCATTACGCGCTGACGCAGGCGTCTCAAGGCGCGACCCAGCGACACATCGTCGGTGATGCCGGCGGCATCCAGTTCGACCTGCATGCCGGCGGCAGCGTAGGGCGTTTCCAGTTCAGCCGGCTTGATTACGGCCGGGTTTGCGGAGAGCAGGCGCTCCAGATAGCGGCTGTAACCCGCTGCGGCTGCGATATCGCGCTCGGCGGTGGAAGCGGGCGTGTCGTTGTTCGGTTTCATGATTGGTATCGGTGATGAGCGCATGCCGCGGAACGGGCAGAACAGGCCGCTTTTCCCGGCGGCCAGCGCCCGAGACTTTCCGCCAACCTGTTAGAATTGTTAAGCCATTGTTTCACTATTACATTTTATAATTTTTCAGGCGTGATATGAGCCTTGCCGCAGTCCGCAGCCGGATCCAGAGCAGTTCGTTGTGGATCTATCGCGCACTGACCTGGGCCGTGCTGGTGACCGGTTTTGTTTTTGCGGCCGCCATTTTGGGGCTCCGCTACTGGATACTGCCCGATATCGGTGCCCACCGTGAAGACATTGCGCAACGGTTGAGCGGGGCCATTCAGCAGAAGATCACCATCGGCGGCCTCAACGCCAACTGGAATGGCCTGCGCCCCCAGTTGGCTTTCGACCAGGTGGTAGTGCACGACGCCGAGGGCCGGGCCGCGCTGGAACTGCCGCGGGTCGAAGCCACGCTGTCATGGCGCTCCGCAGCGCTGCTGCAAATCAATTTCCATTCGCTTGATATTTACCGTCCGGTGCTGACCATGCGCCGCGACAGCCGTGGCGGCATTGCCGTGGCGGGTATTCCGCTGAAGCTCGAAGAACAGGACGATGGCGCGGTTTCGCGCTGGCTGCTCGGCCAGAGCGACATCCAGATTCACGACGCCAAGCTGCTGTGGAACGATGAAATGCGTGCCGCGCCGGTGCTGGAACTGGATCAGGTGCAACTGCGCATCGTCAACAACGGCGACCGGCATCGTCTGGCGCTGCAGGCGCTGCCGCCGGTGGCGCTGGCGTCGCCGCTGGATATACGGGCTGATCTGCGCGGCGAGGATTTTCAGTCGCTGGCCGAAAAAATCACCGGTCAGGTGTTCGTGCAACTGGATCACGTGGACATTGCTGCCTGGCGGCAGTGGGTCGATTTTCCGGTGCATTTTCCGCACGGCACCGGGGCGCTGCGCGCATGGTTCACCTTTGCCGGTCATGAGCTGACGGGGGTGATTGCCGACGCGCAGTTGCGCAATGTCAGGGCGAGGCTGGGTGCCGAACTGCCGGAGCTCGACATGTCGCAGTTGGGCGGCCGCTTCGCCTGGAAACGGCTGATCGACGGTTTCGAGGTGACGACGCGCAAGTTGGCGTTTACCACGGGTGACAAACTTTCACTACCGCCGGTGGATCTGGTGCTGCGCCTGGGAGGGGCGACTGAAGCGGGCTATGCGCGGGCGGAATTGCAGGCCAACGTACTGGAGCTGGCACCCTTGGTGCAATTGGCCGATCGTCTGCCGCTCGCCAGCGAATTGCGCAAGATGCTGGTGGGTTATGCGCCGGCGGGCGGAGTGCACGATCTGGCGCTGCGCTGGAGCGGCGCCTGGCCGAACCTGAAAACCTATGCGGTGCGCGGTCGTTTCAGCGAACTGTCGTTGCAGCGGCAGGGTGGGGTGCCGGGCTTTTCCGGATTCAGCGGCAACATCGACGGCAACGAAAAAGGCGGCACACTGCACGTCGCCACGCAGAAGGCGACTCTTGATCTGCCCAATCTGTTCCGTGAGCCGCTGCGGTTTGACGCGCTGACCGGGCAGATGGGATGGACCCGCAGTTCGAAAGATCTGGAGCTGCGATTCAGCAATTTTGCCTACTCCAATGCGGATCTGACAGGAACGCTGTTCGGCAGTTATCGCACTGCTGCGGAAGGCCCTGGTATCGCCGATCTGACCGGTCATTTGACGCGCAGCGTGGCCCAGCGCATATCGAATTACATGCCGCTGAAGCTGGCGCAGGGATCGCGAGACTGGCTCGACCGTGCGTTTTCAACCGGCAGTTCCGGCGATGTGCGTTTCCGGTTGAAAGGGGATCTCAGACATTTTCCCTTCGCCGATGAAAAGAACGGCGTGTTCGAAGTGGCTGCGAAGATTATCGACGGCACGGTCCTTTATGCTGAGAACTGGCCGCGCATTACCGGTATCGACGGCGACCTGCTGTTCCGCGGCCAGCGTATGGATCTCAATGTCCGTCAGGCGATGATCAATAACCTGCGCCTGAGCAAGGTGCGTCTGCAGATTCCCGACCTTGTTCATAGCGCAGAGGTGGTGCAAATCGCCGGCGAGGCTGAGGGCGCCACCAGCGATTTTCTCGACTTCGTCAATCAAAGTCCGGTTCGCGGCATGATCGACGGGTTCACCGACGGCATGCAGGCGCAGGGTCGCGGTCGGCTGGGACTGAAGCTGACCTTGCCGCTGCGCGCCTTGAAATCCACCAAGGTCAGCGGTTCCTATCAGTTCGTGAACAACCAACTGACTCCGCAGCCGGGATTTCCCCCGCTCGAACAGATCAATGGCCGTCTGGAATTTACCGAAGCGTCGGTGCGTGTGCCCAATGCGACCGCCCAGTTCCTCGGCGGACCGCTGACGGTCTCTGCCGGCAGCCAGCGCGATGCGGCGGTGAGCATCCAGTTCCAGGGCAAGATCAATTCGGATTCCGCACGCCGTGCCGGCGGCGGCGAGTGGCTGCGCTACATTCGCGGTGCAACGGACTGGCGCGGCTCGCTGACCGTGCGCAACAAGCGCGTTGATTTTGTCGTTGACTCGTCGTTGCAGGGACTGGCGGTCAATCTGCCGGCGCCGTTTGCGAAGGCTGCTGCGGAAACAGTACCTTTGCGTTTTGAGCGGCGCTTTACCGGCGCGCAGCAGGAGCGGATCGCCCTGACTGTCGGCGGCCTCGGTAGCGCAGTCATTCACCGGCGTACCGAGGAGAACGGCAATACCCGCATTGAGCGCGGGAATGTACGGTTTGGCGAAGGGGCGGCTGTGGAACCGGAACGCCCCGGCATTGCTCTGGCGGGTGCCGTCAAATCCCTGGATCTTGATGCCTGGCTTGCAGTGCTCGGCGAAGGCGGTGCGGGTGCCGGTGCGACGTTGACGTCGGCCGATGTGCGTATTGGCGAGTTGGACTGGTTTGGCCGCCGCTTTGCTGCGCTGGCGGTGACAGCCACACAGCAGGCCGGCGCACTGCAGTTGACCGTGAAAGGTCGTGACATCGAGGGTGCGGCGTCGTGGCGTGCGCAGGGCAAGGGTCGGCTGACGGCCCGCTTGCGGCGGCTGACGGTGCCGGTGCGCGAGGAACAGGTGGCGCCCGCGACGACTGTCGCTGCGGCGGCGGATGCAAAACCGCCGGAACTGCCGGCGCTCGACGTGATCATCGATGAATTTCAGTTGGGCGAACATGCGCTGGGCAAGCTGGAATTGCAGGCGACGCCGCAGCAGCGTGACTGGCGCATCGAACGCCTGCGTCTGGCCAATCCCGACGGGACGCTGAATCTGGACGGCACCTGGCAGGCCTGGCTGACGCAACCGGCAACGCAGGTGAACGTGCGGCTCGACGTGGCCGACATCGGCAAGTTCCTGGCGCGGATCGGTTATCCGGAAGGCGTGCGCCGGGGTACCGCCAAGATCGAGGGTTCGCTGGTGTGGGCGGGCAGCCCGCAGCGCATTGATTATCCGACGCTGTCCGGCAATTTCGTGCTCGACGCCGCCAAGGGCCAGTTCGTCAAACTCGAACCGGGCATCGGCAAGCTGCTGGGCATCCTCAGTCTGCAGTCATTGCCGCGACGGATTTCGCTCGATTTCCGTGACATTTTCAGCGAGGGGCTGGCGTTCGATGAAATCGTCGGTGCCGTCAAAGTAACCAAAGGGGTGGCGAGTACCGACAACCTGCGCATCAGCGGGCCTGCGGCGCGCATCGTGATGAACGGACAGGTGGATCTGGCGAAGGAAACCCAGGTGCTGCGGGTGAAAGTGAATCCGCAATTATCCGACACCGTGTCGGTGGCCGGCGCGTTGATCGGCGGACCGATTGCGGGTGTTGCTGCATTCATCGCGCAGAAACTGCTGAAGGATCCGCTGAACCAGATTGCGTCTTACGAATATGACGTCACCGGCAGCTGGACCGATCCTGTGGTCAACAAGGTGGAGCAACTGCGGGTGTTGTCAGCGCCGCAATGAGGTGTTTTCGCGCAGCGCTGTGGCTAGTGGCAGTGCTGGCTGGTCCCGTAATGGCGGCAGATCTTGCGCCCGAATTGTGGGATCGTCCGCGCTCGGCACAGGCGGTGATGGCGCAGCCGGCGGTGCGCCAGGCCGTGGCCTTGCTGCAGTCCCGCAGCGACGCACGGTTGCTGATCGTGCATGACTCGCGTCCGGAATCGCAGTTGCAGGCGGAGGAGTTGCGCGCCTGGCTTGTTGCATTGGCGGTGGAGGGGGCGCGGCTGCGGTTGCGCGCTGATCCGGCGGCGACGACGATACGACTTGAATTGGTGGACTAAGGGGGGCGGTAGGCTATGAGTACACGTTTGCGGTCAACGAGATCCCAGCGCAAGGATGCCGGGCAGGCCGATGCCGGTGCGACGCGCATCGCCGCGGTGCAGATGGCTTCGGGGCCGCGGGTCGAATCGAATCTGAAGGAAGCTGCATGGCTGATCGAGATGGCGGTGGAGCAGGGTGCGAAGCTGGTCGCGTTGCCCGAATACTTCGGCATCATGGGCATGAAGGACACCGACAAGGTCGCCGTGCGCGAGACGTTCGGCAAAGGGCCGATCCAGGAATTCCTCGCGGAAACGGCGCGCAAGCACGGTATCTGGATCGTCGGCGGCTCGGTGCCGCTGGTGGCTTCGTCACCGAAAAAAGTGCTCAACACCAGCATGGTCTTCGACGACCAGGGCAAATGCGTCGCCCGATACGACAAGATTCACCTGTTCGGTTTCGAGATGGGCGATGAACGTTATTCGGAAGAAACCACCATCGAGCACGGCAAAAAAGTCGTGGCCATCGATACGCCGTTCGGCCGCATCGGGCTGTCGGTCTGCTACGACCTGCGCTTCCCGGAGCTGTATCGCGCGATGGGCGAGGTCGATCTGATTCTGGTGCCGTCGGCCTTTACCGAAACCACCGGCAAGGCGCACTGGGAAACCTTGATCCGGGCACGCGCCATTGAAAATCTCGCCTACGTGCTGGCCCCGGCGCAGGGCGGGTATCATCTCAATGGTCGGGAAACCCACGGCGACTCGATGATCGTCGACCCGTGGGGTGTGGTTCTCGACCGCCTGCCGCGCGGTTCCGGGGTGGTTGTCGCCGGGATGAATCGTGCCTATATACAACGTCTGCGCCAGAGTTTGCCGGCGCTGCGGCATCGCACACTCGGCGGCTGATCGCCAGCCGGGCAGCGTCTATTTTAAGTTGTTGTTTATTTTGGGAAAATTATGAAATCCGCGAGTATCTTCGAAACCGCCAGCGCGACGCTGCTGGCACCCCATGCGCTGGACGAGAACCAGCTGCAGTCGGTGTTCGGCCAGATCATGGCCCATCGCGTGGATTACGCCGATCTCTATTTTCAGTATTCGCGTAGCGAGTCGTGGAGCCTGGAAGAGGGCATCGTCAAATCCGGCAGTTTCAACATTGACCAGGGCGTCGGCGTGCGCGCGGTCAGCGGTGAGAAGACAGCGTTTGCGTATTCGGACGACATCAGTTTCAACGCGCTGCAGTCTGCGGCACAGGCGACGCGCGCTATTGCGCGCCAGGGCGGCGATGGTCGTACGGCGATTGCGCGCCAGGGCGAGCTGCGTGTGCTGTATGCACCGCAGGATCCGCTGGCCAGTCTCGGCGCACCGGAGAAGGTGGCGCTGCTCGAACGGTTGGAGCGTATTGCGCGCCGCATTGATTCGCGGGTGACGCAGGTGATGGCTTCGCTGGCTGGTGAATACGAAGTGGTGATGGTGGCGCGCAGCGACGGCATGCAGGCCGCCGACGTGCGGCCGCTGGTGCGATTGTCGCTGCAGGTCATCGTCGAAGCCGACGGCCGTCGCGAGCAGGGCAGTGCCGGCGGCGGCGGACGTTTTGATTACGGTCATTTCACCGACGACGTGCTCAATGATTACGCACAGAAAGCCGTGCACCAGGCGCTGATCAATCTCGATGCGCGGCCCGCACCCGCCGGCACGATGACCGTGGTGCTCGGGCCGGGCTGGCCCGGCATCCTGCTGCATGAAGCGGTGGGTCACGGCCTGGAAGGTGATTTCAACCGCAAGGGCACTTCGGCATTCAGCGGTCGCGTCGGCGAACGCGTCGCGGCGCCGGGTGTCACTGTGGTCGACGATGGCACCATTGCCCATCGCCGCGGCTCGCTGAATGTCGATGATGAAGGCAATCCCACCCAGCACAACGTGCTGATCGAGGACGGCGTGCTGCGCGGCTACATCCAGGACACGCTGAATGCGCGGCTGATGGGTGTGGCGCCGACCGGCAACGGCCGCCGCGAATCGTACGCGCATGTGCCGATGCCGCGGATGACCAACACCTATATGTTGAACGGCGACAAGGATCCGGCGGAAATCATCGCCTCGGTAGAGCGCGGTCTGTATGCCGTTAATTTCGGCGGCGGGCAGGTCGACATCACCAGCGGCAAGTTCGTGTTCTCGGCGTCCGAGGCGTTCATGATCGAAAACGGCAAACTGACGTATCCGGTCAAGGGTGCAACGCTGATCGGCAACGGCCCGGATGCGCTGACCCGGGTGTCGATGATCGGCAACGACATGCGCCTCGATCCAGGGGTCGGCACCTGCGGCAAGGAAGGGCAGAGCGTGCCGGTCGGCGTCGGTCAGCCGACGTTGCGCATCGACGGGCTGACCGTCGGCGGCACGCTGTAGAGGGCGTCGGGTTTCGTTTATAATGCATTGAATTTAATGGAAAGTTGGGAAAACGATGTTGCATCAGACTGATGATCTGCGGATCAAGGAAATCAAGGAACTCGCGCCGCCCGCGCATTTGTTGCGCGAACTCGCGCTCAGCGAAAAGGCCGCGAATACGACTTTTGATGCGCGTCAGGACATCCACCGTATCCTCCACGGCGCCGATGACCGCCTGCTGGTGATCATGGGGCCGTGCTCGGTGCATGACGTCAAAGCCGCCAAGGAATACGCCGGCAAGCTGCTCGAAGCGAAAAAGAAGCACGCCGCCGACCTGCTGGTGGTGATGCGGGTCTATTTTGAAAAACCGCGCACGACCGTCGGCTGGAAAGGCCTGATCAATGATCCGAATCTGGATGGCAGTTTCCGCATCAACGAGGGCTTGAAGATTGCCCGCGAACTGCTGCTGGAGTTGACCGAAAGCGGCATGCCGGTGGGCTGCGAGTTCCTCGACATGATCACGCCGCAGTACATCGCCGACCTGGTGTCGTGGGGGGCGATCGGCGCGCGTACCACCGAATCGCAGATTCACCGTGAGCTGGCCTCGGGACTGTCGTGTCCGGTCGGTTTCAAGAACGGCACCGACGGCAACATCAAGATTGCCATCGACGCGATCCGCGCGGCGCAGGCGCCGCATCATTTCCTGTCAGTGACCAAGGCCGGGCATTCGGCGATCGTGTCAACGACCGGCAACGAAGACTGTCACTTGATCCTGCGCGGCGGCAAACAGCCCAACTACGACGCGGCCAGCGTCGATGCCACCGGGCGCGGGCTGGCCGAAGCCGGTATTCCGGCGCGCATCATGATCGATTTCAGTCACAGCAACAGCAGCAAGAAGCCGGAAAAACAGGTTGATGTGGCGCAGGATGTGGCCCACCAGATCGCCAACGGCGATGACCGTATTTTCGGCGTGATGGTGGAAAGCCACCTGAAGGCCGGTCGCCAGGATCTGGTGCCGGGCAAGCCGCTGGTCTACGGCGTCAGTATTACCGACGGCTGCATCAGTTGGGACGAAAGCCGAGGCGTGCTGGAAGCGCTGGCTGAGGGTGTGCGCAAACGCCGGCTGAAGGCGGCAGCCAAGGATTAGGCGGCAACTTAGGTGGCAAGCTTAACAAGGTGATATGAGCGAAGACAACTTCACGGCAACGCACCAAGGTAACCTCGCCAAGCTCGAGCGCGTGGGTGCGGGGACAGCCATTGCCAATGAAATCTTCAGCCTCGTCGGCAAGTCGCAGTTTTTCACCGAATTTTCCAAGGAAGATATTTCCACGCTCGCCGGTTACATGGAGGTGTTTCGCGCGCAACCTGGCGAGATCATCATTCGCGAGAGCGACGAAGGCGACTTCATGGTGCTGATCGTCGATGGTGAAATCGACATCCTGAAAAAAAATCATCGCGCCGAGCAGCAGCACATGACCAGCGCCGGCCCCGGCATGACGCTGGGCGAAATGTCGATGATCGACGGCGAGCCGCGTTTCGCCACCTGCATGGCTTCGCAGCCGACGACCTTCGCCTTGCTGACCCGCGACAACATGGCGAAAATCATCCTCGATCATCCCAGCCTCGGTTCCAAGATTCTGGTAAAGATGGTCACCATGCTGTCGCTGCGGCTGCGCCAGACCAGCGGGCGCCTGCTGCGGATGATGGAAGAAGTCCGCTAGTTTTCCTCCCGGCTTTTGCGCCGTTTATGAGGTGTCTGGTGATCCCGGCCGTCAGTTGCATCGCCGCCGTTCTGCTGTTCACGATCCCGTTTGCGGTTTCCGCACAGACTGATTCCGTGCAGGCCACTGATGCCCGCGGCACGACGCTGCGCCTGGCCCGGCCCGCGCAACGCATCATCACGCTGGCGCCGAATCTGACCGAACTGGCTTTTGCCGCCGGCGCGGGCGAACGTCTGGCCGGCGTCGCCCGCTACAGCGATTACCCGCCAGCGGCGCGCCGGCTGCCGGTGATCAGCGATGCGGTGCAGTTCGACCTCGAGCGCATGCTGGTGTTGCGCGCCGATCTGGTGCTGGCGTGGCAGGGTGGCACGCCGCCGGATGCCATCGTGCGGCTGGAGCGCGCGGGACTGCCGGTATTTGTCGCCGGTGCGGCGGGGCTGGAGGATATTGCGCGCAACATCACGGCGATTGCGCAGCTGGCCGGCACCACCGCGGTCGGCGTAAAGGCGAGGGTGGCATTTGATGCCGATCTGCGGATGCTGCGCATGCGCCGCCACGAGGGGCCGCCGGTACGCGTGTTTTACGAGATCTGGGATCGGCCGCTGATGACGGTGAACAATGCACACCTGATCAGCGAAATCATCGGCTTGTGCGGCGGCGTCAATATTTTCGGCGAATTGCGCTCGCTGACGCCGGAGGTGTCGCGCGAGGCGCTGCTGGCGGCGCGTCCCGACATCGTGCTTGGCGGCAGTTCGGCGGATACGCCGGCGGATTTTGCCGCGCGCTGGGCGGCGCTGCCACCGCCGTTTAATGCCTGGACCGCGCGGCATCTGCCGGCAGATCTGATGCAGCGGCCGACGCCGCGCATTCTCGACGGCGCGCGCCAGTTGTGCGCCCACCTGGATACGATTCGCGCCGCGCGGCGCTGATGCCGGCGCGGGCGAGGGTTGCGATCAGCCCGGTTTGCGGCCTTGTTGCCAGAGTACGTCGTTGCCGCCGTCGGCGCGGTTGAGCACGCGTGCCAGCACGAACAGCAGATCAGACAGCCGGTTCAGATATTGCACGGGCAGCGCTTGCGCATCTCCACCTTGGCGCAAGCTGACCAGCGTACGCTCCGCGCGGCGGCAGACCGTGCGTGCGACATGCGCCAGCGCGGCGGCGCGGCTGCCGCCGGGCAGGATGAATTCGCGCAACGGCGGCAGGTCGGCGTTGAACTGCTCGATCAGCGCGTCGATGCGAGCGAGGTGCGTTTCGGTCACCAGCGTATGGCCGGGCAGGCTCAGTTCGCCGCCGAGGTCGAACAGATCGTGCTGCACGCCGGCCAGCGCTTCGCCTACGGCAGCCGGCAGGTTTTCACTGAGCAGCAGGCCGATGGTGCTGTTCAACTCATCGACATCGCCCATCGCAGCGATTCGCGGCTGATCTTTGGTGATGCGTTCGCCGGAAGCCAGTCCGGTGCTGCCGTCGTCCCCGGTGCGGGTGACTATTTTCGAAAGCCGGTTGGCCATTGGGGAAATCCTGAAGGGTGGCGCATTATAAAATAGCTTCGGTCAGTCTACCGAAATAAAAATCAATTAAAACAAATACTTAATCTAATCCCCGGCAGGTGTATTTGTGGCAGCGCGTTGCGGGAAATAGGTGGCGTCAAAGGCCGGATCCTGCAGCACCCGGGCGATGGCTTCCAGCGCATGGTCTTCGGTGCGGTGAAAGTTCGACGCGCCGATGATGTCATGCAGGCCGGTGTTTTCCATCACGCTCAACACCTGCCGCTTCAATCCGCTGAATACCATGGTCACGTCGTTGTCGTGCAGGCGATGAGCAAGATGGCGGATCATTTCTTCTCCGGAAGCGTCGAGTTCGTTGATGGCATCGCCGACGATCAGGATAAAGCGCGCCTGCGGATGCCGCGCCGCCTGTTCGAGGATGACATCTTCGAAATAAGGCACATTGGCGAAAAACAGCGAGCCGTCGTAACGGATGGCAATCAGTTTTTCGCTGGTCGGCAGGTTGAACAACTGCGCATCGCGCAGTGTGCCGTCGGCGTGGCGGCCAAGCACGGCGACACGGGGCCGCATCGTGCGATACAGGTACAGCACGATCGCCAGTGCGGCGCCGACCAGAATGCCGTTGTCGAGATGCGGTGCAAAGCTCAGTGTGGCGACGAAGGTGACGATGGCTGCGATGCCATCGTGCCGGTGCGCCTGCCACGCATGTTTGATCGCCTTGAAATTCACCAGGTTCACCACCGCAAGTATGATGATCGCGGCCAGCGCCGCCTGGGGCAGGTGATAAAGCAGCGGCGTGAACAGCAGCAGGGTCACCAGCACGATCACGCCGGCCACCACCGAAGACAGTCCCGTCATCGCACCAGTGGCGAGGTTGACTGCGGAACGCGAGAACGAACCGCTGACCGGAAACGATTGAAACAGGCTGCCGATGATGTTGGCGAGACCCTGACCGATCAGTTCCTGGTCGGGGTTGATGCGCTGCTTGGTGCGTGTTGCCATTGATTTGGCGATGGAAATGGCTTCCATGAAGCCGACCAGTGCGATGATCAGCGCAGTGGGCAGCAGTTTTAGCAGCGTGTCCCATTTCAGTTGCGGCAGCGTCGGTTCCGGAATCCCGGTGGGAATGGCGCCGACCACTTCGCCGCCGCCGCTCAGCAGCACGCGGCCGTTGTCGATTCCGGAGATGATCCAGCGCTGGCCGTCAGCCTGGGTGCCGGGAGGGACCGTACCGGCGAGCTGGAATTCGGTAGTCGCGGTTTCATGGACGCCGGTAAAACGCAGGCGTCGCACTTCGGTAAAGCGCACCTTGCGCTCGGCCTCGATGGCGCGCAGTTCCAGGCGCAGGAACTCAAGGTCGGCATTGAGCATGATCAGGCGCGGATGATCAGCGCCGTCACTGGTCGAGAGCGTCGAGATGTCTGCGGATTTTTCCGCAGCCTCGGCGCGCAGTTCGTTGCTGCGCGACGTCAGTGCGGTCAGTGAATCGATGACGTTGCGCACCTGCGGGTCGCGGAACTCGGTAGCGCTGGCGGTGGTGTTGCGCTCGAAATCGGTAGTCCAACTGAGCGTGGTGGTAATCGCCACCGCGATCAGCACGCCCGGCCACAGCGGACGGTAACGGCGCACCAGGATCATCACGGCCAGCGCCAGCAGGCCCATTGCCAGCGTCGGCCAGTGGGTGTCGCCGATACGCAGCATCACATCCCAGACGTCGGCGAGGAAGCGGTCGGAGCGCGCGCTGTGCACGCCGAGCAGCTTGTTGAACTGCGACAGCGCAATGATGATGGCGGCGGCGTTGGTGAAGCCGACAATCACCGGGTGCGACAGGAAGTTGACGATGGCGCCGAGCCGGAACAGGCCCATCGCCAGTTCCATCACGCCGACCATCAGCGCGAGCAGGATGGCCAGAGCGATGAACTGCTCAGAGCCGGGTGCTGCGAACTGCGCCAATGCCGAGCCGGTCAGCAGTGAGACCATGGCTACTGGTCCGGTGGCGAGCTGATGTGAGGAGCCCCACATTGCGCCAACGATCACCGGCAGGAATGCAGCATAAAGTCCGTAGTATGCGGGCATGCCGGCGAGCTGTGCATAGGCCATGGACTGCGGGATCAGCACCATCGCCACGGTCACGCCGGCGACAATGTCGGCGCGCACCATCTGCCGCTGTAATGGCAGCCAGCGCAGGAAGGGAAGCAGGCGTTCGCGCAAATTCATCAGGGGTCAGTCATTGGCGTGCCGCAAGGCATACGCTTGGAGTTCGGATGCGGGGAGGATGAAAATTTCAATAGGGTTCCCGATCCAGCAGCGTGAATTATCAGCCATCACCGCGGTGCGGGGCAATCAACTAATTTTGCTGGGCAATCAGCAAAATTTTTGAGCTATAATCTGCGCCCGGCAAGGTCAAAATACAAGGAAAGAACGCCCTCATGAAACGGTTATTCGCAATCGGCTTGAGCCTCGGTCTGGCAGTGCTGGGATCGGGCATGGTACAGGCCGCCGAAGCCAATTCGGTTCCCGCTAGGGACAAGGTTTCGATGTGTATCGGCTGTCACGGCATTCCCGGTTACAAGACCGCCTTCCCCGTGACCTACAGCGTGCCGAAACTCGGCGGCCAGCACGCGGCTTATATCGTCAAGGCGCTGCAGGCTTACAAGAGCGGTGACCGTTCGCATCCGTCGATGCGGGCCATTGCGGCGGGTCTCAGCGACAAGGACATGGCCGATGTTGCGGCTTACTACTCAGCGCCTGCGGTGCAGGCTGCGGCGAAATAAGGGGTCGCGACGATGATCAAAAAAATGCTTTGGGTTGCCGCTTGCGCTGCTTTGCTGGCCGGTGGTTTTGCGCAGGCTGCCAATCCGGCGGCCGGCAAGGAAAAATCGAAAACCTGCGCCGCATGCCACGGTCCTGACGGCAACAGCGCCGCACCGGATTTTCCGCGTCTTGCGGGCCAGCATTACGATTACCTGGTCAAGGCGCTGTCGGATTACAAGGCGGGTGATCGCAAAAACGCAATCATGGCACCGCAGGCAGCCAATTTGTCCAAGCGTGACATCGAGGATCTGGCCGCATACTTCTCGCAGCAGTCGGGACTTACGGTCAAATACTGACCACCTGCTGTTGCCGCAAAAAACCGCGCCCTGACCGGCGCGGTTTTTTTATGTCGTCGCCGGGGTTTTGCCGCGGAACTCACAGAGGTCGCGGATCAGGCAGTCGCCGCAGCGAGGACTGCGTGCGACACAGATATAGCGGCCATGCAGGATCAGCCAGTGGTGGGCGTGCAGTTTGAATTCGTCCGGCGTGAATTTCAGCAGTTTCTGTTCGACCGCCAGCGGGTCTTTGCCCGGCGCCAGTCCGGTGCGGTTGGCGATGCGGAAAATATGCGTATCGACGGCGATGGTCGGCTCGCCGAATGCGATGTTCAGTACCACATTGGCAGTCTTGCGGCCGACCCCCGGCAGCGCTTCAAGGGCCTCGCGGTCACGGGGCACTTCACCGCCATGCTGCTCCAGCAGCAGTTTGCAGGTAGCGATGATGTTCTTTGCCTTGGTGCGGTAGAGGCCAATGCTTTTGATGAACTGTTCCAGTCCGGCGACACCCAGTTGGAGCAGCGCCTGCGGTGTGCTGGCTTTTTGGTAAAGCGGGCGGGTCGCCCGGTTAACGCTTTTGTCCGTGGCCTGGGCGGACAGG
>CAIZLW010000143.1 GCA_903933915.1 uncultured beta proteobacterium | reverse complement strand
GCGGTGTAATCTGTCCGCCCGTGGATGAAGTCGCCTCGATGGCGGCCGCAGTGGGCTTGTCATAGCCCACCTTGCGCATCATCGGGATGGTCACCATGCCCGAGGCCACCACGTTGGCAACGGCCGATCCCGATATGGCACCGAACAGAATGCCTGAAGCAACTGCCGCTTTAGCCGGACCACCACGCGCCCACCCGAACAATGCATTGCACAAATCGTTGATGTAATCGCCTACTTTTGACACCTGCAGGAACGCCGCAAAGCAGACAAACAGGATGATGTAAGACGAGGAAACCTGTGTGGTAACGCCGAAAATTCCGTATTCACTGTAGATGTAGGTGAAGAAGCGCGGCACATCGAAACCTTTGTGCTCCAGCACACCGGGCATCCACGGGCCGACAAAACAGTAAATGATGAACACGCCGGCAATGATCGGCAGCGCCAGACCGGACGTGCGGCGGCCGAATTCCAGCACCAGCAGCGTACCGATGACTCCAGTGATGACATCCCCGGTAGTGAACTGCGCACCCGCGCGGAACAGCAGGCCATCCAACTCGACAGTAATATAGATCGCACAAGCCACTGATGCCGCAACCAGCAACCAGTCGTACCAGGGCACACCGTCCTTGCGCGCGCGATTGCCGGCGGAATACAGCATGAAACCAAGCGCACCGCCCCAGCCCACATGGATCGCCCTGAACAGCAACGGCTCGAGAGAGTATATGTTCAGCACAAAGAGGTGAAAAATCGTGAAACTGACACACATTGCCGCCAGAGCCAGCGCCTCCCAGTGCAGCAGCGTGCGCTTGTTGCCGCCAAATTCCTCTTCAGCCATCGGCGGCTTGATGATGTCCTCAGTTGCCGGTGTGCTCATGTGCGTGTTCATGCATTACTCCCCTGCAAAAAAAACCGCACTGTGCTTGCGCGCAGTGCGGTCAGGATCAGAATATCTCGATCAACCCTTGTATTCAGGCGGGATCAAATGCTTGGGTACGTTGATCCCTTTCTCCTTGAAATAGCGGATTGCACCAGGGTGAAAGGGCAGGAATCCATTACGGTTCCAATTGGGAAGAAGCGTCTCTTTAGCCGCGGCGTGCCCCTTGACCATTTGCGGGTTGTTTTCCATCACCGCCTTGACCACTGCGTAGACCAGATCGTCGGCCACATCTTTGTTGGCAATGGAAAAATTGTAGAGTCCGACGGTTTTATGATCTTCGGTCTGCTGTTTATAACTACCCTTGGGGATCACCGAGTCGGACAGTTCAGGCAACGCAGCCTTGATTTTTTTCAGCTCGTCATCGGTAAAGGTGAAGAAGCGCACCTTGTTGGTCGTCTCCAGTTCCGAATACGCCGCTATAGGAACGCCGGCACAGAATGGGAATGCATCGATCAGTCCATCCTGCAGATTCGCGGACATGTCGGACGCCTGGCCATTACGGAACGTCGTGTCGATGCCGATGGCCTTGAACATCAGCGGGAAATAGGTTCCGCAGGTACCGGCACGGGGACCGACGCCGGATTTCTTTCCAGCAAGATCCTTTGCCGTCTTGATCCCGGACTTTTCGAGAGTTATAAAATGAAATGGGGTATCGTACATGGGAAACATCGCGCGGATATTGCTGAACTTCTGCCCTTTGGTCCAATCGCCCTTGCCTTCCCAAGCCTGCAACGCGACGCCCATCGTGGTCATGCCGAAATCAATCTGCTTGGAGTCAGCCAGGATGATGTTCTGGTTGGGGCCTTGGGTCTGCTGGGTACTGATGTTGGTGCCGATTTTCTCGTTGACGAGACTGGCCCAGACCTGCCCGTACACAAAATAGGTGCCGCCCACGGACGCAGTGCCCAGCGTCAGATTGGTCGGCCACTTCGGATTTGGTTTCGCCTGTGCAAACGCACCACCGGCGATGGTCAGTCCTGCCACAGCAGCAACGGCCAGCTTCAATACCTTGGTAATCTTCATCGGGACGTCCTCCTCGGATAAGTCGTTGATGGAGCCGGGAGAGACCGCTGCCGTAGGCGCGGAGTTTTTTCTTCCCGACAACGAACAAGGGCAGAGTAGCAAAGCCCCAAACCTTTAGCAAACCGCCGCCGTGCGGCAATCCCTGCGAATCAGTCAGGGCGCCAAACCGGACGCCAGCCCGCAGCACCTGCCGGCGGACGCAAACGTTCATCCACGCCCACGCCCGGCACTGCAGCCAGCATCTGGTCAAGGTACAGCATCGGCAAACGCTCGCGGCGCCAGGGCGGCACCCCGGCTTCCTGCAGCAGATTGCGCACGGTGCGGCGGGGGCCGCCCGCAATCAGCCGCAATCCCTCGCCACCACCGCGAACACGCACCGTCAGCACGCCGCGCTGAAACCAGCTCGCAGCAATTCCATCACCCTGACAGCGCTCAAATCGCAAAACCCCTCCCAGCAGCGGCAGTTTCAAGGGACGCCTGCCGCGCCAGACCTTCTCAAAATCCACGGATACCGGCGGTAGCGGACGAACAATGTGCAGCGCACCCCTGAAACGCCGCAATTCGACATCCCCCATATCCACACAGACCCGCGCATCGTCGCGGGCAGTCAGCGACTGCCGCAGCAATTCATCCAGCCGCCCGGCCTCCGGCATGGTTACGCCATTGCTGCGCAGAAAATAACGCAATGCATTTCGCGCCCGGTGTGCGGGCAGCCCTCCCAGCGCAGCAGTCTCAATACAGCCATCAGCGGCATGGCCGCCAATATCCTGCACCGCCAGGATATCGAGCAAATCCGAGGCCTCAGCCTGCAGACGCGCTGCACGCGCAAGCACCCGTTTGGCTGCGGGGACTTTCTTCTCGATCAGCGGCAGCACGTCATGACGCAGGAAATTGCGCAGGTAGGCCCGATCCAAATTGCTGTCGTCTTCCACCCAGGCCAGTTGATGGTGTCGCGCATAATTTTCGATCGCACTGCGCGGCACTTCCAGCAACGGCCGCCACAAGGCCGGCGTTGCCGAGCCGAGTTGCGGCATTGCAGCCAGTCCCCGGGGGCCGGCGCCACGCAGCAGCTGCAGCATCAAGGTCTCGGCCTGGTCGTCACGGTTGTGGGCCAGCGCCACCACATCGGCATTACAGTCGACAAAAACTCCGAGGCGCGCAGCCCGGGCCGCGGCTTCGGTACTGTTGCCGCGCGGAACCTCGACTTTGACGACTTTCAGGTTCACGCCCAGGGTGCGGCAATAACGACGGCAGTGCGTCGCCCAGGATGCGGCGTGTTGACTGATCTGGTGGTTGATGTGAATCGCGGAAATTCGTTGCGGCGACCAGCGCAGTCCTCGCCGCAGCACATGCAGCAGCACGACGGAATCAATGCCGCCGCTCAGCCCCACCGTGACACGGGATGACGGACCGGGGCCGCCCGCCTTCAGCGTTGCGGCCACTTGCTGGACCAGCGGGTCGTTCATGCCGGGCGGCGGTCGCCGGATGTCATGATTACGCCGCCGGATCAGCGGCTTTCCGCTTCCTTGAACTGACCGTAGCCCATCAGCCGCTCGAACCGGGATTCCGCCAGCTTGTCGATGGGTTGCTCGCGCAACTGACGCCAGATTTCCTGCAATGCCTTTTTCATCGACTGCATCATCGCATCATAGTCACGGTGCGCGCCGCCCAGCGGTTCCGGGACAATCTTGTCGATCAGGCCAAACGCCTTCAGGCGGGTTGCGGTAATGGCCAGCGTTTCCGCGGCATCAGCGGCACGATCCGCGCTTTTCCACAGAATCGAAGCGCAGCCCTCGGGAGAAATCACCGAATAAGTCGAGTATTGAAGCATCAGCGTCACATCGCCCACCGCAATCGCCAGCGCGCCGCCGGATCCACCTTCGCCAATCACCGAGCAGACGATCGGCACCTTCAGCGCAGCCATCGCGAACAGATTGCGGCCAATCGCCTCCGACTGGCCTCGCTCTTCGGCGCCGACGCCGGGATAGGCCCCGGGCGTATCGATAAACGTGAAAATGGGAACGCCGAACTTCTCCGCCAGCTTCATCAGCCGCAGCGCCTTGCGATAACCTTCGGGCCGCGGCATGCCGAAGTTGCGGTAAATCTTTTCCTTGGTGTCGCGCCCCTTCTGATGGCCCATCACCACCACGCTCTGTCCGCCGAAACGCGCCAGACCGCCGATGATCGCCGGATCATCGGCATAAGTACGGTCACCGTGCAATTCCTCAAAGTCCGTGAACAGGCCGTTGATGTAATCCATCGTATACGGCCGCTGCGGATGACGCGCCACCTGGGAGATCTGCCAGGAAGTCAGCTTGCCGTAAATATCCTTGGTCAGCGTCTGACACTTTTTCTGGAGCCTTGAGATTTCTTCGGAAATATCCAGCGCCGAGTCGTCCTGCACAAAGCGCAATTCCTCGATCTTGGTTTCCAGATCGGCAATCGGCTGTTCGAATTCGAGAAAGGTCGTTTTCATG
>CAIZLW010000142.1 GCA_903933915.1 uncultured beta proteobacterium | reverse complement strand
TCGCCCGACACTGCGGGTCATTGCTGACAACAAAGTTGCGGAATCCTGATCTGCACAAAAAAATCTTCTGGCCCCGCTCCGCTCAACTGAAAACCGTTGATCGGACGGGAGCACAGCGGCGGAACAGGCCGCAGCGGCACCCGCCAAAACAGCACTAGCCGCATGGGCTTTGATCTGGGCCAAACCAGGGGCGGATTCGCCTTTTCTTCCCTGTGGCAAACAGGTAGTATTTCGGCACTTTTGGGCACGCCCCCCAAAGGTCCAAATAGGCGAATAAAAACAAAGAATTGTGGCGATACCGCAGCAGGAGTCTTTTTTGAAGCCGACCGATATTTCGCACCCCGATTACTTCCATAAAGTCGTCGATTGCCAATGGGCCTGTCCGGCTCACACCCCTGTCCCCGAATACATCCGCTTGATCGCCGCGGGCCGCTACAGCGATGCCTACATGGTCAACTGGAACTCGAACGTGTTCCCCGGCATTCTCGGCCGCACCTGCGACCGCCCCTGCGAACCGGCCTGCCGCCGCGGCCGTGTTGAAGAAGGCAACGTCGAGATGCGCAAGCCGACTGCGCATGAAGACGGCCCCAAAGCCGAACCGGTGGCAATCTGCCGGCTGAAACGCGTCGCTGCCGACAACAAGGATGACGTTTCCCGGCGCATGCCGAAGGCGCCGAAACAGAAAAACGGCAAACGCATTGTCTGCATCGGCGGCGGACCCGCCTCACTCACCGTGGCGCGCGACCTGGCCCCCTTGGGTTACGACATCACGATTTATGAATCCGATCCGAAAGCCGGCGGCTTCATGCGCTCGCAGGTGCCGCGTTTCCGTCTGCCGGAAGCGGTCATCGACGAGGAAGTCGGCTACATCATCGGCATCGGCAACATCGCCATGCGCACCGGACAGCGTATCGACAGCCTGAAGAAAATTCTCGCCGACGGTTACGACGCCGTGTTCGTCGGTACCGGCGCGCCGCGCGGCCGCGACCTCGACGTACCGGGTCGCGCCGAAGCCGCCAAAAACGTCCACCTTGGCATCGACTGGCTGGCCAGCGTGTCGTTCGGTCACATCGAAAAAATCGGCAAACGCGTGATCGTTCTCGGCGGCGGCAACACCGCGATGGACTGCTGCCGTTCGGCGAAACGCCTCGGCGGCGAAGACGTCAAAGTCATCGTCCGCTCCGGCTATGAAGAGATGAAAGCCAGCCCGTGGGAAAAAGAAGATGCCATCGAAGAAGGCATCCCCATTCTCAATTTCATGGTGCCGAAGTCGTGCACCGTCAAGGACGGCAAACTCACCGGCATGACCTTCGAAAAGGTCAAGGCGGAATACGACGCCAAGGGCCGCCGCAACCTGGTACCCACTGGCGAACCGGACCAGTTTGTTGAATGCGACGACGTGCTGGTCGCGATCGGTCAGGAAAACGCCTTCCCCTGGATCGAGCGCGACGCCGGCCTCGAGTTCGACAAATGGAACATGCCGGTTGTCGACAAGGTGACGTTCCAGTCGACCAACCCGAAAGTGTTTTTTGGCGGCGACGCCGCCTTCGGCCCGAAGAACATCATCTGGGCGGTCGCCCACGGCCACGAAGTCGCGGTGTCGATCGACAAGATGATGAACGGCGAAGACCTGCAAGATCGTCCGCTGCCGGCGGTCGCCGTGGTGTCGCAGAAAATGGGCATCCACGAGTGGAGCTATGACAACGACGTGTCCGCCGAAATGCGCCACAAGGTGCCCTGGCAGGACCAGAAACTGACGCTGAAAAACATCAAGGTCGAGGTCGAACTCGGCTTCGATGCCAAGGCCGGCCTCGCCGAAGCCCAGCGCTGCCTGAACTGCGACGTGCAGACGGTATTTGCGCCGCGGCTGTGCATCGAGTGCGACGCCTGCGTCGACATCTGCCCGATGGACTGCATCACCTTCACGCCGGACGGCGAAGAGGCCGATGTGCGCCAGCGGCTGACCGCGCCGGCGCTGCATGCAGACCAGGATATCTACGCGTCGGAACCGCTGCGCATGACCGGCCGCATCATGGCCAAGGACGAAGACGTCTGCCTGCACTGCGGCCTGTGCGCCGAGCGCTGCCCGACCGGCGCCTGGGACATGCAGAAATACCTTGTGCAGATGACCCACGCCGGCCCCGGATGCCGCAAACCCCAACGCAAAGCCGCCTGATCACGGACCTGTCATGAATCAAATCAGCGCCATCAACGATTTTGTCGTCAAGTTCGCCAACGTCAACGGTTCGGGTTCCGCTTCGGCAAATGAACTTTTCGCCCGTTCCATTCTTCGCATGGGCGTGCCGGTGAGTCCGCGCAACATCTTCCCGTCGAACATCCAGGGCCTGCCCACCTGGTACGAAGTGCGCGTGACGGAAAAAGGTTACCTCGGCCGCCGCGGCGGCGTCGACCTGATGGTGGCGATGAACCCGCAGACCTGGGACAACGACGTCAAGGAAATCGAGCCGGGTGGTTACCTGTTCTATGACAACTCCAAGCCGCTGCCCGACAGCAAGTTCCGCAAGGACATCACGCTGATCGGTGTGCCGCTGACCGAGATCTGCAACGCGACCTACACCGATCCGCGCCAGCGCCAGCTGTTCAAGAACATCATTTATGTCGGTGCGCTGTCGGCCCTGCTCGAAATCGATCCCAAGGTCCTGGAGCAACTGTTCTCCGAGCAATACAAGGGCAAGGAAGCGCTGCTGCAATCCAACGTCAAGGCGCTGCACCTCGGCCGCGACTACGCGCTGAAGAACCTGCCGTGTCCGCTGGGCATCCGCCTCAAGCTCGCAAACAACGTCGGTGACAAAATTTTCACCGACGGCAACAGTGCCGTGGCACTGGGTGCGGTTTACGGCGGCGCATCGGTCTGCGCCTGGTATCCGATCACGCCCTCATCCTCGGTCGCGGAAGCGTTCATGGGCTACTGCAAGAAACTGCGGGCGGAACCCGAAACCGACAAGCATCGTTACGCCATTATTCAGGGCGAAGACGAACTGGCCTCCATCGGTATCGCCATCGGCGCCGGCTGGAACGGCGCACGTTCCTTTACCGCCACGTCCGGCCCCGGCATTTCGCTGATGACCGAGTTCATCGGCCTCGCCTACTTCGCGGAAATCCCGGTGGTGCTGATCGACGTGCAGCGCGGCGGTCCGTCCACCGGCATGCCGACCCGCACGCAGCAGTCGGACGTGCTGGCCTGCGCCTACGCCTCGCACGGCGACACCAAACATCCGCTGCTGTTCCCGGAAGATCCGGCTGAGTGTTTTGAGATGACCGCGCAGTCCTTTGACATCGCCGAACGCCTGCAGACGCCGGTGTTCGTGATGACCGACCTCGACATCGGCATGAACACGCGGCTGTGCCGTCCTTTCAAATGGGACGACGGCAAGGAATATGACCGCGGCAAGCTGATGACCTACGAAAAACTCGAGGCTGGCGCTGAATTCGGCCGCTATCTCGATATCGACGGCGACGGCATTCCCTACCGCACGCTGCCGGGCACCCACCCGACCAAGGGCGGCTATTTCACCCGCGGCACCACCAAAAACCGCTACGCGAACTACTCCGAAGCAGGCGCCGACTACGTCGACAACATGCAGCGCCTGATGCGCAAGTTCGAAACTGCGAAAGCGCTGCTGCCCCAGCCCGTGCTGCACCAGGCCGCCAAACCGGCGAGCTTCGGCGCGATCTATTACGGCTCGACCAGCCCGGCGATGCAGGAAGCGCTGGATGTCCTCGCTGAAAACGGCTTTCACATCAATGCCCTGCGCGTGCGCGGCTTCCCCTTCGCCGACCAGGTCAAGGATTTTGTCGCCGCACACTCGGGCACCTTTGTCATCGAACAGAATCGCGACGCCCAGCTGAAAACCCTGCTGGTCACCGATGCCAAGATCAATCCTGCGCAGCTGATTTCGTTGCTGCATTACGACGGCACGCCGATCACCGCGCGCTTCATCGTCGATCAGATCACCAAACACATCAGCGCACACAGCGTCGTGCCGCTGAAAAAAGCGTCCTGAGCGAAAGAGCAGAACCATGACCTATCTCGCCAAACCGAAACTCCACCACCCTTCGCTGTCGAAAAACCAGGCGGGTTACACGCGCCGCGACTATGAAGGCAAGATTTCGACGCTGTGTGCCGGCTGCGGCCACGACTCGATCTCGGCCTCGATCATCCAGGCCTGCTGGGAACTCGACATCCAGCCGCACCGCGTCGCCAAGCTCTCGGGCATCGGCTGCTCGTCGAAAACCCCGGATTATTTCCTCGGCAATTCGCACGGCTTCAACAGCGTGCACGGCCGCATGCCGTCAGTGCTGACCGGCGCCAACCTCGCCAACCGCGATCTGCTCTATCTCGGCGTTTCCGGCGACGGCGACTCGGCCTCGATCGGCCTCGGCCAGTTTGCCCACTGCATGCGCCGCAGCGTCAACATGGTCTACATCGTCGAGAACAACGGCGTCTACGGCCTGACCAAGGGCCAGTTCTCGGCCACCGCCGACAAAGGTTCGAAATCGAAGCGCGGCGTCGTCAATTCGGATGAGCCGCTGGACATGATCGGCATGGCGCTGCTGCTCGGCGCCACCTACGTCGCACGCAGCTTCTCCGGTGACAAGAACCAGCTGGTGCCGCTGATCAAGGGCGCGATCGAACACAAGGGCGCGGCCTTCATCGACGTGGTATCGCCCTGCATCGCCTTCAACAACCATGCCGGCTCGACCAAGTCCTACGAATACGTGCGCCAGCACAACGAAGCGGTGAACCGTCTCGATTTCATCGAAGATCACCAGGAAATCACTGCCGATTACGCGCCGGGTGAAACCGTCACGGTCCACCAGCACGACGGTTCGGCGCTGCGCCTGAAAAAAATCGCCGCCGACTACGATGCGACCGACCGCGTCAAGGTAATGAATTACCTGCATGAACATGCCGCGCGCGGCGAAGTCATCACCGGTCTGCTCTACATCGATCCGAATTCGGAAGACCTGCACGAGCACATCAACACCGTGGCCACGCCGCTGAACCAGCTCGGCGCCAAAGACCTCTGCCCGGGCACGCCGGCGCTGGAAAAAATCAACGCTTCACTGCGCTGATCCTCGGCAGGGAAGGCGTTGGATTTAATCAAGCATTTGTTTTTATTGATTAATTTCTAGCGCCTGACTCCCGGCGTTTCCACCGCAAGGCCTCGCGCCCGCGACGCCAGATACAACTCCAGTTCCACCAATTCCGCCGCGCCCGCCGCCGGCTGTTCGGCGCGCACACCGAAATAACAGGCACGCAGGCGCCGGTGCAGTGATCCGGCGGACTGCCACTCCAGCCGGTAAACCGGGTAGGCATTGCCATGCCCTTCGCTGATGGTGTCAGCCAGCAGCTTGCGGCCGGCATTGCGCTCATGACAATGGGTGCATGCGAGATTCATCTGGCCCTGGCGGCGATAATAGGTTTCGCGGCCGCGCTCGTATTGCTTGCGGTTGGCTTCGTTAACCTCCACGTCGATCGGCATGCCGCGTGACTGGTGGGCAACGTAAGCGGTCAGCGCCAGCAACTCTTCGGATTCGTAACGCAGGGCATCCGTACCTTGCCGTTGCTCGCGGCACTGATTGATGCGCCCCTCCAGATTGAGCAGCCCCCGGCCGCCGGCATCCATGCGCGGATATCGCGTGGCGACGCCCTTCATGGTTGCTGGCGCGTCGCGATGGCAACTGGCGCAGGACTTTTCGCTGCGGCCAGCCGGTGCATTCCACAACTTCTCACCGCGCACGACCCACAACATGCCGGGATTACCGAAATCATCCGCCTGTAAAGCACGCACATCGTTGCCAGCATATTCAATTCCAGATTTGGGCTGCGGCCGGGGCGCTTCAGCCGCAACAGCGCTGAGCGTCAGCAAAAGGCTGCAAATCCATGGCAATAATCTGTACACGCCGCAATCAGCCGGTGACGGCAATCAGCGCGCGTTCGCTGCCGCGCTGACCCGAGTCATCGACCCAATCAAAAACCAATTCACCACTGCTTTCGGCGCGAACGTAGAACTGCAGCTGCGGATTGGCGGATACGCCCGAACCCATCTCGGCGCGAAACACTTCGACGCCGTTGTAACGGCAGGTCAGCGTATTGATTACGTTTTTCGCAATCCGCCGCCCGAAGTTATCCGGACGGTATCCCGTTTCCATCGGATGCTGGATGGCGATGCGGATCGGCAAAACATCACCGCGGCGCGCCTGAGCAGGAACCTGGACACGGGCAAGCATGCTCATCAGCCCTCCAGACAGGCGAGTTCGGTGACGATGACATGCGCGCTACCCATCCAGAAGCTGCCGTCGGAAAGTTCAGCAACAGCGATGACATCCTGAATGTCCGCAACACGGATGCGCGTGACGATTTCAGCGCGGCCGGAATGCGGCCCCAGCACGTAGCTGGCGACCAGCGGACGCGGATTACGCTCGGCCAGAATGGTGATCCGTCGCACATGATCGGCAGCAGTCATCGGACTGTCGACCGCGATGCGCAGCGGGACCGAATGTCCGTTGTCGGCCAGAGTCGGCGTATCGACTACGACACGGCCGGTGCGCAGCGGTGCGCCACGGGTCACCTCGCGCAGCAGGGACTCGCGCAGCAGGGACTCACGCTGCGGATTCTGCTGTGCGCAGGCCAGCGCCGGCGCCAGCGCCAGGGCGGAGCAGGAAACCAGAAATCGGCGTCGATCAGCAGGCATGCTCGGATTATTTCAGGGTTTTCAGATAGGCCACGACATCTTCAATCTGCTGGGCCGTCAGCACCGGCTTGCCGCGCCAAGCTGATGCCACGCGCACCAGACCGTCAACCTTGTAGTAAGACGGCATCACCGTCTCGGGGTTCAATCGCGACGAGTCGACAATGCGCAGCCGCAGTTGACCTTCGGACAGACGCGCACCGACACCGGACAGCGGCGGTGCAATATCACCCATGAAACGCAGGCCGGTTTCGGTCACCGCATGACATAGCAGGCAGTTGGCATCACGCCCGCTGATCAGTTCGCGGCCGCGCAGCGGATCGCCGGATGCCGGACCCAGCAAGGCGGGTATCGCATCGCCCTCGATCCGGTAAGGCAGCAGCGCCGGGGTTGCCGCGACGGCGTAACCTGCCATCGCAGCAAACAACATCCCCCAACCTTTGCATCGCACCTTCCGGAACTCAGACCAGTTTCAGGCCCTGCTTGGACAACGGCAGGCTGCGCACCGGTTTGCCGGTCGCGGCGTGGATGGCATTGAGGATCGCCGGCACCACCACACAGATCGTCGGTTCACCGACGCCGCCCCAGAAATCCCCGGTCGGCACCAGCACGGTTTCCACCTTGGGCATTTCGGCGATCTTCATCACGTGGAACTTGTGGAAGTTGTTTTCAACAATGCGACCATTTTCGACGGAAATTTCGCTGTGCAGCGTGGTCATGCCGTAAGCGACCGAGCCTTCGATCTGCGCTGCGGTCTGGTCGGGATTGACGACATTGCCGCAGTCCAGCGCGAACACGCAGCGGTGTACCTTGACCTCGCCCTTCGCACTGACCGAAACCTCGGCCACCGCAGCCGAATAACTGCCATAACCCATGAACTGGGCAATGCCGCGGAATCGCCCTGCCGGCAACGGCTTGCCCCAGCCGGCTTTGTCGGCCACGGCATTCAGAACGCCGAGGTGCTTCGGGCGCTCGCCCATCAGCGAACGGCGGAATTCCAGCGGATCGCGGTTGGCGAGCCTCGCCACCTCGTCCATGAAGCATTCCATGAAAATACCGTTCTGGTTGGTGTTCACCCCGCGCCACGGACCGACCGGCAGATGCGTATTGCGCATCGCGTATTCGGTACGCAGGTTGGCATGGGTGTAGCCGATCTGGGCATCGCCTTCCAGCGTGGGCCACAGGCCCTGCAACTGGCGGATATCCTTGCCGTCCTTGATCGCTGCCGGATTGGCAAAGGCATTGATCGACTGGCCTGACACACGAATGTGCAATCCGGCGAGATTGCCCTGCTCATCAACGCCGGCCGCAAGGCGGCACTGTGCGATCGGCCGGTAAAAGTCGTGCTCCAGGTCTTCTTCGCGGGTCCACACCATTTTCACCGGCGTGCTGGGAAAAGCCTTGGCAATGGCCACACACTGGCGCACCACGTCCTGGTTGCCGATACGCCGGCCGAAGCCGCCGCCCAGATCCATCACATAGGCTTCGCATTTGTCCAGCGGCTGGCCCGATGCGCTGGACAATGCGGCCAGCGAGGCTTCGAGACTCTGGGTCGGAATCCAGATCTCGGCCTTGTCCGGCGACAGCTTCACCGTGCAGTTCATCGGCTCCATCGCAGCATGCGCCGTAAAGGGCACGCTATACACCGCTTCGATTTTTTTCGCCGCAGCGGCAATCGCTTTCGGCGCGTCACCGGTATCGATATGCGCGAATGCGTCGCTGCCAGTCAGGCCGGTTGCGAGATGCTCCGCAATCGACGCGCTGTTGACCTTGGCATTGGGGCCCTCATCCCAAACGATGGGCAGTGCATCCATTGCCTTTTTCGCGCGCCACCAGCTGTCGGCCACCACCGCCACTGTGCTGTCGTTGATCTTCATCACCGCCTTGACGCCGGGCATGCCCTTCACCTTCGAATCGTCGAAGCTGGCGAGCTTGCCGCCGAACACCGGGCAGTCTTTCACCGTCGCGTGCAGCATGCCCGGCAACTTCAGGTCGATGGCATAGATTTTTTTGCCGTTCAGCTTGTCAGCGGTGTCCAGACGGCGCAGCCCCTTGCCGGCAATCTTCCAGTCCTTGACCGGCTTGAGCACAATGGTTTTCGGATCCGGCGGTGTCAGCTTCGCCGCCGCTGCCGCGACCTTGCCGTAAGTTGTCTTGCGTTTCGAAGCCGCGTGACTGATCACGCCATTGGCAACCGTCAGTTCGCCGACCGGGACTTTCCATTCGTCGGCAGCGGCCTGCATCAGCATGATGCGTGCCGCAGCGCCGCCGCGACGGACATAATCGTGCGACTGGCGAATGCCGCGGCTGCCCGAGGTCGACATGTCACCCCAGGCGCGTTTGCGCGCCAGATTCTGGCCGGCGGTAATCTGCTCGGTCTTGACCTTTTTCCAGTCACATTCGAGTTCCTCGGCCACCAGCTGGGCCAGACCGGTCAGCGTGCCCTGGCCCATCTCGGCACGGGCAATGCGGATCACGCAGCTGTCATCCGGCTGGACAACAACCCAGATATTGACTTCGGATGCGGCGGCGCCGCTTTGTGCCGCGGCATCGCCGATACCAAACGGCAGACTGAATCCCAGTGCCAGACCGCCGCCTGCGGCGGCACCGCCCACCAGGAATTGACGACGCGAAATTTTCGGCTGTTCGCTGGCAATCGTGTTTTTCATGTCCATGGGTTGGCGTCCTAGACGGTGGTTTTGTCAGAAGGGGCGGCGTCGGTACCGGCCACCTTGGCTTTGGTATTGCCGGCAGCCATGTGCACCGCGGCGCGGATGCGGTGATAGGTGCCGCAGCGGCAGATATTGGTCATCGCTTCGTCGATGTCCTTGTCCGTGGGTTTGGGCTTTTTCGCCAGCAATGCCGCCGCCGCCATGATCTGACCGGACTGGCAGTAACCGCACTGCGGCACGTCGATCGCCGCCCAGGCTTTCTGCACCGGGTGGGAACTGTCGCGCGACAGGCCCTCAATGGTGGTGATCTTGTCGCCGTCCTTGATGGCTGAGACCGGGATCGAGCAGGAGCGCACGACATTGCCGTTGAGGTGCACCGAACAGGCGCCGCACTGCACGACACCGCAACCGTATTTGGTACCGGTCAGCCCGACATGCTCACGGATCGCCCACAGCAGCGGGGTATCAGGTTCGACGTCGACGTTGTACCTGCGTCCATTGATATTCAATTTGGCCATGACTTCTCCTCGACTGGATTCGGAATGGGTAGTGCGAGTCATTCGGTTACTGCGGTTTTGCGTTTTGTTCGCCGTGCTGCTGCGAATCTCCTCCTGGCCGGCAGCTTCCCCGCAGTCTTGCTGCTGCGATGGGTTTGCATTGCACGCGCCGAATTGCAGATTATGCTGGCGTCCGGCCACGGTCAACTGAAAACTGGCGCATTCACCGGCTGTTCAGAACACATCGGGTTATCCGCGACCGCTGCACCGCGTCAATGCCAAACTCAGGGAATCTGCGCGCTGTTCATCCGCGCCAATAGGGTCTGCGTGCGCCGCTGCAGATAGGCCGTATCGCTGGCCGGCCCGTAACGCCGCGGGCTGGGTACGACGGCCGCGAGCCGCGCCGCCTGCTCCGGCGACAATCCGGCAGCGGTGGTGCCGTAATGATGGCGGGCGGCGGCTTCGGCACCGAATACGCCCTCACCCCACTCGATGACATTGAGATAAATCTCGAGAATCCGCCGCTTGCTCATCACCGTTTCGATCATTACCGCGACAACGGCTTCCTGCGCCTTGCGCCACCAGGTGCGCTCACCGGAAAAAAACAGGTTTTTCGCCAGCTGCTGGGTGATGGTCGATCCGCCGGCGACGATTTCGCCTTCGCGCAGATTTTTTTCGTAAGCCTTCTGGATGCCGTCCCAGTCAAAGCCGTTGTGGCTGACGAACTTCGCATCCTCGGCAGCGACGATCGCGCGCTTCAAATGACCGGAGATCCGCTGATAGGGCACCCATTGCTGACGCAGCCGGGCCTTCGGATTGTCTTGCTGCAGAATCTCCAGCCGCGCGCGCATGAACGCGGTGGATTCAGGATTATTTCCGGCCCAGTACCAGACATGGACCAGGAACCAGAACTGGATCGCGACCAGCGCGATCAGCGCCAGCAGAAACACGCGCCAGCTCCAGCGCCACAGTAATTTCAACATCGTCGAACTTTAACCCGGGGATGGATGTTTGGGCGGATTGCTCAGCGTTCGCTGCGCAATTGTGCAATGACCGGGGCCGTCTGCGGCCGCACGCCGCGCCAGATGAAAAACGATTCGGCCGCCTGCTCGACCAGCATACCCAGTCCGTCAGCGCAGACCGCGCCGCTGGCGCGGGCAAAAGCCAGGAAACGGGTTTCCCGTCCGTAAACCATGTCATAAGCGATGGCGCCCGGCGCAAAAAGGTTTTCCGGCAGCGGCGGCATCGCGCCTTCGAGGCCGGCGGATGTGGCGTTGACCACCAGATCAAACGCCTGGCCGTCCAGCTTTTCATAGGGCAGCGCCGCAACACCCTGCGCAGCGGCTGCCGCGTGTTGATGAAAATGACGGACCAGCCGCTCCGCCTTGTCCAGCGTACGGTTGACCACCACCAGCCGTTGCGGCCGGCGTTCCAGCAAAGGCTGCAGCACGCCATAGGACGCGCCGCCGGCGCCCATCAGCAGCACGCGTTTGCCGGTGATGGTGGCGCCGAGGTTGTGTTCGAGATCGGCCAGCAAACCCTTGCCGTCGGTGTTGTAACCGATCAACCGCTTGCCGACGCGTTTGATGGTGTTGACTGCCTCGGCGGACAGAGCGCCGCCCTCGCATTCATCCACCAGATCCCAGGCTTCACGCTTGAACGGCACCGTGACATTCAGTCCCTGCCCGCCCTCATGGAAAAACTGCTGCGCCGTGACCTCAAACCCATCCAGCGGCGCCAGCAGGCGGTCGTAAACAATGTCCTGCCCCGTCTGCCGCGCAAAGGCGGCATGGATCAGCGGCGATTTACTATGACCTACGGGGTTGCCGATGACGGCATAACGATTACTCACGCGATCCTCACTGGCTGACGAACTGGTCCGCCCGGGTAAACGTCCAGGTCCGCGTGATATGGATGATGTCGGTGTCCTTGGCGATGTCTTCCGGAAACGCCGCATACGGCGCGGCCATGGTGACAATGCGCACCGTCGCCTCATCGAGCAGCTTGTGGCCCGAGGAACGATCAATATTCACGCGCTCCAGGGTGCCGTTGGAACGGATCGACACCGTCGCCACCAGCACACCGTAAATCCGCTGGTCACGCGCCGCCTGCGGATAATTCAGTTCACCGATGCGTTCGACCTTCTGCCGCCAGTCTTCAACATAACGGGCAAAGCGGTATTCCTGGGCGCGTGCGCCGATGAATTTTCGCCGCGGCCGTTCCTGGTAGGCGTTCCAGTCCTTGCTGATCTGCGCCTCCAGCCGGGCGATGGCCAGACTGCGCTGCACCAGATCCGTACCATCCACCGCCGGCGCCTGCTCCGGCACCAGCTGCGGCGCCGGTTTGGTCGGCGCGCTTTCCACCTGGCTCTTGGCGCCGGCCTTGGTCAGCACCTGCCGCGCCTCGCGTTCCAGTTCCGCCACGCGTTTCTGCGCCACCTGCAATTCCGTGGTTTCGGTGTCCTTGGTGATCGCCGGCAGCGGACTCTGGGCGCGCTGCTTGGCATCGGTATTGCCACCGCCATCGAGATGGTGCTGCGCCAGCGCGTCGGCATTCTGCGGCCGGGTCTGTGACTTGGCATTGACCAGCACCACTGTCAGCGGCGGCGCCTTGTCCTGCAGCTCCTGCAGCGGGGGTACGGTGAAGGTCAGGCCGAAAATGACCAAGGCATGCACCAGCAGCGAAATCGTACCGGCCGCGCCAAAGCGCGAACCCACGGTCAGGCGGGCATAACGGCGGTCAAAGTCGGCAATGCGGCGTTCCAGTTCAGCCACCCGCTCGTCGAGACGGTCAACCGCACCGCCCCAGGACCCGCGACGGGGATGCCGCGCCCGGCGCGGCAGGACAAGCACTTTGGCTGAGGGTTTGACGCTCATCGCCCTATTCTAGACAGGCCCGAAAAAATATCAATAAAAACTTTAATTATCAGTAAATTATGTGTTTTGCTTAAAGCTGAATCTGGAATAAAGTCACACGTAAGCGGACGCTAACTTACAGCCTCGTCCAGCACCGCCTTGAAGCCCAGTTCCAGCCCCAGATCGAGCAGGTCGATCGCGCCCACCGTCAGCTCGACCCGCTGCCCCGGCGTGACCGTCGCCGGCAGCGACGATACCTTCTGCACCAGGGGTACCGCGTCCAGCCGCACCAGGTTTTCGCGCATCAGCACGGTACCGGTGACCACCGTCGTCTGCTCCTGCACCAGCCAGCGCAGGCTCCAGTAACGCTCCATGGTGCGCTGATACTCGTTATAGACATCGTAGGCCACCTCGAAGTCGCGCATCGCCGCCAGCAAGGCGCTGTCCTTGGCCTGATACACCACCGGCTGCTGTTGCGCCCGCGCAATCAACTGACGCTGGTTGATCAGGTCGGTGTAACGGCGCAGCGGCGAACTCGCCCACATGTACTGCGCGACACCGAGGCCGTCGTGCGGACCGGCTGCAGTACTGGTGCGCACCTTGCCGCCGCTTTGCACGCGGAACAGTGCGCACTGCCCGGCATCATGCAATTCACCCGCCCAGGTGCTGTTGGCCAGAATCATCAGCTCGGCCACGACCTGGTCAATCGGCGTGCCGCGCTGGCGGCGGCTGATCGACACCTGCCCGTCATTCACGCGGAACACGAATTCGGGACGATCCTCGCCCCGGGGTCCGTCGCCTTTGCGTACCACCAGCCGATGGCCGGAAAACTGCCACAGCCAGGCCAGCGCCGCGCCCTGCGGATGGTCAATGGAACCGCGCGACAGCGCTTCGGCGTTGAACACCGGCTCCAGCGTGTCATGGCGCAGATTGCCGGCAATGCGGATGCGCTCGACCCGGGTCTCGTGCGAACGCAGCGAAAAATCCTGGCCGATATCAAAATAGATCGACAGCGCGGGACACTCGCACCCTGAGGCCAGCGTATACGCCGACACGGCTTGTTCGGGCAGCATGGTGATCTTGCCGCCGGGGAAATACACCGTCGACAGGCGCTCGCGCGCGACCGCATCCAGCGGCGAATCCGGCAGGATGCCCAGCGCCGGCGCGGCGATATGGATGCCCAGACGTCTGTTGCCGCCGGGCAGTTCCTGCAGCGAAAACGCGTCGTCGATCTCGGTGGTTTCCGCATCGTCGATGCTGTAGGCCTCGACTTCGGCCAGCGGCAGGTCTGCAGGCACCGGCGGCGCCGGCAGCTCGGGGAATCCCGGTCCCTTGGGAAAATGCTCGAACAGGAAACGCCGCAGATGGAACTGGTGCAGATCGGGCAGCGCGCCGCAGCGTTCGAGCAGGCGCGCCGGCGACAGCTTCGCCGCCGCGCTCGCCTCATCCAGCGCCTTCCATTCGATGCTGTTCTTGTCCGGCTTGTATAACAGCGTGTCGAGCAGCGGCCGGAAACTCTCCGGCATGCGCCCCGCCGCCAGTTCATCGACGTAAGCCGCTTTCGCAAGCGCCTGCAGCCGCTTGCGTTCAACGCTGGCCAGCGCGGCCTTCAATGATTCTTCCGGCGCCGCCTTGTAACGACCGCGGCCCTTTTTGTAGAAATACATCGGCGCGCCATGCAGCCGCGTCAACACCGCGGCGGACTGCACCGCATCCGGCACCTGACCGAAATACTCGCGCGCCAGCGTGTCGTAGCCGAATTCATCAGCGCCGCAGCACTGCCACAGAAAATCGATATCGATGGCGTCGGCCTGCGCCTGCACCGCCGGAACGAATGCGGTATGCGCCGGCGACTCAAAGCGCAGCAGCACCGCCGAAGCCTTGACCTTGGAACGTTTGCCGTGCGGCGCCTCGACCTGCAGCGAGCTGTCGTTGTCAGCGAGTACCGCGCCGACCTTGAGTTCGCCGTCTTCTTCGTAAAATACGTTCATCGGGTAGGGAAAAACCAGGGGTGGCGCGGGACAGCCGCGCAGCGCGGATCGGGGCGCGAATTATACGCGCCCGGCCTGCCAGAAGGAGACGACGCGGTCGAGATAGCCGGCAAAATCACCCAGGCCGTGATCGCTGCCGGGCACGATGATCTGCTCGCAACCGGCATACCGTTCGACACCGGCGCGGTAATCCAGCACTTCGTCACCGCTCGCGGTAATCAGCAGGTAACGCGACGGTGTTACAGACGCCACTTCCAGCGCACGCCATTCATCGATGTGCTGCGGCGTCAATTCGTAGCTTGCACCGGTGTAGAGATTTTTCTGCGGCCCCAGATAAGCCGCGAGTAGTTCATACGGCCGCACCGCAGGATTGACCAGCACCGCGCGCGCACCGAGACGCTCGACCAGCGATGTCGCGTAAAAACCGCCCAGCGATGAACCCACCAGCGTCACGCCGCGCGGATCCTGCGATGCGATCAGGGCTTCGAGTTGCACCATGGCCTGCGCCGGGCGGTGAGATAGCTCCGGACAGGCGTAATGCTGCGCAAATCCCAGGCGCGCCATGTGGTCACGCAACAAGCCTGCCTTGAACGACAGCGCCGAGCTGTTGAAGCCGTGGATATAAATCAGCAAACGACAATCAGCCGGCGATTCAACCAGCGATCCGGCGCGCCAGTGCCAGCAACAGCGCATCGTTGCCGCGTGCCGCAATCAGCGAAATGCCGATCGGACAGCCGTTCAGCGTCGCCAGCGGCAGCGTCACCTGCGGCAGACCGGCGTGGCCGGCGATGCACAGCAGGCTCATCGCCCGCGCGCGGAAATCATCCAGCGCAGCCGCTGGGGTATTCAGCAGCGGCGCGATGTCAGGCACGGTCGGCAGCACGAGTACCGCGTTGTCCCGCAACAGTTCGTCCATGCGCCGGCGCGCGGCATCACGCACCGCCTGCGCCTCGGCGATATCAGCAGCGGTGAGCGTTGCCGTCCACTGCATGCGCTCCCGCACCCCCGGTCCGAGTTTCGGTTGCACCTGTGCCACCCAGGCCCCGAGCTGTTGATGGATCTCTGCGCCCTGCAGCACGCGGAAAGCCTGGAACCATTGCGGCAATCCTTCGGCGCTGACCGTGACTGGCTGCAGCGGGCCGATTATGGTTTTTATTTTTTCGAGCGCGGGCTGGAAGGCCTCAACCGCGTCACTGCCGAGCAGCGCGAAGCCGTCTTCGGCCAGCAAAGCTGCACCTGGCTTCACCGCGGCCGTTTCACCGAGCAGGACGCGGCCGATGCGTTCGAGCAGCACTGCGTCGCGGGCAAACCAGCCGGCAGTATCAAAACTTTTTGCCAGCGCGCAGGCGCCTTCCAGCGACACGCGGCCATGCGTCGGCCGGATGCCGTAGACGCCGCAGAAACTCGCGGGCGCGCGCACCGAACCACCGGTATCGCTACCCAGCGCGAAGTCGACCAACTTGCCCGCCGTCGCTGCAGCCGAGCCGCTGGATGAACCGCCGGGTATACGCCCCGGCGCATTGGCATTGACCGGTGTACCGTAATGCGCGTTCTCGCCGTTGAGGCTGTAGGTCAGTTCATCGGTCTGGGTTTTGCCGACTATGTCGGCACCGGCCGCGAGCAGCGTCTCAACCACCGCTGCTGTGCGTGTTGCCGCATCATGCGTCGCCAGCCAGTCGGGACTGCCGAAGCCGGTCTTGTGTCCCGCAATATCGTAGATATCCTTGACGCCGAAGGTCAGCCCTGCGAGCGGTCCGCTGCCCGAACCTTTGACGGCGACATGAGTGTGGCGACAGAACGCGCCCAGCGCATCATCCGGAATCGCTGCCATCAATGCGCCCCCAACTGCTTCAGCAGCTTGTCGTGGATGCCACCGAAGCCGCCGTTGCTCATCACCAGCACCTGATCGCCGGATTGCGCATTAGCAGCGATGGCCTTGATCAGCGTATCCAGATCAGCATGCACTTCCGCCTTGTTGCCCAGCGGCGCCAGCGCCTCGGCGGCATTCCAATTGAGATCGCCGCTGTAGCAATACACATGATCGGCTTCCTGCAGACTGCCGGGCAGCGCCTGTTTCATCACGCCGAGCTTCATGGTGTTCGAGCGCGGCTCGATCACTGCGAGGATGCGTGCAGCGCCGACGCGGCGACGCAGGCCTGCAACGGTGGTTGCGATGGCCGTCGGGTGATGGGCGAAATCGTCATATACCGTGACACCGCGCTGCATGCCGCGCACTTCCATGCGCCGTTTGACGTTTTCAAAACGTCCCAGTGCCTCTATGCCCAAAGCCACCGGTACGCCGGCATGGCGTGCCGCGGCGAGTGCCGCCAGCGCGTTCTGCCGGTTGTGGGCACCGAGGAGATTCCATTGCACGCGGCCTTGCACAACACCGGCATGATGCACATCGAATGCGCCGTCGGCATCGGGCTCGCCCGCCTGCCACGCACCGCTGCCGCCGAAACGTTCCACCGGGGTCCACGCGCCGCGCTCCAGCACGCGATCCAGCGCGGCTTCAGCGCCGTTGGCAACAACAAGGCCGTTGCCGGGCACGGTGCGCACGAGATGATGGAACTGGGTTTCGATCGCCGCGAGATCGGGAAAGATATCGGCGTGGTCGTATTCCAGATTGTTGAGCACCGCGGTGCGCGGCGCGTAGTGCACGAACTTCGAACGCTTGTCGAAAAACGCAGTGTCGTACTCGTCAGCTTCGATCACGAAAAACGGCATTTCAGTCAGCCGTGCCGACACGCCGAAATTCTGCGGCACACCGCCGATCAGAAAGCCGGGGTTCATGCCGGCATGTTCGAGTATCCACGCCAGCATCGCGCTGGTGGTGGTCTTGCCGTGGGTGCCGGCAACGCCGAGCACCCAGCGCCCCTGCAACACCTGTTCACGCAACCACTGCGGCCCCGATACATAGGACAAGCCGCGGTTGAGAATTTCTTCCATCAGCGGATTGCCGCGCGTGACTACATTGCCAATGACAAAGACGTCGGGCTCCAGTTTGATCTGGTCAACACCATAGCCTTCGATCAGCGCAATGCCCTGGGCCTCGAGCTGCGTGCTCATCGGCGGATAGACGTTGGCATCGCAACCGGTGACCTTGTGTCCGGCCGCGCGCGCGAGCACGGCCAGTCCGCCCATGAATGTGCCGCAAATGCCGAGAATATGGATATGCATGAGAACCCTGTAACTGACGCGCCGAATGATACGCGAATCGTACCGTGAAACCCCGCGCAGCCTTTGAATACGAAGAACACCGCGAACGTAATGACCTGCTGCAGGATTTTCAGCTGCGGCAGCGTCAGTGTGGTGTATCCGATGCGATCGGCCGGCAGCTGCAGCATGACTCGAACAGCGCGATACCCCACGAGACGAGGGCGGCAATCCACCACGGCGCGGTGTTGAGATGTTTCAGATGACCGTAGCAGGCGATGGTCATGAACAGCTTCGAGGCGCTGAGCAGGAGCACGGTAGTAACAACCGGTGGCAGGGGGGGTTAATTTTTAACTAATTGTTTTAATTGAATAATTTAAACGGCCTCATTGTCGCGAAAATCGGCCGGCCGTTATAATCGCGCGGTGCCTGCCGTCCCCACCCTGCTGCTCACCGGCGCCGACCGCGCCGCCAAAGCCGGCTTCCTGCGCGCGCTGCTGGCGATGCGGCCGCCGCGCGAACGCTGGGCCCTGCTCGATAACGACGGCAACCCGCCTGAACTCAACGACAACAGCGATGACTTCAGCTTTGCCGCGGTCAGCGGCTGCGCCTGCTGCACCGGCCAGGTTTCGCTGCAGACCGGCATCGTGCGCCTGCTGCGCGAGTCAAAGCCGCAACGGCTGGTGATTGCCGTCGCCGCCGCCGCAGAACCGGCGGCGCTCACGCAAACCCTGCAGCAGGAATCTCTCGCCGCGTCGCTGCACATCGCACGCAATCTGTGCATTGTTTCGGCTGCGCTGCAAAGCGCCACTGAAGCCGCGCAGGACCTGTGGCTGCGGCAGATGCAGGCCGCCGATGATGTGGTCGCGATGGATGAGGCGGCCATCATGGCCTTGAGCAGCCGCAGTGCGCGCATCATCGGCCCCGCCGAAGCGCGTACGCTGGCGCTGGCTGCACTGGCCAAAGCCGCGCGCCGCTAAGCGATCAGAGCGGAATATCCGGCTGGCCCGCGGAACGCGTGCCCGACAAGGCGGCGTTGTCGGCGGCGTGATAGGTGAACACCGCGGAAAACTTGGTCAGCGTGCTGCGATTGTTGCCCGCGGCATGAAACAGCCGGCAATGGAAAAACAGCACGTCTCCGGGTTCGAGCTCCACCGCAACCTGGCTACGCAGCAGTGTTTCGTTTTCCGCTACATCGGTGCGCAGAAACTGCGCGGCATCCAGCCGCTCCGGCGCAAATTCCATGCGGTGCGAACCCGGGATGACCAGCAGACAGCCGTTATCCAGCCGCTCCGGGCCCAGCGCAAACCACACCGACACCAGTTCCGGCCGTGCAAACGACCAGTAGCGGATGTCGCGATGCCAGTTGGTCAGGCTGCTGTAGCGCGAGTCCTTGGTCATCACGCAGTTGTGGTGGGCTTGCGCCAACGCAAGCTGCGGACCGAGCAACTGGCGCAGGCGCGCAACCACCGGCGCAGCGGTAGACCACTCGCGATAAACGGCATCGCGGGCATAAGCCTGCAGCAGGCGGCGCACCGTCCTGCCGCCGGGCGCCTGCAGCGATGCCGGGGCGCCCGGATACTGAGTCTCGACCTCATACTCTACCGGCAGCGCAACCGCAGCGAGATCACGCTCTGCCACCTCCAGCATGCGCGCGCATTCCGGCGCCGGCACCAGGCCGCGCACGATCTGATAACCGTCGCGCTCGAATTGCGCGACTTCAGCCGTAGAAAATCCGTTGTTCATTGAAGGACGTTTCCTGAACACCCACAGATGAAAAATCGCTGCACCCAGCAGCAGCGTCACCAGCGAATATACGGGATCCAGAATGGCTGCGGTGAACAGCGACGGGGTATCGAACACCGAATCCTGGTAATTCACACCCAGCGCCAGCAGCAGATTGTTTGCCGTGTGCGCGCCGATCGCCAGCTCCAGCCGGCCGTCGCGCAGGGTGATCGTCGCCAGAAACAGCGCCATTGCAAAATAGTTGGCCGCCATGATCCACAGCCCGTAGGCGGCCGCCTCGGGGTTGTAGAGATGCGGCAGCGTAAACACCACGCTGCTCGCCACCGCCACGAATGCCGGATGACGCCACAGTCTGGCCAGTCCCTGCATCAGGTAGCCGCGAAAGGCCAGTTCCTCGGCCAGACATTGCAGCGGCGTCAGCAGCAGCGTCGCCACCACAAACGGCAACCACTGCCGCCAGTCGGGTGTCCACGCGTATCGCCCGGGAAACAGCAAACTCTCGACCGCCGCGCCCAGCAGCAACAGCGCGCCCCATACCATCGCGCCGAGGACTATGCGGCGCCTGTCGACAACCGCCAACGGCGTCACCAGGGTGCGCCAGGACCGGCGGTGCAATATCAGGGTGACGGCGATCACACCGACCATCAGCATCAGAACGCTGGCGTTAATGGCGGCGAATTCGGCGACGATACCCAGCGGCAACTGCAAGACCAGCGCGTAGGCATAAGCCCCGCCGTAAACCCAGCAGACCGCGATCAGGGCCATGCCCAGCGCGTAACGCCACCAGCCGTTGCTGCCGGTGTCCGCTGCCGCGAAAAAACGCGCGGCCGCTGTGTTCAAGCGGGGTTGTAGCCCAGATTGGGCGCCAGCCAGCGTTCCGCTTCGGCGACTGTCATGCCTTTGCGCCGCGCGTAATCGGCCACCTGGTCGCGATCGATCTTGCCGACGGCAAAATATTGCGCGTCGGGATGCGCCAGATAAAAGCCACTGACCGACGACGCCGGCCACATCGCAAACGACTCGGTCAGCCGCATGTCGATGCGGGTGGCTTGCAGCGCATCGAACAACGCACCCTTCTCGGTGTGATCGGGACAGGCCGGATATCCCGGGGCCGGACGGATGCCGCGGTATTTTTCGGCGACCAGCGCGGCGGTATCCAGCGATTCATCGGACGCGTAACCCCAGAACTCGCGGCGGATGCGCACATGCAGCAGTTCGGCAAAGGCTTCGGCGAAACGGTCGGCCAGCGCCTTGAGCATGATCGATGAATAGTCATCGTTCTGCTTTTCGAAGCGCTCGAGTTGTTTCTCCATGCCGAGACCCGCGGTCACCGCAAACATGCCGATGTAATCGGGTATGCCGGATTCCGCCGGTGCGATGTAATCCGCCAGACACTGGTTGGCGCGTCCCGTCGGCTTCTGATTCTGCTGACGCAGGTTATGCCACACCATCAGCGGCGTCTTGCGCGATTCATCGGCATAGATCGCGATGTCTTCGTGATCAATGCGCGCGGCCGGAAACAGCCCGAACACGCCGTTGGCCGTCAGCCAGCGGCCTTCGATGATTTTTTTCAGCATGACCTGCGCATCGGCGAACACCTTGCGCGCCTCCACACCAACGACTTGGTCATCAAGAATTGCGGGGTAAGGACCGGCCAGATCCCAGGTCTGGAAGAACGGGCCCCAGTCGATGTATTTGGCGAGTTCGGCCAGATCGTAATTCTTCAGCGGCTTCAGACCGATCATCAGCGGTTTCGGCGGCGTGCAGGTCTTCCAGTCGATGACCTGCGCATTGGCACGTGCGGCAGCCAGCGAAATTAGTTCGGGGCCTTTTTTGCCGGCGTGCTGCTCGCGTACGCGCTCGTAATCCGCAGCGAGGTCGTTGAGATAACCCTGACGCAGGTCGTCCGACAGCAGGCTCGAACACACGCTGACGCTGCGCGACGCATCCGGCACCCACACCACCGGGCCCTGATAATGCGGCGCGATTTTGACCGCGGTATGTACCCGCGACGTGGTCGCGCCGCCGATCAGCAACGGAATGGTCATGCCGGCGCGCTGCATTTCGCGCGCGTTGTGCGCCATTTCTTCGAGCGACGGCGTGATCAGTCCGGACAGGCCGATGATGTCGGCCTTTTCGCGGGCCGCGACTTCGGCGATCTGCGTCCACGGCATCATCACGCCCATATTGACCACTTCATAGTTGTTGCACTGCAGGACCACGGCGACGATGTTCTTGCCGATGTCGTGCACGTCGCCCTTGACCGTGGCGAGCACGATCTTGCCCTTGGCCCGCACATCACCCAGCCTTGCCTTCTCCGCCTCGATATACGGAATCAGGTGCGCCACCGCCTGCTTCATCACCCGTGCCGACTTGACCACCTGCGGCAGGAACATCTTGCCGGCGGCGAACAGGTCGCCGACGACATTCATGCCGTCCATCAGCGGCCCTTCGATGACCTGAATCGGGCGCCCGCCATCGCGCTCGATCTGCTGGCGCATCTCTTCGGTGTCTTCGACGATCCAGTTGGTGATGCCTCTCACCAGGGCATGGGTCAGACGCTCTCCCACTGCTGCGTCACGCCAGGCCAGATCCTCGACCACCACGCGTCCTTTGCCCTTGACGGTTTCAGCGTAGGTCACCATGCGTTCGGCGGCATCGGGCCGGCGGTCAAAAATAATGTCTTCGACGTGCTCCAGCAGTTCTTTCGGGATCTCGTCGTAGACGCCGATCTGCCCGGCGTTGACGATGGCCATGGTCAGGCCGGCCTTCACCGCGTGATAGAGGAAGGCGGTGTGGATCGCCTCGCGCACCAGATCGTTGCCGCGGAACGAAAACGACACGTTCGACAGGCCGCCACTGACCCGCGCATAACGCAGGTTGTGGCGGATCCAGCGCGTCGCCTCAAGAAAATCGATGGCGTAGCGGTTGTGCTCCTCGATGCCGGTGGCGATCGCAAAAATGTTCGGATCGATGATGATGTCCTCGGCGGCAAAGCCGATTTCATCAACCAGAATATCGTAGGCCTGCTTCGCGATCTCGATGCGGCGCTGGTAGGTATCCGCCTGGCCTTTTTCGTCGAAGGCCATCACCACCACGGCGGCGCCGTAACGTCGCGCCAGCCGCGCTTGCTGCTTGAAGGGTACGAGACCCTCTTTCATGCTGATCGAATTGACGATGGCCTTGCCCTGCACGCACTTCAGGCCCGCCTCGATGACTTCCCATTTCGACGAGTCGATCATCACCGGCACCCGCGAAATATCCGGCTCGGAAGCAATCAGGCTCAAGAAGGTGGTCATCGCCGCCTTCGAATCCAGCATCGCCTCGTCCATATTGACGTCGATGATCTGCGCACCGTTTTCCACCTGCTGGCGCGCCACCGCAACCGCCTCGGTGTAGTTGCCGGCGAGAATCAGCTTGGCAAAGGCACGTGAGCCGGTGACATTGGTACGCTCACCGACGTTGACGAACAGCGAATCGTCGCCGATGTTCAGCGGCTCCAGCCCGGACAGCCGGGTCTTGTGTTCGATTTGCGGAATTTTGCGCGGCGGCACATTTTTCACCGCCTCGGCGATGGCGCGGATATGCGCCGGCGTGGTGCCGCAGCAGCCACCGGCGATATTGATAAACCCGCTTTTGGCGAAATCGAGCACGTACTCGGCGGTGTTCTCCGGCAACTCATCGTAGCCGGTCGGCGCCAGCGGATTGGGCAGACCCGCGTTCGGATACGCGCAGACAAAAGTATCGGCGACGTTCGACAGTTCTTCGATGAACGGGCGCATCAGTTGCGCGCCCAGCGCGCAGTTGAGGCCGATGGTCAGCGGCTTGGCGTGGCACAGCGAATTCCAGAAC
>CAIZLW010000141.1 GCA_903933915.1 uncultured beta proteobacterium | reverse complement strand
TCAGGACATCAGCCGCCGCACTGGCGCTTTCATCGAGCATGAGCGCAAAATCCTGCAAGCCACGGGATTCCTGCTCAAACCCGACCTGACCATACAAGTAGCCGCTTATTCGACCGGACCGATCGGCCGGCTCACACCCAATGACGTAGGTTCGGTCGTGCGCCTGGCTCTCGCCAAAACTACAGCGCCACAAGGAGATCGATCATGCTGATGGAACAACTCGCCGACTACGCAATCCGCGAACAGGCCTCTAAATTGCCGCCGCAGGTGATCCACCACGCCAAACGCGCGGTGATCGACTGGTATGCGGCGCTGCTGCCGGGCAGCGTCGTCAATCCGGCGGTGCTGATGGAAGAAGCGTTTGCCGAAGATCTGGATCGCGGCCGCGCACGGCTCGCCACCGGCCGTCTCGCCACGCTGCGCGCCGCGGCAATGATTAACGGCGCGGCATCGCATTCTGTCGAATTTGACGATATCTACCGCGACGCCGGCTACCACCCGGGCAGCCCGACCATTTCGGCTGCGCTGGCCGCGGCACAGGCTTCCGGCGCATCCGGCGAGCGTTTCCTGCGCGGCGTCATTGTCGGCTACGAAATCTCCACGCGCATCGGTGAAGCGGTGATGCCGTCGCATTACAAGTACTGGCACACCACCGGCACCGTCGGCGCTTTCGGCGCGGCTGCCGCGGCCGCTACCATCTTAGGCGCCAACAAAGAGCAGTTCATGCACGCGATGGCAACCGTCGGCAGCTTTGCCTCCGGCCTGCAGCAGGCCTTCCGTTCGCAGGCGATGACCAAGCCGCTGCACGGCGGCCACGCCGCGGATGCCGGCTGCTTGGCGGCGATGGCGGCGATGAAGGGCCTCACCGGCGCGCTCGACATGCTCGAAGGCGAAGTCGGCTTCGGCAACGCGATGAGCGTCAATCCCGACTGGAGCAAGGCGACCAAAGGCTTGGGCGTTGATTACCACATCAACCACATGACCTTCAAAAACCACGGCTGCTGCGGCCATACTTTCCCGTCGATTGACGGCGCGCTGCACCTGCAGAAAGAACAGGGCTTCAACCACAAGGACGTGAAGCACATCCGGCTGCATACCTATAAGGCCGGCCTCAACATCATCGACAACAACAATCCCGAAGGCGAGTATCAGGCCAAGTTCAGCATCCAGTACACCGTCGCACACGCGCTGGTGCGCGGCAGCGTGCGCCTCAACGCCTTCGACCCCGATCACCTGAGCGATCCCGACGTGCGGGCGCTGCTGAAAAAAATTGAGCCGATTGCCGACCCCGAAATCTCCAAAGGTTATCCCGGCCGCCGCGAATCACGCGTGGAAATCGAACTCAACGACGGCCGCAAGTTCGAGCACTTCCAGCCGTACCGCAAAGGCGATCCGGAACTGCCGCTGACCGACGAAGAACTCAACGACAAGTTCATCGAACTTGCCGAACCGGTGATCGGCAAGACTGCCGCAGCTTCGCTGCTGAAGCAGTTGTGGGATACCGAGAAGCTGGCCAGTGTCGATTACGACACCGGCGCCGGCGCCAAACGCGCCCTGAAGGAAGTCCTCTTGGGGGGCACCGCGGGCTGAACCAAAACACCACCTGAGGAGGGTGCGATGAAAAAAAACCTGATGCTGTTGGCGCTTGCCACGATCGTCATTCCGGTGAGTGCCGCTGAACAGTTCCCGACGCGACCGATCCGGGTGATCGTGCCTTACGCGCCTGGCGGCAACGTCGACATCTCCGCCCGCATCATCGCCCCGCCACTGGGCGAAGCGCTGGGTCAGACCATCGTCGTCGATAACCGGCCTGGCGCCGGCGGCAATCTCGGCGCCTCGCTGGTCGCCAAGGCCACGCCCGACGGCTATACGCTGCTGGTCGGTTCCAGCGGACCGCTGTCGGTGAATCCGGTGATTTTCAAAAACCTGCCCTACGACACGCTGAAGGACTTCGCGCCGATCTCGACGGTGCAGGCGGTGTCGCTGGTGGTGCTCGCCGGCCCGAAATCGAACTTCAATTCCATTGCCGACGTCATCACTGCAGCGAAAGCGCGGCCGGGCAAGCTGACGATGGCTTCGGCCGGCGCCGGCACCACCAATCATTTTGCAATCGAGCTGTTCGCGCATATGGCCAATGTGAAATTACTACATGTGCCGTACAAAGGCAGCGGCCCGGCCTTGTCCGAACTGCTCGGCGGCCAGGTCGAAACCATGATCGACCAGCTGGCGGCGTCAATCGGTTATGTGCGCGACGGCCGGCTGAAAGTGCTGGCGGTGACCACGCAGCAGCGCGCAGCTGCGCTGCCCAATGTGCCGACGCTGGAAGAGTTGGGCTACAAGGGTTACCAGGCATCCACACTGCTCGGCCTGCTGGCGCCCGCAGGCACGCCAAAACCGGTAATTGCGAAACTCAATGCCAGCGTGCGCAAAATCATGGACAGCCCTGCTGTGGCCGAGCGCTTCCGCGGCCTTGGTGCCAACCCCGGCGCGAGCTCGCCCGAGGAATTCACCGCGCGCATCCGCGATGAACTGCAACAGTGGCGGTCGCTGGTCAAACAACTCAATCTGAAATTTGAATAACTGTCATCTCGACGAGGAATCACTGATGAGCAAGAACATCCAACGCCCCACCGCCCGCCTGCGCGAACTGCTAGCACGCCCCGGCTGCATCGTCGCCCCCGGGGTCGCCGACGCCTTTGCCGCGCGGCTGGTGAAAATGGAAGGTTTTGAAGCGGTGTACATGACCGGTTTCGGCACCAGCCTGACACGGCTGGGCATGCCTGATGTCGGTCTGCTCACCGCAACCGAAATGATCGACAACGCCAGTCGCATCGTTGATGCCTCCGAGTTGCCGGTCGTCGCTGACGCCGATACCGGTTACGGCAACCCGATCAACACACGACGCACCATCCGCGATTACGAAAAGGCCGGTGTCGCCGGCGTGCATCTCGAAGATCAGGCCTGGCCCAAGCGCTGCGGTCATCTCGCCGGCAAACGCGTGATCCCGACCGCGGAAATGGTCGCCAAGATCAAGGCCGCCTGCGATGCGCGGCGTGATGATGATTTCGTCATTATCACCCGCACTGACGCCATCGCCATCGAAGGCCTCGATGCCGCGCTGGAACGCGGTGAGCGTTACCGTGAAGCCGGAGCCGATATTTTGTTTATCGAAGCGCCGGTGGGTCGCGAGCAGGTGGAAATCGTGTCGAAGCGTTTTAAAGGTGTGCCGCTGCTCTACAACATGGCGGCCAGCGGCAAGACGCCGGACCTGCCCGCCGATGAACTCGGCAAGCTCGGTTTCAAGCTGGCGATTTATCCGAACTGGCTGCTGCTCGCGGCAATACCCGCAATGCAGAACCTGCTGCGCGAACTGAAAAAAACCGGTTCGATTGCGCACATGCGCGACAAGGTTGCCAATTTCAAGCAGTTCACGGATATCGCGGGCCTGCCGGAAATCCAGGAACTCGAGAACCGCTACGGCCTGCCTGAAGACCAGCGCACCGCTTTATGAGCCACAAACTCCGGCTGTATCGGGACGAACTCGCGCCGCAGACGGCGTACACGTTGTCTGCAGGCAACGCGGTGCGTCTGGTGTATGTGGTGTCGGGCGGATTGCGTGTCGCCGGCGACACCCTGCAGGCCACGCTGGGCGCCAACAGCGCATACACCAGTCGTGCCGCGCTGCAACTCAACAGCGGCCACCTCGCAACCCTGGTGCTGCGCTGGGAATTGACCGCTGCCGCAACCGCAGTTGCCTTGGCCAACGGTGCTGGTGTCGGCAGCACGCTGCTGCTGGAGGCGGCGATGACGCTGGACCCTTTGCGCCAATACCTGCTGCGCGGTGACCGCGTCGATTTTCCGCCCGGCGGCGAAGCGCTGACGCACACCCATCAAGGCGGCGGCATTCGCTGCCTGCTGTTTGGCGGCATCGACATCCACACCCAGGGCACGGTACATCATTACGCGCCGCTGGCGCCGTGGTTCGAAGCCGGCCCCGATCCGGTGTATGCCGCTGCCGCAAAAAGCGAAGCCTCGGCATTCGCCCGCGTGATGATCCTGCCGCGCGAGTTGCTCGGCAAGTCATCCATCAGCTACGTAAACGCCGAAGACCGGGACAAACCCAAAAACCAGAAATACCAGGTGTTCATCGACACGCCGGTCGCCCTGCCATAGCGGCTGTTGCAGCGGTGTAAGATGCCGCACATCACAACGGGGGGGGAACCACATGAACATGCGGATGCGTTGGGTCGCTGTCGCATTCTTCGCGCTGGCCGGCAGCGTCGCCTGGTCGCAGGCTTATCCAAGCAAACCGGTGCGCATCGTAGTGCCGTTCGCGCCCGGCGGCAACGTCGACATCAACGCCCGCTCGATTGCCCCCGGACTGACTGAACTGTGGGGACAACAGGTGCTGGTGGAAAACCGCGCCGGTGCCGGCGGCATGCTTGGCGGTGAGTTTGTCGCCAAATCACCCGCCGACGGTTATACGCTGCTGATGGCTTCGAATTCGGTGTACAGCGTTGCGCCGAATGTTTTTTCGAAACCGCGCTTCAATCCGATCAAGGATTTTGCCGCGATCTCCGGCATCAGCAATGTGCCGTTTGTGCTGGTACTGCACCCTTCGGTGCCGGCAAAAAATCTCAAGGAGTTCATTGCGCTGGTCAAAGGCAAACCGGGGCAAATGACGATGGCCACCGCGGGTACCGGCACGTCTAATCACCTGGTCGGTGAACTGATCCAGATCAGCGCCGGCATCCGCATGACCGGCGTGCCGTACAAAGGCAGCGGGCCGGCGCTGACTGATCTGCTCGGCGGCCAGGTTGATTCGCATGTCGACCAGCTCACGGCTTCGATGGGTTATATCCAGTCGGGCCGCATTCGCGCCCTCGCCGTCACCACCGACAAGCGTGCGCCGCTGCTGCCCAATGTGCCGACGCTGGCCGAGCAGGGATTAAAAGGTTTCGATGCCACCACCATCACCGGCTTGCTCGCGCCGGCGGGCACGCCCAAGGAGGTGATCGACCGCGTCCATGCTGCCGTGGTGAAAATCACCGCACAACAGGTAATCCGCGACCGCTTCGGCGCGCTGGGCGCCACGACGCTGGGCAATTCGCCCGCCGAGTTTGGCGAATACATCCGCCAGGACTACGCCAAAATGCAAAAAGTGGTCGCTGCCGCAAACATCCGTGCCGACTAAAAGTTTATTAAAAACAAATACTTGCAGAACACTCACCACCAAGGCCGCGCCCGCACGAGCGCGGCTTTTGGTTTGATGGAACCGCCGTCATGACGCATCGCCTTTGCCTCGTTGCTGCGTTAGGGATGATGCTGTCCGCGCCGCTGCCGGCGCAGACCAACCGTCCGCAACAACCCGAACCGGCCAGCGGCCGCAGCGAAAAACAGCTCGCCCACGCGCAGCGCCACATGGTCGCCGCCGCGCACCCGCTGGCGGTGGAAGCCGGCCTGCAAATGCTCGACGCCGGCGGCAGTGCCGTAGATGCGATGATTGCCGTTCAACTGGTGCTGAATCTGGTGGAGCCGCACGCGTCAGGCCTGGGCGGCGGCGCCTACCTGCTGCACTACGCGGCCGCCGGCCGCATGGTGCGCGCCTATGACGGCCGTGAAACCGCGCCCGCCGCGGTAACGGCCGATCTGTTTATGCGCGACGGCAAGGCGATGACGTTTCGTGACGCGGTCGCCGGCGGCCGCTCGGTCGGCACGCCGGGCGTCGTCCGCCTGCTCGAAATCGCGCACCGCAAACACGGCCGGCTGGCCTGGGCGCGGTTGTTTCAGCCGGCGATTGATCTCGCTGAAAACGGCTTTCCGCTGTCGTCCCGCCTGCATACCTTGCTGCGCCGGGATCGCGCCATCGCCGGCGAAGCCGCGGCCCGCGCTTATTTCCTCAACGCCGAGGGCACACCCAAGGCGGCGGGCACCCTGCTGCGCAATCCTGAATTCGCGCAAACCCTGCGCGCACTCGCCACGGGCGGCGCTGATGCGTTTTACCGCGGCGACATTGCGCGCGCGATCGTCGGGGCGGTGCGCAGCCATCCGATAAATCCGGGATTGCTGAGTGAAGCCGATCTCGCGGAGTATCAGGTGCGCGAAGTCGATGCCTTGTGCTCGCCGTACCGCGTCTACCGGGTCTGCGGTATGCCGCCGTCCTCCTCCGGCGGTATCGCCGTGCTGCAGATGCTCGGCCTGCTGTCGCACCGCGACATGTCTGCAGTGGCGCCGGAATCAACGCAGGCCGTCCATCTGCTCGCCGAAGCCGGCCGGCTGGCCTATGCCGACCGCAGCCGCTGGGTCGCTGACGACCGCTTTGTCGATGTGCCGGTGCGTGGCCTGCTCGACCCGGCCTATCTCGCCGCAAGAGCCAGGCTGATCCAGCCGCATTCGATGGGCAAAGCCGCGGCTGGCACACCGCCCGGCGCGCGACTCGCATATGCCGACGATGCAGTCGATGAGGTCGCGGGCACCAGCCATATCGCCATTGTCGACGGTGATGGCAATGCAGCCTCAATGACGACAACCATCGAAAACTTTTTTGGTAGCCGGGTGATGGTGCGCGGCTTTCTGCTCAACAATCAGCTGACCGATTTTAATTTCACCGCGCAGGACAGCGGCCGGTCGGCGGTCAATGCGGTGGCGCCGGGCAAACGACCACGCAGTTCAATGGCACCGACCCTGGTTTTCCGCGACAACGGCGACCTGCATCTGGTGCTAGGCTCGCCCGGCGGCAGCAGAATCATCAATTACGTCGCGAAGACGCTGATCGCGACGCTGGACTGGGGCCTGGATATCCAGGCGGCGATTGCGTTGCCGAACACTGGCAGCCGCAACGGTCCGACCGAAATCGAACGCGGCACGGCAGCTGAAGAGCAGGCTGCGCCGCTGCGCGCGATGGGCCACGACGTGGAAATCACCGACATGACCAGCGGCCTGCACGGCATCATGCGGGTGGGGAATGGCTGGCAGGGCGGCGCAGATCCGCGCCGCGAAGGTATCGCCAGGGGGCGGTAACACTGAAATGCGTGAAATGAGGACTGTGCAATGGCATTGACGATGTTCGACAAAATTTGGAACAGCCACGTAATCCTGGAAAAATCCGGCGGTGATACGTTGCTGCACATCGACCGCAATCTGGTACATGAGGGGTCATTCCATGCCTTCGGCGCGCTGGCCAAAGAGGGCCGCAAGGTGCGCAAGCCGACGCAGAATTTCGCGGTGGCTGATCATTACGTGCCGACGGTCGGCCGCGAGCGCGGTGTTGAAGCGGCGGAAGACGCCGACGCGCGCAACATGATCCGTCTGCTTGAAGAGAATTCGCGCGTCAACGGCATCGCCCATTACGGCATCGACGACGACCGCCAGGGCATCGTCCATGTCATCGGGCCGGAGCTTGGCATCACCCAGCCGGGACTGACCATCACCTGCGGTGACTCGCATACCTCGACCCACGGTGCCCTCGGCGCCTACGCCTTCGGTACCGGCGCGTCGCAGTTGAAACAGATCCTCGCCACACAGTGCCTGTGGCTGAAACGACCGAAAACGCTGCGCATCATCGTCAACGGTCAGCTTGCCCCCGGCGTCACCAGCAAGGACGTGGTGCTGGCGATCATCGCCAAAATCGGCACCGCCGGCGCCACTGGCCATGTCATTGAATTCGCCGGTTCGGCGATTTGCAGCCTGACAGTCGAAGGCCGTTTGACCGTCTGCAACATGGCCATCGAAGCCGGTGGCCGCGCCGGCATGATCGCGCCTGACGACAAGGTCTATGAATACCTGCACGGCCGCGAATTCGCACCCAAGGGCGCCGACTGGGATCGTGCACTGACGCAATGGCGCACCCTGCCCAGCGACGATACGGCCCGCTTCGACCGCGAAGTCACGCTCGACGGCTCGAAACTGGAGCCGATGCTGACCTGGGGCACCAGCCCCGAAGAGGCGCTGCCGGTCAGCGGCCGCATTCCCGATCCGAAATCACTGGGCGACGCCAACCAGCGGGCCCACGCCGAACAGGCGCTGGCCTATATGGACCTCAAACCCGGCATGGCGCTGACCGACATCCGCATCGACCGCGCGTTCATCGGCAGCTGCACCAACGGCCGCATCGAAGACCTGCGTGCCGCAGCCGCGGTGCTCAAGGGCCGCAAGGCGGTGATCCCGGCCTGGGTCTCGCCCGGTTCCACCGCACTGAAGCGCGCAGCAGAAGCCGAAGGCCTGGACAGGGTATTCCTCGATGCCGGTGTCGAATGGCGCGCTTCGGGCTGCTCCAGCTGCGCGGCGATGAACGGCGACAAGGTACCGCCGGGCATGCGCAGCGCCTCGACTTCCAACCGCAATTTCGAGGGCCGCCAAGGCAAGGGTGCGCGCACCCACCTGATGAGCCCGGCCATGGTCGCCGCCGCCATCGTCACCGGCCGCGTCACCGACGTGCGCACCCTGAAGACAGGAGTCTGAAATGAAACCCTTCACCACACTGACCGCCATCGCCGCGCCGATGGAAATGGCAAACGTCGATACCGACCGCGTGATCCCCGTGCGTTTCCTGCGCAAGCTGCGCAGCGACAAGGCGGGCTACGACCCGTATCTGTTCCATGACATGCGTTTCGACAACGACGGCCGGGAAAAACCGGATTTCGTGTTGAACCAGCCGGCCTACCGCAGCGCCGGCATTCTCGTCGCCGGCGCCAATTTCGGCTGCGGCTCGTCGCGCGAGGGCGCGGTCTATGCGCTGCTCGACTACGGTATCCGCGCAGTGATCGCCCCATCGTTCGGCGACATCCATTACGCCAACGAGCTGCAGAACGGCATGCTGCCGGTAACCCTGCCCGAGGAAATCTGCCGCGGGCTGCGTGACCAACTGCGCGCCAAACCCGGGGCCACGCTGGCCATCGACCTGCCGGCACAGACGGTTGTCGATACCGAGGGCACGGCCCATCCGTTCACCATCGACCCGGTCTACAAGGAACGGCTGCTGAAGGGGCTGGACGACATCGGCCTGGTGCTGGAAAACACCCCGGCCATCGAAACCTTCGAGCACGATTACCACGCCCAGAGGCCCTGGCTGGCCTGAGCGAGGCGGGTTAATCCGCCGCCGCTGCGTTATCATCCGCAGCAGGAGAATTTCAGATGATCGTCAACAGCGTTGCCTACAGGGATGGCAAAAAAATCGCGGATGTCCAGCGCGATGAAATCCACTCGTACCTGCAACGCAACGACTGCATCGTGTGGGTGGCGGTGCGCGATCCCGAGCCGCACGAACTCGACCGCATGGAAGAAGAATTCGACCTGCATCCGTTGGCGGTCGAAGACTCGCATCACGGCCACCAAAGACCGAAATTCGAAGAATACGGCGACTCGCTGTTTCTGGTGATGCACATGATCGAGCCCGATGGCGACGAGCTGCGGGTCGGCGAGGTCAATATCTTCGTGGGCCGCAACTACGTGCTGTCGCTGCGTATGCGCAGCGAGCGCAACTTCCAGGACGTGCGCGCGCGTTGCGAGCGCGAACCCGAACTGCTGAAGTACGGCACCGGTTACATCCTGTATGCGCTGATGGACGCTGTCGTCGACCGCTACTTCCCGATTCTCGACAACATCGAAACACAGCTTGAAACCATCGAAGACCAGATTTTTGCCGGCACTTCGCCGCGCGCCAACATCGAAGCCCTGTACGGCATCAAGCAGGACCTGGTGACTTTGAAGCACGCGACAGCTCCGCTGCTTGAGGCCGTCGGCAAGCTGCATGGCGGGCGCGTGCCGCAATTGTGCAACGGTCTCGGCGATTATTTCCGCGACGTCTCCGACCACCTCGGGCGCATCAACCAGAGCATCGACGCGGCGCGCGACATGGTCACCACTGCGATCTCGGTCAATCTGTCGCTGATTACCCTGCAGGAGAGCGAGGTCACCAAACGCCTGGCCGGTTATGCTGCGCTGGTGGCCGTACCGACGATGATTGCCGGCATCTACGGTATGAATTTCGAGTTCATGCCGGAATTAAAGTGGGCCTGGGGCTATCCGTTGGCGCTGGGTTCGATGATTGCCATCGACGTTTACCTGTTCTGGCGCTTCCGCAGGGCGAAGTGGCTTTAACCGCCCGCGCGACCGTCATCGGCGGCGGCCCCGCCGGCCTGATGGCAGCGGAAATGCTGCTCGCCGGCGGCGTACAGGTCGATCTCTACGACGCGATGCCTTCGGTCGGCCGCAAGTTCCTGCTCGCCGGCAAGGGCGGCCTCAACATTACCCACGACGAGCCGCAGGAAAAATTCCTTACCCGTTATGGCGCGCGCAGCAAAGCGCTCGAATCCATGCTCAACGCATTCGGCGCGACGCCATTGCGCGACTGGGTGCACGGCCTCGGCGTGGAAACCTTCGTCGGCACTTCGCATCGCGTGTTCCCCAAGGAAATGAAGGCTGCACCGCTGCTGCGCGCGTGGCTGCACCGGCTGCGTGCAGCAGGCCTGCGCATCCACGCGCGTCACCGCTGGACCGGGTGGAACAGCGATGGCGCCCTGCGCTTTGCAACGCCGCAGGGTGAAACCACCGTAAAGACCGGGTGCACTGTATTCGCGCTGGGCGGCGGCAGCTGGGCGCGCCTGGGTTCGGATGGCGCTTGGGTACCGTTGTTCGAGGACCGCGGCATCCCGGTTGCGCCGTTGCGTCCCGCAAACTGCGGTTTTGAAGTGGCCTGGAGCACGCATCTGCGCGAACGTTATGCCGGGCAGGCGGTGAAAGCCGTAGTCGCCTCATTTACCGATGCCGCCGGCATAACCCATCAACGCAGCGGCGAGTTCGTAGTCAGCGACTACGGCGTCGAAGGCAGCCTGATCTACGCATTGTCGGCGCCGCTGCGCGACACCATCGCCGCCCGAGGCCGCGCGCTGCTGCTTCTTGATCTGCTGCCCGACCACGGTGCCGCCCGCGTGGCGACGGAAGTGTCGCACCCGCGCGGCTCGCGTTCACTGACCACTCACCTGCAGAGCCGCCTCGGCCTGAAGGGCATCAAGGCGGTATTGCTGCGCGAAGCCCTGAGCGCCGAAACCATGCACGATCCGTGGCGGCTCGCCGCAACCATCAAGGCCTTGCCGCTGACACTGACCGCGGCGCGACCGCTGGATGAAGCGATCAGCAGTGCCGGCGGCATGCCGTTCGAGGCGCTGGATGAACATCTGATGTTGAAGGGGATGCCCGGCGTGTTCTGCGCCGGCGAAATGCTCGACTGGGAAGCGCCGACCGGGGGTTATCTGCTCACCGCGTGTTTTGCCAGCGGGCGGGCCGCCGGCAACGGCGCGTTGCGCTGGTCAGCGCTTCAGCAGCAGTAGCTCAAGGATGCGGCGGTAGACCTTCTGCAGCGGCTCGACCTCTGCCACCGGCAGGCATTCGTTGACCTTGTGGATGGTGGCGTTGGTCGGCCCGAACTCGATGACCTGCGGACAGATGTCGGCAATGAAACGGCCGTCCGAAGTGCCGCCAGTCGTGGAAAGTTCGGTATCGACGCCCGTGACTTCCTTGATCGCCTGCGTCACCACTTCGACCAGATCGCCGCGCGCGGTCAGAAAAGGGCGGCCGTCCTGGCGCCATTCGAGATCGTAGTGCACATCGTGTTTATCGAGGATGCCGTGAACGCGGGTCTGCAGCGATTCAACCGTGCTCGCGGTGGAAAAGCGGAAGTTGAACTGCACGCGCGCGCTGCCCGGAATCACATTGTTGACGCCGGTGCCGGCGTTGAAATTCGAAATCTGCCAGGTGGTCGGCGGGAAATATTCGTTGCCACGATCCCATTCAGTGCCCGCCAGTTCGGCAATCGCTGCGGCCACTTCATGGATCGGGTTGCGCGCCATATGCGGATAGGCGACATGGCCCTGCACGCCGTTGACGGTGAGGATGCCGGTAAGTGAGCCGCGACGGCCATTCTTGATCATGTCGCCGATCTGTTTGACGGAGGTCGGTTCGCCGACGATGCAGTAATCGGGTTTTTCGCCGCGGCGTGCCAGCGTTTCCACGACGCGCACCGTGCCGTCGGTCGCCGGGCCTTCTTCGTCGGAAGTGAACATCACCGCCAGCGAGCCGGCATGGTCGGGGTTGGCTTTGACGAATTCGCGGATCGCCACCACAAATGCCGCAATCGACGTTTTCATGTCGGATGCGCCGCGGCCGTAAAGCACGCCGTCCCTGATGGTCGGCGTGAACGGGTCGATGCCCCAGTTTTCCAGGGGGCCTGTCGGCACCACATCGGTGTGTCCGGCAAAACACACCAGCGGCGCCGCGCGGCCGCGGCGCGCCCACAGATTGGTGACGCCGTTCATGGCGATGATTTCGCATTCGAAACCCAGCGGCTTTAATTCGGCGATCACCAGTTCCAGGCAGCCGGCGTCTTCCGGCGACACCGAACGGCGCGCGATGAGTTGCTGGGTCAGCTCCAGGGTATTCATTTCCATTGAATGGACTTTCGTAGTCAGTATTGCCGGTTTGCACTGCGGCTATGCATCGCATGGTAGCAAAGAGCGGGTAAAATCTCCCTGCCACTTCGTTGCCATCCTTCGATTTCATTTTCCGATCCGCTCATGACCACTTTGCTGGTTTCACACCGCTTGCACGCCGAACGCGGCGCTGACCTCGCTGCCGGGGCCAGACGCCTCGGGCTTGCGCTGGAACTGGTCGTGCTGCCTGCCGATCCCGAAGGCCGCTTGAGCGATGCCGACTGCGCGCGTCTGGATCTGGCGTTTTTTTCTTCTGACGTGTTTCCGCAGTACTCGCGGCAGTTCTTTTCGACAGTGCGCAAAGCGCCGACGCTGCAATGGCTGCATGTATTCAACGCCGGGGTCGATCACCCGATCTACACCGAAATGCTGCAGCGGGGCGTGCGCCTGACCACCTCGGCAGGCTCGACCGCAATCCCGATCGCGCAGACAGCAATCACCGGCCTGCTGATGCTGGCGCGCAATTTCCCGCGCTGGCTGTCCGCACAGCGCGAACGGCGCTGGGACCCGGCGCGGATGCCGCATTTTCCGCGCGACCTTCCCGGCCAGACCGCGCTGATTGTGGGTCTGGGCAGCATCGGTTCGGAAATCGCGCGGCTGGCCCGCGCGCTCGGTCTGAAAGTCATCGGCGTGCGCCGCAGTCCGCAGCGGCCCGGTGATCCGGTCGATGAACTGCATCCACCGCAGAAACTGGCGGAACTGCTGCCGCGCGCCGACTGGCTGATCATCGCCAGTCCGCTGACCGCGGAAACCCGCGGCATGATCAACGCCGATCTGCTGGCGCGGCTGCCCCAGGGCGCGCGCATCATCAACATCGGCCGCGGCGAGATCATCGACGAGACCGCGATGATCGAGGCACTGCGCTCGGGGCATCTCGGCGGCGCCTATCTCGATGTGTTCGAAAAAGAACCGCTGCCGACAGAGTCGCCATTATGGGATCTGCCCAACGTGCTCATTTCGCCGCACAATTCGGCAGCGGCGTCGGGCAACGATGAACGGGTCTATCAGATGTTCCTGGCCAACCTTGAACACTGGCAACATAAGCAAGCACTCACAAATGAAGTGCGCGGCGCCACAACATAAACACGGCTTTGAGGAAATTATGAATAAAATCAAATATTTATCAGCGGCTGTCGCTTTGTTGCTGATCGCCCACCCGGTGCTGGCGCAGCAGAACTGGCCCACCCGCGCGGTCCGCGTGATCGTGCCCTATGCCGCCGGTGGCAACACCGACTTCACCGCGCGCACCGTCGCCGCCAAGTTGAGTGAAATGTGGGGTCAGCAGGTGATTGTCGACAACCGGCCCGGTGGCGGCACCAACATCGGCTCCGAACTCGCAGCCAAAGCGGTCCCCGACGGTTATGTGCTGTTCATGGGCGGCGCCTCCAACGCCGTCAACATGACGCTGTATGCCAAACCGCCGTACAACACGCTGCGTGATTTCGCGCCCGTGGCCTGGTGCGTGCAGGGCGCGGCGCTGCTGGCCGCCCATCCGTCGCTGCCGGCCAAAAACGTCAAAGAACTGGTCGCTCTCGCCAAATCGCGGCCGGGCCAGCTCAATTACGGCCATGCCGGGCTCGGCAGTTCGAACCACATGGCCGGCGAACTGCTCAAGGTGATGACCGGCATCAACATCATTCACGTCCCGTACAAGGGCAATACGCCTTCGATCACCGACGCGATTTCGGGTAACGTGGAAATGGTGTTCAGCGGCGTGCCGGCGCTGGTGCCACACATCAAGTCGGGCCGTCTGCGCGGCATCGCCATCAGTAGCCTGGAGCGTTTCGCGGCAGTGCCCGACGTGCCGACTTTCGACGAATCCGGGGTCAAGGGTTACGAAGCCAGCAACTGGTTCGGCCTGATGGCGCCGATCAAGACGCCGCGCGACATCATCACCAAGGTCAACGCCGACACCAACAGGGTGCTGGCAATGGCGGAGGTCAAAAACCGCTTTGAATCCGAGGGGGTTGTGCCGAAAGGCGGCACCACGGAGTATTTCGACAAATTCATCCGCTCGGAGATTGTCAAATACGAGCAGGTCATCAAAAAAGCCAACATCGAACGCCAGTAACTACCGGAGAAACTCCCCGTGAAAAATCTGATCTGCCTGCTCATAGCCGCAACCATCACCTTGCCCGCCTACGCCCAGAAAACCTGGTCGCCGTCGCGCAACGTCGAAATCGTCGTCGGTTCCGCACCCGGCGGCAGCAATGACAAGACCGCGCGGTCGGTGGAAAAAGCCATCGTCGAAGCCAAACTGATCCCGACTTCGCTGACCGTGGTCAACAGACCCGGTGGCGGCAGCACCATCGCTTTCGCCTACGTACGTCAGAAAAAGGCCGACCCGCATACGCTGCTGATCGGCACCACGGCGCTGCTGTCGAACCACATCGTTGGTACCAGCACCATCAGCTACGACGATTTCACGCCGATCGCCTCGCTGTTCAATGACTACGTGGTGTTCGCGGTCAACGCCAATTCGCCGATCAAGACCGGCAAGGACCTGATCGCCAAACTCAAGGAAAACCCACAATCGGTTTCCATCGCCTTCGCCACCACGCTGGGCAGCCACAACCACATCGCCGCCGGCCTGCTTGCCAAGAGCGTCGGCGTCAATGCGCGCAACCTGAAGGCGATCGCGTTCAAGGGCTCGGCCGAAGCCATCACCCAGGTGATGGGCGGCCATATCGACCTGGTCACCACCGCGGCCGGCAACGTCGCCAGCCATGTCGCTGAAGGCCGGCTGCGCGTGATCGGCGTGTCGTCGCCGAAACGTTTCCCGGGCGCGCTCGCCAGCGTGCCGACCTGGAAGGAGCAAGGTGCCGATCTGGTCTACGGCGGCTGGCGCGCGATCATGGCCCCGCGAGACATCACGCCGCAGCAGATCGCCTACTGGGAAAGCGTCATGCGCAAGGTCACGGAAACCAAGGAATGGAAAGAAGACCTTGAGCGCAATTACTGGTCTGACGATTTCCTTGGCAGCGCGCAGTTCCGCAAGGAACTCGCCAAGAACTACACCGACATGAAGTCGGTTCTCGTAGACATCGGCCTCGCCAAGCCCTAAACGCATTTACGCATCCAATTTCATCAAGGATTTTTCATGAGCGCACCCGCCGTCATCACCGAACGTCCCGCCGAAGGTGTCGGCCTGATCCGCATCAACCGTCCGGAAGCGCGTAATGCGCTGAACATGGAAGTGCGCCGGCTGATCGGCCAGTACCTGACCGAGATGGCCGACGACGATTCGGTGCGCTGCATCGTGCTCACCGGCAATGACAAGGCTTTCGCCGCAGGCGCCGACATCAAGGAAATGGCCAATGCCGGCACCATCGAGATGCTGCAGCGGGGCACGCAGAAGCTGTGGCGCATCATCTACGGTTGTCCGAAACCGGTGATCGCCGCAGTCAGCGGCTTTGCGCTGGGCGGCGGCTGCGAACTGGCGATGACCTGCGATATCCTCATCGCCGGCGAATCCGCCAAGTTCGGCCAGCCTGAAGTGAAAATCGGCATCATCCCCGGCGGCGGCGGCACCCAGCGTTTTCCGCGTACCGTCGGCAAGTACAAGGCGATGCGTTATGTACTGACCGGCGACATCTTCGGCGCCCAAGAAGCGTTCGACATGAACCTGGTCAGCGAAATCGTGCCCGATGCCGACGTCGAGAAACGCGCAGTGGCGATGGCCGCGCAGATCGCCGAACTGCCGCCGATCGCCATCCAGCAAGCCAAGGAATCGATCATCCGCGGCATGGATGCGTCGCTCGAAACCGGCCTGACGCTGGAAACGCGCACGCTGCAGATGCTGTTTGCGTCGCAGGACCAGAAGGAAGGCATGGCCGCCTTCATCGAAAAGCGCAAACCGAAATTCATCGGCAAGTGAATTCGGCCGGATACGTTCCGGCCTCCTCATGAAGCAATCTCTGCCCCGCGAATGGCTGGCGCTCGCCGCGTTGTTCGCGGGCGCCACCGCCATCGCCACCGCACCGCTGTTCGTCAAGGTCAGCGAGACCGGCCCTGTCGCCACAGCGTTCTGGCGCGTATTCCTCGCGCTGCCGCCGCTGTGGATGTGGGCACTGATGAGCGAAGGCCGGCAGCACGCGGCGCATTTGCGCATGCACCGCGGCTTGATGATGGCCGCCGGCATCTTTTTCGCCGGCGACCTCGCGGTATGGCATTGGTCGATCCTGCTGACATCGGTCGCCAACACCACGCTGCTGGCCAATCTGGCGCCAATCTTCGTCACTGCCGTCGCGTGGTTCGTGTTCAGGGAAACGCCACGCAAGCTGTTTCTCGCCGGGTTGGCTGCTGCCATCGCCGGGACGCTGCTGCTGATCGGCGCCAACTTCGGCCAGAGCGGCAGCGCATCGCTCGGTGATGCGCTGGGCGTAATTACCGCAATGTTCTATGCCGCCTATCAGATGACCGTGACCCGGCTGCGTGCGCATGTGCCGACGGCCAGCCTGATGGCGTGGAGCAGCGCGATCATGGCGGCACTGCTGCTGCCGATCGCGTGGATTTCGGGTGAACAGCTGCTGCCGCATACCAATGCCGGATGGCTGAAACTGATCGGCATTGCCTTGTTCGCCCAGGTTGTCGGGCAAAGCCTCATTGCCTGGGCCATGGCCCACCTGACGGCAACCTTCTCCTCGGTGGGCCTGCTGCTGCAGCCGGTGATGGCAACGCTGTTTGCCTGGATCCTGCTCGGCGAAATCGTCGGCCCGCTGCAGTTCGCCGGTGGCGTGCTGGTGCTTGCAGGCATCGCGCTGGCGCGGCAAGCCACCCTGCGCCAGCCTTGATATCCCCCCTGACCGATCTTCGACTGACGGCTTACGGCGGAACACAGCCATAGCCTGTATCTGCACCGGCGGGTTGTCACGCACGTACCGGTTGTGTCGACAGGCCAGCTACGCGAATCGCCCACCCAGTTCATGATGGTGGTATGCGCTGATCGGGAGCTTCATTCGGCACGCGTACGCCAATGACCAGCTAGAACTCAATGCCGATGTTGACGGAGTAAAACTGCTGCTTGCCTCCACCGCCCACCGGCGTATAAAACTCTTCGCTGCGCTTGATCCGGGTAACCGACACGCGGAGGGTATCAATGCGTATCGATAGCCCCGCCAGCAGGTCATACACGTAATCGCGGGTGGCAACACCAGGACCGCCGCGGAACAGCGAACCGTCGAGCGAGGTGTTATGCCCGATCAGCCGTCCATCGGCGCCGGCAAATACAAACCACTCATAGGGCTGGCCACGACCCGGGTCCTGCTGACGCCGGGTGTTTTTCAGCATGGCGCCACCGGGCTCGATGCCGTCGGGACCGAAGCCGGTCATATTCTGTCCTGCGCGCAGCAAAGCGCCGGCGCGCGCAAACGTGGCGACCGTGCCGAGGCTGGCGCCGATATGCGGCACCAGTTGCACGCCGCTGATCTCGCCGTAACGACGCTTGTGCAGATAGGTCAACAGAATGCCGGGCTCCGTGCGGATCTGGTTATCCCAACCCAGGGGTTCGGGCGCATCGACCAGTTTGTGTGACGCAGTCTGCACCTGCCGGCCCAGTGCCGGCGGACCGACAACACCGATGTCGAATTCGACGGTATGCAGGTGATCATTCTTGACACTTTGCGCCACTGCACCGACATACAACCACGCCGCCCAGGGCCGGTCATTGGGCTGCGGCGCGGCCACGGCGATGTTGCGCGGCGTGTACATGTTCTGACCGAAGAACAGACCGAAGTTGTTGCTGGCGCCATCGGTAATGGCGTCGAGCAGCGCGTTGGGCGGACGCGTGAATAACTTGCCAACCTTGTCGGCAGGAACACCGCCGCCGATCTTGAAACCATTGGTGTAGTACTGGTCAGAACTGCCGAAGGAATCGTTTTCGATAAAGATCTGGATTTCGCTGCCGCGCAGATCTATCGGCTCTGCAGGGGCTTCGGCGGCGTGAACCGGCGCACTTAGCCCAGCCACGATGAGTGCCGCGTAAATCGTCACCGCAGCATAAAGTAAGCGCATACCAACCTGTAATATATAAAATGTTGTTTTAAATCAATGGATTACTATTATAGGCGGTCTGCTGCTAGAAGTCGGACCCGGTGTTGTCCGACGGGTTCTCGGGGACGCCTATGTCAGTTTCAGGCCCGGAGTATCAGTATCGGTCACGTTGCATCTTGGGCAGGGGCCCTGCCGAACAGGGCCCGAACAGGACGCGGCTGTTTTCCTCAAGGATGGCGCGTTCGCCATCGAGGTACAGCGAGTAATTGCCATCGCTGTATTTTTCCTGCGCGGCGCTGCCTGCGCGCTGGAGCACAACCGGTTTGTTGTTGACCAGTACTGCCGCAGCCCTGGCATCGGGCGCGCGTTCCACCTGCAACACCTTATTGTCGGCGCACTGGTAGTTGATGCGGGTCGGCAGTACGGTCTCGTCAACGCCGGGGCCGACGCAGCCGGCCAGAACAATACTGCCGAGAATCATTGCGCAATACTGTGTATTCCAGATCGGATTCATCAGAGGCGTCCCGCGGCAAGCCGCAGCAGTGGCAGAACATCAAAAACCGCCGGAAACATTCCTCCGGCCCTATCGTCACTCCAAGTATGCGCTGAAGCGGTCAGCCATCCACGCGGTATTTCTTCAGCTTGCGCGCATCCAGCGTCAGACCGATACCCGGACCCGAGGGCAACTGCAGCATACCGTTTTTGATCACCGGGTCTTCATTGGCAACATGATCCTTCGCATCAATGAAGCTGGAAAACTCATGCGCATGCGGCGAAAAGTAAGTGCTGGCGAAATGCGCGGCGGCGACGCAACCGATCTGCATATCGGCCTGGGTGCCGTTGTGCACCGGCGTGTAGTAGGACTGCGCCAGTGCCAGAATCTGCCGCGACCGGGTATAACCGGTGCGCGCGCACTTGATCACCACCGAACGGATCGCCCCGAGCTTGAGTTCGTGCAACACGTCGTCCGGCGTCATGCAGGAGTCATCGCCGGAGATCGGGATGATGGTGCGCTCGGCGCAGAAACGTTTGCCCGGGCCGTCTCGCGCAGGAATCGGCTCTTCGATCAGCGCAACATTGACCTCTTCAAAGTAAGGCGAGGTTTCCAGCAAATCCTGTGACGAATAGCCTTGGTTGCAGTCGATGGTGATTTCGTGATCATCGCCGACCAGCTTGCGCAGCGCGCGCAGCAACTGGATGTCGCGCTTCTTGTCGATGCCGCACTTGACCTTCCAGGCTTTGAAACCGTAACGCTTGATCATGCGCTCGGCCTCGGCGAGCATTTCCTTGTTCGAACCCAGCATCAGCCGGCGGTTGACCGGCAGCGCCTTCGGCGTGCCGCCAAGCAGTTCGGCGCAGGTGATGCCCAGATGTTTGGCCTGGGCGTCGAAAATCGCCATGTCGATGGCCGATTTTGCCGCTGGGTTACCGGCGAACTGGTCAAACACCGCCCACACCGCCGTCAGGTCAAATGCATTCAACCCCGTCAGCTTCGGCGCGAGGTAGTCGCGCACGATGGTGGTGATCGACTGCTGGGTTTCCCCGTAAATCGTCGGCCGCGGCGGCGCATCGGCAATGCCTTCGCTACCGTCGGACAGTGTAACGATGATGATGACGTTGTCGATGTCCTTGATCTCGCCGCGCGCCCATTTGATGGGTTGCAGCAGCGGTACTACGACAGGGATGGCTTCGATGGAACGGATGGTGAGCTGGCTGTCTTTGGTTTTCATGATTTGGGGACTTGGTGACTTAAAGAAAAATTAGGGGCGCCCGCAAACCGTCAGGACAAGCGTGCCGGTTTTGCAGGGATGATCAGTAACTCGTTGGCCAGGTGCGCATCAGATGCTGACCGACACCGCCCGACATGCGCATGCGATGCACATCGAGCATGCGGATCAGCCAGCTGCGGGTGTCGCGCGGATCAATCACGTCCTGCGCGGTATAGATCGCCGCCATGTCGTAGGGGGAGGTGCCTTTGGACATCCTGGCGACGGCTTCCTTGAACTTCTCCGGCTCCTTTTCCGGATCCACGCCGAACACCACCTTGGCGCCGAAGTCCGGCTTCATAAAACTGATTTCGGCAGTCAGCCAGCAGGCCAGTTCATCGGTATTGCCGCCGGCCCCCATATTGGTCACGGCGAGGCCGTAACTCTTGCGCACGATCACGGAAATCTTTGGCACTGTGACCAGCGTCATCGCATTGAGCCAGTTCATCACCTTGCCGGTGACGCCCTTCTGCTCGCCTTCCATGCCGATCAGGAAGCCCGGTTGGTCGACCAGCATGACTATGGGAATGTTGAAGGAGTCGCACAGCACAAAAAACGCCTGCACCTTCTGGCAGGCGTCAGCGTCAATCGCGCCGCCCTTGTACAGCGGATTGTTGGCGATGATGCCCACCGACTTGCCGTCCAGCCGCGCCAGCGCGGTGACGATCGTCTTGCCGAAGCGCGATTTCATCTCGAACATCGAGCCGCGATCTACGATGCACTGAATCACCTTGCGCATGTCATAGACCTGGTTCGAGGATTCCGGAATCAGCTTCATTACATCCCGGATCGCCTCGTCAGAACCTTCCGGCACCGGATACTCCGGCGGCGGCTGCATGTTGTTAGCGGGCAGGTAAGACAGGAACTGCTTGATCGCATCCATCGCCTGCTCGTCGGTATCAACCACCTGGTCGACAATGCCGCTGGTTTCGGCATGCACGCGCCAGCCGCCGAGTTCTTCGCCGTCGCACTGTTTGCCGGTGGCCATCGAAATCAGCCGCGGACTGGATACCGCCATGATTGCGCCCTTGCGCATCACGCAGAAATCCGACATCGAGCCGTACCATGCCGAAGAGCCGTAGCAGTGGCCCAGCACGCCGGCCGCCCACGGCACTTCACGCGTGCGCTGGTATTCGTACGGATCATCCTTGGAACCGATCGACGATGCACCCATCACGTCGGGCATGCGTGCGCCGGTCGATTCACCAAGGAAAACCAGCGGGATGCCGCGTTTTTTAGCGACCGCCTTCATCTGCTTCAGCTTTTTGATGTTGATCTGCGCGCTGGATGCGCCCTTGACCGTAAAGTCATTGGACACCGCCGCCACTTCGCGACCGTCAACACGGCCATAACCGGCAACCTTGCCATCGGCCGGCGTGGTTTCCTTGTCTTCGGGTCGGACAGATACGCCGTGCAGGCCGGACTCCAGAAACGAACCCGGATCAAACAGGCGGTTGAGGCGTTCACGGGCATTCAGTATGCCCTGCGCCTTGCGCTCGGCGAGTTTTGCAGGCCCGCCCATCGCCAGCGCTTTTTGTTTGCGCGCATCCAACTCTTTGATCATTTCTTCGAAAGCCATGGTGTTTCCAGAATTAAAGTTTGACGCCGAGATCGCGCACCAGCTTGCCCCACTGCGCGATGCCCGAGCGCATGGAATCACGCAATTGTTCCGGCGTGCCGCCAGCGGGTTCGGTGCCGTCCGCGGCAAACGCCGCCTTGACCTCGGGCTTCGTCAGCACGTCATTGGTGTCGCGGTTGACGATCGTGATCACGTTCTGCGGCATTTTTGCCGGCCCCAGCACGGCGAACCAGCTTGCCGCTGAATAACCGGGCAGGCCCGATTCGGCAACGGTCGGCACTTCGGGCAATACCGGCGAACGCTGCGCGGAGGTCACGCCAAGCACGCGCAGGCGTCCGCTTTTGATCTGCGGCACAGCGGCCGGAAACGGCGCGAAGGCGAGCTGGATCTGCCCACCCATGACATCGGTCACCGCCGGGTTGGCGCCTTTGTACGGGATATGCGTCATCTGGATGCCGGCCAGGGCCTTGAAGTGTTCGGCGAACAGGTGGTTCCAGGTGCCGTTGCCGGCTGAACCGTAATTGAGCTTGCCGGGATTGGTTTTGCCGTAGGCCACCAGCTCGCCGACATTTTTTACCGGCAGGGCAGGATTGACGACGAGCAGGCCCGGCGGCAATGACACCAGAACGACCGGCGCAAGATCCTTCATCGGATCGTAGGCTAGTTTGGGAAACAGGCTGGGGCCGACCAGGATGTTGCCAAAAGACGCCAGCGCGATGGTGTAACCGTCAGGCGGTGCCTTGGCCAGCATCTCAACACCCAGCGTGCCGCCGGCGCCCGCGCGGTTATCGACGACGACCTGCTGCCCCCACTTGTCGGACAGCTTCTGCGCGATCAGCCGGCCCTGCACGTCGGTATTGCCGCCGGGGGCAAACGGCACGATGAAGCGTACCGGGCGCGACGGATAGTTCTGCGCCCATGCCGGCGTTGCGGTAACCAGCGCGACAGCCACTGCGATCAAAGTTTGATACGACATGTTGCCCCTCCCCAAATCAGCAGACGCTGTCATCGCGTCGTTGCGTGATGAACTCAGTAGCTTGTCGGCCAGTTGCGCAGCAGGTGCTGCCCGACGCCGTTGTTCATGCCACTGCGATGGATTTCCAGTGTGCGGATCAACCATGCACGGGTGTCGCGCGGGTCGAGCACATGCTGGGCCTCGTACAGTTCGGCCAGTCCCCAGGCCGAGGTATCGCGTTCGACTTCGGCTTTGAGTTTGGCGAATTTCTCCGGGTCATCCTGCTGCTTGATGCCGTACAACACATTGACCGACACCGCCGGGTCCATGAAACCCAAGTCCGCCATCGGCCACACCGCGACTTCATCGGCACCCTTGCCTCCGGCCATGTTGATGTAGGCCTGACCGTAGTCTTTGCGCATGATCACCGTCAGCTTGGGCACAGTCACCTGCGACAGCGCGTTCATCCAGTTGATGACCTTGCCCGGCATGCCGCGGATTTCGCCTTCAACGCCGATCAGGAAGCCCGGCACATCGACCAGGAACACCAGCGGTACGTTGAACGAATCACACAGCACCATGAAGCTGATGACTTTCTGCACGGCGTCGGCATCCAGTGCGCCGCCCTTGTACATCGGGTTATTGGCGATGAAGCCCACACTTTTGCCGTCGAGACGGCCCAGCACCGTCGAAATCGATTTGCCGAAGCGTTCCTTCAGCTCGAACATCGAATCCTTGTCGGCAACGGCGGCGATGATCTTGCGCACGTCGTACACCTTGTTGCGTGATTCCGGCAGGATGTCGAAAATGGTCTTGCAGGCGTCATCCGAACCCGCCGGCACCGGATACTGCGGCGGCGGCTGCAGGTTGTGGCTGGGCAGGTAGGACAGGAACTTTTTGATCGCATCCATTGCCTGCTGGTCGTTGTCCACCGCCATGTCGGCCAGACCAGACACACCCGTCAGCAGCTTCCAGCCGCCGAGGTCCTCGGCTTCGATCGGCTTGTTGATGGCGATCGACGTCACGTTGGGGCTGGCAATCGCCATGATCGCGCCCTTGCGCATCACCACGAAGTCCGACATCGCGGAATACCAGGTCGATGATCCGTAGCACTGGCCGAGCAACGCCGAACACCACGGTGATTCGCGAAGGCGCTGATATTCAAACGGATCCTGCGCAATGATCGCGCGCCCGGCGGAACCCATGCGGTCGGGCATGCGCGCGCCTGACGATTCACCGAGCATCACCAGAGGCATGCCGCGTTTGTTCGCGACCTGCTTCACATGCTTGATCTTTTTCATGTTGATCACGGCGGACGACGCACCGAGCACGGTGAAGTCGTTCGACACCAGCGCGATGTCGCGGCCGTCGATCTTGGCGAAACCGGCAACCTTGCCGTCGGCCGGCGTCTTGTGTTTGACCGCCGGCTGGTTGCTGCGCGCGAAGCGGCCGGATTCGATGAACGAACCGTCATCGATCAGGTAGTCGATGCGTTCGCGGGCATTGAGGTGGCCTTCAGCCTTGCGCTTGGCCAGCTTCTCCGCCCCGCCCATGGCGAGCACTTCATCGGTTTTCTGTTTGAATTCTTCGAGCAGTTTGTCAAATGCCACGGCAGATCCTTCGAAAAAAACGGCACGGCGCAAAAGGCGCGTTGTCGAACGGACATTTTAGGGCAGCCCCGGGGACCAGTGCTTGCAGGTGCCGCTTCGTGGACATCAAAAGTACTGATCGACCTCAAAGCGAGGTCAATCAGACCCGGCTACTTCAGCATATGCCGCGCAATCACCAGCTGCTGGATCTGGCTGGTGCCTTCATACAGCCGGAACAGCCTCACATCGCGATACAGCCGCTCCACCGCAGAGGCCTGCATATAGCCGGCACCACCGTGAATCTGCACCGCGCGGTCCGCCACGCGGCCGACCATTTCTGCGGCAAACAGTTTGGCGCAGGAGGCTTCCAGGGTGATGCCGCTGCCGCCATCCCTTTTGCGTGCGGCTTCGAGCACCATGCTGCGTGCGGCGTAAATCTCGGCTTTGGAATCGGCGAGCATGGCTTGTATCAACTGGAACTCGGCCACCGGCTTGCCGAACTGCTTGCGTTCTCGCGCATAGTTCAGCGCTTCGTCGAGCAGGCGCTCGGCAGCACCAACACAGACGGCAGCAATGTTCAGCCGCGCCTTGTCGAGTACCTTCATCGCGGTCTTGAAGCCCATGCCTTCCAGCCCGCCGATGATGTTGGCTGCCGGCACGCGCACGTTGTCGAACATCACGTCGGCAGTATGCGAGCCGCGCTGGCCCATCTTGCGGTCGTAGCCGCCGACGCTGAGCCCGGGCGTATTGCGCTCGACAATGAAGGCGGAAACGCCCTTGGCATCTTTTGATTGCAGATCGGTGCGCGCCATCACCGTGAACACATCGGCTTCGGGCGCATTGGTGATATAGCGTTTGCTGCCGTTAATCACATAATAATCGCCATCGCGTTTGGCCGTGGTGCGCAACGAGCCGGCGTCGGAGCCGGCTTCCGGTTCGGTCAGAGCGAATGAACCAGTGATTTCGCCGGCGGCGAGTCGTGGCAGGTAGCGCTGTTTCTGTTCCTCGCTGCCGTCAATGACGATGCCCTGCGAGCCGATGCCGGTGTTGGTACCGAAGCGCGAGCGGAACACCGGCGAGGCGTAACAGACCACCATCGACGTCAGCACTTCTTCTTCGGTGGTCAGTCCCAGCCCACCGTATTCCTCGGGAATAGTCAGGCCGAACAGGCCAAGCCTGCGCATGTCATCAACGATGTCGGCGGGAATCTCGTCGGTTTCGGTGACTTCGACTTCGCGCGGAATCAGTTTTTCGCGGACAAAACGGGTCAGCGTGTCGTGCAGGATGTTGAAGGATTCGGGGTCGCGGATCATTTTTTAATTTACAGGATGGACAGGATATTCAGGATAAAACCAAAACATTAAACCGTCTTGGTTTTGATGCAACGCTTGATTTCCAGCTTCGGATTGCCGAAATTGATTAGAAGACCGACCTCGATTCCGCTGGCGTGCAGGTAATTGATCAACTGGGCCTGATGTTCGGGCACCAGCATTTTGATTGCCTTCAGTTCAACCAGCACTTTTTGCTCAACCAGAATGTCAGCAAAAAACTCCCCGACATTCTCGCCTCTGAACGAAACCTTCAGCGGATACTGCGCAACCGCCGCCAACCCTTTCTGGCGCAAAGCCAGCAACAGCGCTTTTTCATAAACCGATTCCAGAAAGCCAGTGCCGAGTTCCTTTATAACCTCAAAGGCACCGCCGATGACGGCCTCTGTAATCTCGATATGCAGTTGGCTTTTATCCTGCAAATCCTGTCCATCCTGTTAATTGCAGTTTTTCACTGCAGTTCGACGTTGGCGTCCTTGATCACCTTCGCCCATTTGGCGATTTCCGACTGGATCAGTGCAGCGAATTCCTCGGGTGTGCTGCCCACCGGATCGGCACCGAGTTCGGAGATGCGCTTGCTGACGTCCGGCAGCTTGAGGATGCGCGCGCTTTCTGCGGACAGCTGGGCAACAACCGCCTTGGGCGTGCCGGCAGGTGCCAACAGGCCGAACCACGCACCGGCCTCGTAACCGGTTACACCGGCTTCTGCGATGGTCGGCACATCGGGCATCGCCGAGGAGCGTTTCGCCGTGCTGACGGCCAGTGCACGGATTTTGCCGGCGCGCACCTGGGGCACATAGGGCGGCATATTGTCGATGGTCACCGCGATCTGTCCGCCCATCACATCGGTCAATACGCCGGCACTGCCCTTGTACGGGATGTGCACCAGATTGGCGCCGGTCATGCTCTTGAACAATTCCATGGAAAGATGCGCGGTGCTGCCGTTGCCGGGTGAACCGTAGGAAAGCTTGCCGGGATTGGCTTTGACGTGGGCGATGAATTCCTTGACGTTCTTTACCGGAAGGCTGTTGTTGACCACCATGATATTGGGGACCATCGCGGTCAGGCTCACTGGAGCAAAATCCTTCACCGGATGCCAGTTGAGCTTGCGATAAAGGCTGACATTGATGCCGTGGGTGCCGGCCGTGGCCATCACCAGGCTGTGACCGTCGGCTACCGCACGCGCGGCGACTTCGGTGCCGATATTGCCGTTGGCGCCCGGTCGGTTGTCGACAATCACCGGCTGGCCCCAGCTCTCGCTCATTTTTTGACCGATGGCGCGCGCCAGAATGTCGGTAGTGCCAGCCGGCGTATAGGCAACGATGATGCGGATCGGTTTGGTCGGAAATGCGGTGGCGGCGTGTACCGGTAGCGACAGCGCCGATGCAGCCAGCAAGGCGACGGGCATCCACGAATTCATGAGGCTCCTCCTTTGGTTTTGATTCCGGCTTTTTTGCCGTGTTCTCGACAGATTACCGCGAAGCGCGGCGCACCAGCGTCAAGGTCCGTTTTGCGGGATTGACGCGCACGATGTCGCCGGTACGGATCAGTTTATAAGGATCTGCCGACCAGCCTTCGGTAATGGTGATGCCGGCGAATACCGCGCCCTGCACCATCACCGGGTTGGTGACGCCGAAGACAAAGGCTTTCGGGGCGATGCCCTTGTGCTGGATGTCGTAGAAGGCCCAGCCCGCGGCGATGCCGCCCTTGGCGCTGGGCGTGATCAGGATCTTGTCCTTGAGGTTGTGGCCTTCGAGCGCATGACCGGGGCGCGAAATCAGCCCGCTCCAGCGGTCGAGGTCGTAGCGCGGTGAAAAGCCTTCGGTGGAGACCAGCGCCTCGCCTTCGACAATGTTGCCGAAGGCGCGATTGACGCGGATGGTGTTGCCGGCTTTTGCGGGCTTGCTCACCGTACATCCTTGCCGGTACAGGCAATGTCCACGCATTCGGCGGTGCGACGCAGGATGGTATTGAATTTGTGCGCGCCGATGATGTTGGCGAGTTTTGCGGAGTTGGTGACGAGGTTGCTCCAGCCTTCGCGCACGCGCATCTGCGGCAGGTTCTGCAGGATGTAGAAACACACGCCTTCGAGCACGATGGCGCCGGACTGTTCGATGTCCTGCAGATAACCCAGTTCCTTCGCGGCGCTTTTGACGCCGTTGCTGGTGGTGATGAACAGCTGGCTGCCCTTCGCCACCTTGCGGCCTTTGAGCAGCGCGGCCAGTGTTTTCATTTCAAACAGCGATTGCTGCGGGCCGGAGAACACCACCAGGTTCAACGGATTGTTCTGTTTGTCGTAACCGGCGTACACACGCTCAAGATCGCGGTTGGTGACGGTCATGACTTCCTTCGGCTTGCGTCCGCCGAATGCCGCCTTCAATGTCGCCGCTTCCGGCGTCACGCCGACCATGTGGAACATGCCCATCGAACCGTAACTGGCCAGCGCGGCACCGAGCTGTTTCAGTTCATCGGCAGTCGGTGAACGTTTGATGCCGGTGAACACCGGCACCGCGTAATAGTCCTGATGACCGGAGCCGACGATCTTGCCGATGGCGCCCCAGTCGGCGAGATCGTTCAGATCGGCTTTCAGATTGACCTGGAAAGTGCCGCGGCGATGTTCGTCGAGATGAAAACCGTATTCGGGTACGCGCCCGGTGAGGCCCGCGGCCAGCGCGGCGGGACCGGCTTCGAAATTGGAGCGCGCGCCGAATACCGAATTGGCGTAGATCACCGTGCCGGTATCACCCCAGGCGACATGTTCGCCGAGGTGCGGCTGGTACAGCGTCTGATAATTGATGCAGGTGTCGGCAGTGATGACATCCATGCGCCTTAGGCAGGCGATCAGCTCTTTTTCCTTGCGCGCTTCTTCCTGATCCTGCTGCAGGCGTTCGACATGGGAAAAGTCGATACAGCGCGCATTGGTCGTTGTCGGCTGCCGGCATTTCGCGCCGGACTGCGCGGCCCTTTCGAGAAAGGACTTGCCGGCGTCGCCCATGACTTCGATGTCACCCATCATGTGCACGTTCGACACCGGCACGAAGCGTTTCGCGCCGAAAAACTTGCCGACTTCCAGTTGCAGTTGCAGCGCTTCCTGCACCGCACGGCCTAGCTCGCCGCGCAGCATTTTTTTCTCCTCTGCCGTCAGTCGCATCGGGAGAATATAACTATTTGTTTTTATTTATTATTTTTAACGTCCGGCAGCGCGTTTGGCGGTTTTCTTTTTCGCTGCCTTTTTCGCCGGGCCGAAGCCCTTCTCAAAGTGCGGCCCGGTCATCGTGCCGTCCACCGCCATGCCGATGATGCCCTGCGACAGATCCTTGATCGCCAGGAAAATGACGTCCTTGTCCTTGGTCGACGAAATCAGGTTATGCGGCGCATTCGCCGGGATATAAATCAAGGTGCCGGCAGGGGCGACAACGCGTTTGCCGTTGACCGACCCCACCAGCGTGCCTTGCAGAACATAGTTCAGCTGCTCATTCTTGTGCGTGTGCATCCGCGAGCCGGTGCCGCGTGGCTTGTGGATGTAGCCGACGAGTATGCGTGAACCTTCAACAACACCGCCGTGCGAAGTCGAATAGCCGGTGCCCGCGGGCACCTTCTTCAGCTTCGCCATGCGGAAATGGTACTGGCCGTTTCCGGCGCGGATGGCGCCAACGGTCTTGGTTTTGCTTGCCGTTTTTTTAGCGGCTTTTTTTACTGCCTTCTTTGCTGCGGCCATGCTCAACCCCCTCCGGTTGTTCGTTGCGTAATCCCGTTTGGATTACAGGTAATCTATTTTTTTCCAGTCTTGCGGCGTAACGCTGACCACGCTCTTACTGTGACCGGGACGGCGGTCGGCGTAGACACGGCCTTCCTTCATCACCAGTTCGATGTTTTTCTTGTCCTGGAATACGCGGATGTTTTTCAGCGGATCGCCCTTGACGGCGATGATATCGGCGAGTTTGCCGGCTTCAACGGTGCCCAGTTGCTTGTCGAGCTTGATCGCGCGCGCGGCGTTGCTCGTTGCGCTCATGATGGCTTCCATCGGCGTCATGCCCAGCGTGACGTAGATTTCCATCTCGCGCGCATTGGTGCCCATCTCGGGATCAAAGCCCATATCGGTGCCGAGTGCGATGTTGACCCCGGCCTTGTGCATTTTCTGGAAGGTCTCGAAGCAGTACGGCTGCAGCGCCTTCATCTTGTTCAACACGAACTGAGAAGTGCCCTGATCCTTGCGCGTGCCGATGGCGTGATCGGTGCGATGGAGCAGCGTCGGCGTCATCCAGGTGCCGGCTTCGGCGATCATGTCGATGGTTTCATCGTCATGGAACACCATGTGTTCGATGGTGTCAGCACCTGCCTCCAGCGCCATGCGCTGGCCGTTGGGCGTGAAGCAATGCACCGCAGCGGTCTTGTGGAAGGCGTGGGCTTCGTCAACGATGGCGTTGATTTCTTCCTGCGTCATGTTGCGGATGTCCGGCTCTTCCTTGTCGGTGCCGCCGCCGCCAGTGGCGCAGGTCTTGACGATGTCGCAACCGGCCAGCAGGTTGGTCCGCGCGAGTTTGCGCAGTTCCCACGGACCGTCAGCGGTCTGGAAGCCGTAACGTTGCGCAGCGCGCGGCTGGATCAGGTCGAGATGCGAACCGGTGATGGTGGTGAATCCACCGATCAGCATGCGCGGGCCTTCAATGACGCCAGCTTCGATCGAATCACGAATGGCGCACAGATGCGCGGTGAGCAGGCCGCGGCCGGAATTCAGACCGAGGTCGCGCAGCGTGGTGAAGCCCATGTCGAAACACAGCTGGGCATGGAACAGGCCGTACATCTGCTGCAGCTCGGGCGTGATCTCCCACTGCGCGACACGGTAATTGTGGAAGGTCAGACAGTTGAACATCATCGTGTGCAGATGGACATCCATCAGGCCCGGCAGCAGCGTTGATTTGCCGCAATCGATGATTTCAGCCTTGGCGGGAATCTTGATCTTGCCCTTGGTGCCGACCTGCTTGATGCGGCGGCCTTCGACAATGATCACCGGATCCTTGACCGGTTTGCCGCCGTTACCGTCAATCAGCAGGCCGCCCTTGATGACACGGGTGGCGCCCTTGGCTTCGACGGGTTTGAATTCGAACATGCGGGTAAATCCTCCGGAATTGCGTGGCGTCTCAGGGGCGGCGCCGGATCAGCGGGTCATCGGTCGAGAGCGAAATGTAAGCGTTTGCAGCGAAGGATGGAAGCTAAATAATCACCCTCGTCTTGTCAAGCCGGGGATATGTGGACTCTGCCGCTTTTTAAGACGATTGCCGGGTTTCCGGACCGGGGCAGGCTTTACACCGCAGCCCCTGCGGGCGCTTCGACATGGAGCTGTTTGTCATGGAATACTTCCAGCGTCGTGCGATGCGCGACACTGACCACGGTGCAGTCGGGCAGCCGGTCGACAATCAACCGGTAAAGATGGGCTTCGGTGGCATTGTCGAGGGCGCTGGAAGATTCATCCATGAACAGGATATCGGGCCGGTACAGCAGGGCGCGCGCAAAGGCCAGCCGCTGCTGCTCGCCCGGCGAAAGCCGGTGGCTCCAGCGCGCAGACTGGTTGAGCAGATCCACCAGGTGCGGCAATTTGCAATCGACCAGCGCTGCGGCCAGCGTGGCGCGGTCGAACGAGTCGGCATCCGCCGGATAGGCCAGGGTATCTTTCAGCAGACCGTCCGCAAGATAGTTCTTCTGCGGCATGAACATGATGCGGGCGCTCTGCGGAATGCTCACCTGCCCCTTGCCGAAAGGCCAGAGGCCGGCAATTGCCCGCAGCAAGGTGCTTTTACCGACGCCGGAGGGGCCGCGCACCAGCCAGCGTTCACCCGGTGCAAAAATGAATTTTTCGATGCTGGACAGCAGGCGTCCGTCCGGCAGGCTGAGGGCAATGTTGTGACCCTGAATATTGTGGCTACTGGTATTGCGCTGCATCTTGATTCCCGGTTCGGGCGGCGGGTCCATCGCCTCGTTCATGATCGTCAGACGCCGCACTCGCGCCGAGAGCTGAAACAGGTCACGGTAGGACAGCGCAAACCAGGCTACTGCCGATGTTGTTGCACCAAACGCGCCGATGTCCTGCATCAGCGTGCCCAGACTCAATTCACCGGACAGTACCTTGGGTGATACCGCGATGATCGGGACCAGCACCGCAATCACCGAAAACGTCGTGGTGGTGACATTGAGATAGATGTTGTGGCGCATCAGTTGCGACCAGTTGCGGCGGATTTCCCCGAACAGGCGATGCAGCCGCGTCTGTTCCACCGCCTGCCCTCTGTAAAAGGCAATCTGCTCCGACGACTCGCGCACCTTGGCCAGTGCAAACCGGAAATCCGCTTCGGCCGATTGCTGCTCGACCGTCAGCCCCGCCAGCCGGTGACCGGCGAGATGGGTGACCAGCGTTTGCACGATGCCCCAGAAAATTGCCAGCCAGAACAGATAGCCCGGGATGGTCACCGCTGACGCACCCAGATTGAAAGTCATCGGCCCGGCGCTTTGCCAGAGGATCCAGCCCATCGAACCCAGTGTTCCCAGATTGGCGATAAAGCCCAGCGTCAGGCTGGTCATCAGCTTCACGTATTCACTAATGTCCTGCGACAGCCGCTGGTCGGGGTTGTCGCAGAGGCTGTCGCGCTCCATGCGGTAGAAGGTGTGCCCGTCAAGCCAGCGCTTCATCATGCTGTCGGTAAGGTTCTGCCGCCAGCGGATTTCGAGGGCCTGCTCCAGATAACTCGACAGGGTCATCACGGCCACCAGAAAACCGACCGCAATGAAAAACTGCGTCACGCTCTGGTTGAAGGCCGGGGCATTCAGACTCTGCAAGGCATCGTAAAAAGCCTTGTTCAAGTCATTGAGCCAGACGTTGAGTCCGGTACTCGCGGCGACCAGCAGGATCAGAACCGCAGCCAGTACCCAGCCGGTCTTGCGGTTGGAGGCATCGCGCCAGAACGGCGCAGCCAGCCGAAAGGTGTTGCCCGTGATGGTTTTCATGAAAAATCCGGGGAAGGTTCAGAAATTGCGGTGCATGAATCGTGCCCCGCCTGACTTACGCTTTTTTACAGGACAACTGCCGCCTGCATTCCGGTCCGGTCCGAAAACCCTGAGGCTGACTAGCGTCAGCGCATCTTGGTCATGGCGTCCAGAAACCGCGCATAGGCCTGGGGATCCGGTTTCGGTACCCCGCCGGCCGGCGCCATCGAGCGCCAGCGCAGGACGTCCAGCGTCGATTCGATGGCTGCGCGATCCATGCCGCGGGTGATGAATACCAGCCGTGAGCGGCGCTCGTCATCCGGCCATTGCGCCAGCGTCACCGGTTCGTGGATCAATGTCTGCACCGCATGCACGACCACCGGTTCGCCGTCGACATTGAGCAGGCCTTTGACCCGCAGCAATTCAGCGCCGCGCAGCGAGGCGATGGCCGTCAGCCAGGCCGTCAATCCGGCCGCGGTAATCGGTTCATCAAGCAGGATGCTGTAAGAGCGGATGCCGGGGTCGTGCGCTCCGGCGGCTGCGCCGAGCGGACTTTGGCTCGCCTCGACGCGGACATATTGTTCTTCACGCAACCAGCGCGTGAGATCCGCGGCCCGCGATTCCGGCGCCAGTGTTGCGCCAAACAGCGCGGACGCCGCGATCACGCCATGGGCCAGCGTCAGCACTTCGGCGCCGGGGTTGAGTTCGGCCAGCCGCGCGGTCAGTGCTGCAACGGCGGTCGCTTCCGGCAAGTCGGTCTTGGTGATCAGCAGCCGGTCCGCCAGCGCCGCCTGCTTGACCGACTCGGGCTGGCTGTCGAGTTGCTGCAATCCGTTGACGCCATCGACCAGGGTAATGACGCTGTCGAGAATGTAAGTGGGCGCCAGCTTTTCGTCGGTGACGACGGTTTGAACAATGGGCACCGGATCGGCCAGACCGGTGGTTTCGATCAGAACGCGGTCGAACGGCGGCAGATCGCCTTTGCGGCGCTGGGCATCGAGGTCGCGCAAGGTGTTGACCAGGTCGCCGCGTACCGTGCAGCAGATGCACCCACTCGATAACAGCACCGTGTTTTCATTGGGCGTGGCGATCAGCAGATGATCGAGTCCGATGTCCCCGAACTCGTTGATGATCACCGCGGCGCCGGCCATGGCCGGGTCCTGCAAAAGCCGGTTCAGCAGCGTGGTTTTGCCGCTGCCCAAAAAACCGGTGATGATGGATACGGGCAGCCGCATTTGAAGTGAGCGCTAACCTATATTATAAGTATTTGTTTTTATTATACTTTTTTATCAGCCCTTGCGCTCCAGATCGGCCGAGTAACGGCCGAGGCTGGCCAGCCCGTTCATTTTCGAACGGTGTGCCAGCGCCGCTTGGGCGGCCGGCACGTTGGCGGGCAGGCCCTTCCACGCCTTCAGCGACGGCTGCTGCAGCGCGCGGCCATAGGAGAACGACAGCGGCCACGGCAGGTTGCCTTTGAACTGCACGTTCATCGAATTGAGATGGGCGGTCGCCAGTTCATCGCTCTGCCCGCCGGACAGGAAAACGATGCCGGCAACGGCCGCCGGCACGGTGCGTTTGAGCACGCGCACGGTACGCGCGGCAACTTCATCGACCGGCGCCTGGTTCGCGCATTTTTTGCCGGAGATCACCATCGACGGCTTGAGCACGGTGTGTTCGAGCACGACGCGGTTCAGGTACAGCGCTTCGTAGACCGCGTTGAGCGTCCATTCCGTCACTTCTTCACAGCGCTCAATCGTATGGTCGCCGTCCATCAGCACTTCGGGTTCGACGATGGGCACCAGACCGGCTTCCTGACAGATTGCGGCATAACGCGCCAGCGCATGGGCATTGGCGGCGATGCTGGTCGAGCTCGGCATGTCGCGACCGATGTCGATCACCGCGCGCCATTTGGCGAACTTGGCCCCCAGTTTCACGTAGTCGGCGCAGCGCTTGGGCAGGTTGTCGAGGCCTTCGGTCACGGTCTCGCCCGGACACAACGGCAGCGGTTTGGCGCCGGCATCGACCTTGATACCCGGCAGCACGCCCATTTTTTCGAGCAATTTAACGAAGGAAGTGCCGTCGGCCGATTTCTGGCGCAGCGTTTCGTCATACAGGATCACGCCACTGATATGGTCGCCAATGCCGCGGGTCAGAAACAGCATGTCGCGGTAGGCCCGGCGGTGTTCTTCGGTATTTTCGACATTGATGCCTTCGAAGCGTTTGCCGATGGTGCCGGTGCTCTCATCGGCGGCGAGGATGCCTTTGCCGGGGGCGACCATCGCCTGGGCGATGGCGGCCAGATCGTTTGCTGACATGATTGCTCCTGCTGGTGTGATGTGTGATTAGTGAAAAGGGTGAAAACGGGGCGGTATTTTACACCGGCACATCATTTCTTCCGGTGCTCGCCGACCTTGACGATTTTCATGGTGTTGGTGCCCCCGGCGCGGCCGAAAGGTTCGCCGATGGTCAGCACGATCAGGTCGCCGTTCTGCACAACACCACGATGGATCAGTTCGTCTTCCGCCATCTGCAGGGCTTTCTCCGGGTTGCGCGCACCCTTGAACCGCACCGGATGCACGCCGCGGAACAGCGTGACACGGCGCCGGGTTTCGATGACGGAACTCATCGCGTAAATCGGCACCGATATCGCCATCCGTGACATCAGCAGCGCGGTGCGCCCGCTCTGCGTCAAAGCGGCAATCGCCTTGATCGGCAGGCCGGCGGCGGTAAACGCGGTCGCCCGGGCAACCGAGTTTTCGACGTCGATCTGCCCCGGCGCGCCGCGCCGTTCCTGCTGCAGCGCGTCTTCCTTTTCCACTTCGACGCACACCCGCACCATCGCCGCAATGGTTTCGGCCGGATATTTGCCGGCCGCCGTTTCCGCGGAAGTCATCACCGCATCGGTGCCGTCGAGCACCGCATTGGCGACGTCCGAGACCTCCGCGCGCGTGGGGATCGGGCTGCTGATCATCGACTCCATCATCTGCGTCGCGGTGATGGTCAGCTTCTGCTTGTCGCGCGCCATCCTGATCATGCGCTTCTGCAGCGCCGGCACGGCGGCATCGCCGACTTCGACGGCCAGATCGCCGCGCGCGACCATGATCGCGTCGGAGGCGTCGAGGATCTCCTCCAGCGCAGGGATCGCTTCCGCGCGCTCGATCTTGGACACGATCAGGCCGTGACCGCCGGACTTGGTGAACAGGTCACGCGCCCAGCGTACATCGTCACCGGAGCGCGGGAAGGACACCGCCAGGAAATCGGCCTTCAATTCAGCGGCGAGCTTGATGTCCTGCTTGTCTTTTTCGGTCAGCGCCGGCGCGGTCAGGCCGCCACCCTTGCGATTGATGCCCTTGTTGTTCGACAGCGGCCCGCCCTGTTCGACTACGGTAAAAATTTTCGGCCCGCGCACGCTGGTTACGCCGAGCACGATGCGCCCGTCATCGAGCAGCAACGTGTCGCCGGGACGCACGTCATTGGGCAGGTTCTTGTAATCGAGGCCGACGACGTTCTGGTCGCCGAGCTTGCACTCGGCATCGAGCACGAACTTCGCCCCCGGCTCGAGGTTGATTTTTCCATCCTTGAAGCGGCCGACGCGGATCTTCGGACCTTGCAGATCGACCAGCACACCGACCGCACGGCCGGCTTTGCGCGCCAGCTGTCGCACCAGATTCACTCTGGCGCGGTGTTCGTCGGGCGTGCCATGCGAAAAATTGATGCGCACCACGTCCAGCCCGGCATCGATCATGCGGGTCAGCGTCTTGGCGTCGCTGGACGCGGGGCCCAGCGTGGCGACTACCTTGGTTCTGCGGATCATGCGCTAACCCATCCCTTGAAATGAAGGCTGGCCGCGCGCTCCGGTCATGCTGCGCGCTGCTCGAGAACCTCGACCGCCGGCAGTTTCTTGCCCTCGAGAAATTCGAGGAACGCACCGCCGCCGGTAGAAATATAGGAAACCTTGTCGGCAATTCTGTACTTGGCCACTGCCGCCAGCGTATCGCCGCCGCCAGCGATCGAAAACGCTTTTGATGCGGCAATGGCCTGTGCGATGGCCTTGGTGCCGCCGGCAAACTGGTCGTATTCGAATACACCGACCGGACCGTTCCAGACAATGGTGCCGGCCTTGGCAATCAGATCGGCAAAGATGCGCGCCGTTTTTGCGCCGACATCGAGAATCAGGTCATCGCCGCGAACTGCAGTGGCTTCGATCGGATTGGCACGGGCCAGCGCCGACAGTTCATCGGCGACCACCACGTCCACCGGCAACGGCACCTGTGCGCCGCGCGAATTCATGATGTCGATGACGGTCTGGGCTTCGCCGACCAGATCCGGCTCGGCCAGTGATTTGCCGATACGCATGCCGGTGGCCAGCATGAAGGTATTGGCGATGCCGCCGCCGACGATCAACTGGTCGACTTTCGAGGCCAGCGATTTGAGGATCGTCAGTTTGGTCGACACCTTGGAGCCGGCGACAATCGCCAGCAGCGGCCGCGCCGGTTTTTCCAGGGCCTTGCCCAGCGCATCCAGTTCGGCGGCCATCAGCGGACCGGCGCAGGCCACCGGCGCGTATTTCGCGATGCCGTGCGTGGTGGCTTCGGCGCGATGCGCGGTGCCGAAGGCGTCATTCACATAGACATCGCACAGCGCCGCCATTTTGCGCGCCAGCGTGTCGTCGTTTTTCTTTTCGCCCTTGTTGCCGCGGCAGTTCTCCAGCAGCACCACTTCGCCGGGTTTGACGGTAAAGCCGCCGTCAACCCAATCCTGTATCAGCCGCACCGGCTGGCCGAGCATTTCCGACAAGCGCTGCGCGATCGGCGCCAGCGTGTCGCGGGGCTGCAGCGAACCCTCGGTCGGGCGGCCAAGGTGCGACGTCACCATCACTGCGGCGCCGGCGGCGAGCGCGTGTTTGATGCCGGGCATGGTCGCGCGAATACGCGTGTCTTCGGTGATGTTGCCGGCATCGTCCTGCGGCACATTAAGATCCGCACGGATGAACACGCGTTTGTCTTTGAGCGGAAGATCGGAAAGACGGAGAAATTTCACTTCAAAACCTTTTTAGCCACAGAGCACACAGAGTTTCTTGATACCCCCTTAAGGGGTGCACAGAGAAAATCAAAATCTTCCTCTCGCAGTTCTCGGTGTCCTCTGTGGCAATGTTTTTGACGTTGATTATTTTTTCGCGACCACGCGCACCATCTCCAGCGTCTTGCTCGAGTAACCCCATTCGTTGTCGTACCAGGACACCACCTTGACGAAGGTGGTGTCGAGCGCGATGCCGGCTTCGGCGTCAAACACCGAGGTGCAGGTCTCGTCGCGGAAATCGGTGGAAACCACTTTTTCCTCGGTATAGCCGAGCACACCCTTCATCGCGCCGATCGATTGCGCCTTCATTTCAGCGCAGATTTCGGCATAGGTCGCGGGTTTGTTCAGTTCGACCGTCAGGTCAACCACCGACACATCGGAGGTCGGCACGCGGAATGACATGCCGGTGAGTTTCTTGTTCAGTTCCGGGATCACCACGCCGACGGCCTTGGCCGCACCGGTCGACGACGGAATGATGTTTTCGAGGATGCCGCGGCCGCCGCGCCAGTCCTTGTTCGACGGGCCGTCGACGGTTTTCTGCGTGGCTGTCGCCGCATGCACTGTGGTCATCAGGCCGCGCTTGATGCCCCATTTGTCATTGAGCACCTTGGCGACCGGTGCCAGGCAGTTGGTGGTGCACGACGCGTTGGAGATGATGGCCTGACCCGCGTAGGTCTTGTCGTTCACGCCGAACACGAACATCGGGGTGTCGTCTTTGGAAGGTGCAGAGAAGATCACTTTCTTGGCGCCAGCGGCCAGGTGCTTTTCGCCCGAGGCTTTGTCCAGGAACAAGCCGGTGGACTCGATCACGATGTCCGCACCCACGTCATTCCATTTCAGGTTAGCGGGATCGCGCTCTTGGGTCAAACGGATCTTCTTTCC
>CAIZLW010000140.1 GCA_903933915.1 uncultured beta proteobacterium | reverse complement strand
TGCAGGCCATGCGGGCAACGGTTGCGGCTTCGTTAAACAGAATGATGCCGAGGATGGCGGTGCCGACGGCGCCGATACCGGTCCATACCGCATAACCGGTGCCGACCGGGATCGACTTCAATGCCAGTGCGAGCAGCCACACGCTGCCGATCATTGCGGCAATGGTGATCACGCTGGGAACAACGCGGCTGAAGCCTTCGGTGTATTTGAGGCCGATGGCCCAGACTATTTCCAGAAGTCCTGCGGCAATCAGCAATAACCAGGCGGTGGACATGGAGTCTCCTTAGCGGGGCGAGCCGTTGCGGTATTTGTCGTAGATCACGCCTTCGGCAAACAGGCTGTCGATTTCGCCATCGGCCATGCCGAGTTCTCGCACCGTTTCCGCGGAGTGCTGGCCCAGCCATGGCGCGGGCTGGCGGATGGCGGTGAGTTCGCCGCTGGATTTGACCGGGATGCCGATCGACTTCATGCGGCCGATTTTCGGGTGGTCATATTCAACCACCATGTTGCGCGCCTTGATGTGCGCATCACCGAGAATCTGCTTGTAGCTATAGACCGGTCCGCCGGGCACCTGTGCCGCATCCAGTTTTTCGACCCAGTGCGCCGTCGGATGGGTGGCGAACACTTTTTCGATTTCGACTTCGAGCGCATCGATGTTCTTCAGCCGTGACGGCAGGTCATGGAAGCGCGGGTCGGTCAGCCACTCCGGTTTGTTGCAGGTGATGTTGCAGAAATTGCTCCACAGCTTGTTGTTGTTGGCGCCGACGGTGACGTAGCCGTCTTGGGTTTTGTAAGCCTGGTAGGGCGTTGAGCGGCGGTGCCTGGTGCCGGTGGCCAGCGGTTCTTCGCCGCCACCGAAAAATGCGCCGGATTCCCAGTGCGTCCACGCCAGCCCGGCTTCCAACAGCGAGGTTTCGACGTATTGACCCTTGCCGTGGCGCAACTTGCCGATATAGGCGCCGAGGATGGAGTAGAGCGCGGTGACGCCGCTGGCAATGTCGTTCATCGCGATGCCGACCTTGGCCGGACGGCCACCGGGTTCGCCGGTCATCATCATGATGCCGGACATGCCTTGGGCGACGATGTCGAAGCCGCCCTTGTGGCCGTAGGGGCCGGTCTGGCCGAAGCCCGACATCGAGGCGTAGATCACGCCGGGGTTGATGGCGCTGACGGCAGCGTAGTCGATGCCCAGTTTCTTGACCACGCCGGGGCGGAAGTTTTCGGTGATGATGTCGGCTTTTGCTGCCAGTTTCATGAAGATCGCCTTGCCGCGGGGATCCTTCATGTTGATGCCAATGCTTTTTTTGTTGCGGTTCAATACCGCGAAGCAGTACGACTCGCCGTTGACCTTGGGTTCGAAGCGCCGGGAACCGTCACCTTCGGGAAAGTTTTCGACCTTGATCACGGTGGCGCCCATGTCACCTAAAACCATGGTGCAATAAGGACCTGCCATTACGGTGGTCAGATCCAGTACGGTAACGCCTTCAAGGGGTAATGCCATAACCACTCCAAAATGGCGCGATGCCGCATCAGGCATCACATGGGAAAGACGGGTCAGCGGGGATTTTATCCCGCTACCGTTGTTAAGGGTAAATGCGGTTGATCGGGCGGGAGATTTACACCGATAATGCCGGTCTCGCATGCCATAAAACAACCCGGAGGAAAACATGCGCAAAACATCCGCATTGCTGCTGTTGCCGATGGCCGCGCTGATGGCGCTGTCATCTGCGGTATTGGCGCAGAACTATCCGGCCAAAACCGTGCGTGTCATCGTGCCGTGGCCACCCGGCGGTTCCAACGACATCGTCGCCCGCTTGGTCGCGCAGAAGCTCACTGAAAACGCCGGACAGCAGTTCATCATCGACAACCGCGGCGGCGCTTCGGGCATTGTCGGCTCGGATCTGGTGGCGAAGAGTCCCGCTGACGGCTATACCTTCATGATCCATTCGACGACGCATGTGTCGAATCCGCATCTGTACAGCAAGATTCCCTACGACACGATGAAGGATTTTGTCGGCATTGCGCCGCTGGCGCGCCAGGTCGGCATCCTTGTTGTCCATCCGTCGCTGCCGGCGACAAACGTCAGGGAATTCATTGATCTCGGCCGCAAGCGTCCCAACCAGATCACTTATTCTTCTTCCGGCAACGGCAGTTTTGTCCATCTGGGCATGGCGCTGCTGGCCTCGATGAGTAACACCAAGCTGGTGCATGTGCCGTACAAGGGCGGCGGCCCCGCTGCGGTGGCGATTTCGTCGGGTGAAGTGCAGGCGATGATGGCCACGGTGGGTTCGGTGATCCCGCACATCAATGCGAAGCGCCTGCGCGCGGTTGCAGTGACTTCCGACGAGCGGATTACGCAATATCCGCAGATCCCGACGATCGCCGAAGGCGGCGTCAAGGGCTACGAATTTACGGCATGGATCGGCGCGCTGGGACCGGCCGGTATGCCGAAACCGATCCTGGATAGACTGAACAGTGAAATGCACAAGGCGCTGAAGGACAAGGGCGTCTCCGAAAAGCTCAGTTCGCAGACGCTGGACCCGATGTTCATGACGCCCGAGCAGTTCGCGGTGCGTCTGAAATCGGATTACGACAAGTACGCCAAGGTTATCAAGGAGACCGGCGCGCGCATCGATTGAAGCATGGAACGATTTTGCTGTTCCCGGCCTGTCGGCTGGGGAAAATTTTAGGAGATTGGATTGAAAATCAACAGAACGCTAATGCTGTGCGTGCCGGTCCTGATGGTCTCATGGCTGCCGTTTGCCGTGCAGGCGCAGACCTACCCGTCCAAACCGGTACGCGTGATCATTGCCTGGCCGCCGGGCGGCGCCAATGACATTGCCGGCCGTATCGTCGCGCAGAAACTGACTGAAAACCTCGGTCAGCAGTTTGTGGTCGACAACCGGGGTGGCGCTTCCGGCATTGTCGGCGCCGACGTCGTGGCAAAAAGCCCGCCCGATGGCTATACCCTTTTGGTGCATTCGGCCGCGCATGTGTCCAATCCGCACCTCTACAGCAAGATCCCGTATGACACGCTCAAGGATTTCATCGGCATTTCTCCGCTGGGCCGTCAGGTCGGCATGCTGGTCGTGCATCCTTCGCTGCCGGTAAAAACAGTGAAGGAGTTGATTGACCTGAGCCGCAAACAGCCCAATGCGATCACCTATGCCTCGTCAGGGGCCGGCAGCTTTGTCCATCTGGCAATGGCACAACTGAACTCGATGACCGGCACCAGAATGATTCATGTGCCGTACAAGGGCGGTGGCCCCGCCGCAGTGGCCATTGCATCGGGCGAGGTGCAGGCGATGACCGCCACTGTCGGCTCGGTAATTCCGCATGTCAGCTCGAAGCGATTGCGTCCGGTGGCGGTGACTTCGGAAGACCGCATCCCGCAGTTCCCGCAGGTGCCTGCGATTGCGGAAACCGTAAAAGGCTATGAGTTTACGGCCTGGGTCGGCATGCTGGCGCCGGCCAATACGCCGAAAGCCATCGTCGATCGCCTGAATGCGGAAGTACAGAAGACGCTGAAAGACAAGGGCGTCGCCGAAAGGCTGACATCGCAAACGCTGGACCCGATGTTCATGAGCCCGGAGCAGTTTGCGGCACGCCTGAAATCGGATTACGACAAATATGCCAAGGTCATCAAGGATTCCGGCGCAAAAGCGGATTAAGTGCGTCAATGGCCTCTGAGCGGGGCCGTTATTTTTGTTGTTCGGGTCGGTTAAATTGAACATAATCCGGCGAAGTCCGGGGATTTAACGGACATCATAATTGGAGGGGGAGTTGATGAAAAAATCAGTATTCGCTGTCGCTGCGCTGAGCATCCTGTCGGTAACGCCGGTTGCGGTGTTGGCGCAGGCTTATCCCGTAAAAACCGTTCGCGTGGTGATTCCGTGGCCTGCCGGCGGATCGAACGACGTCGTCGGCCGCATCGTGATGCAGAAGCTGTCAGAGTCGCTGGGCCAGCAATTCATTGTCGACAATCGCGGCGGGGCTGCCGGTTCGATCGGCGCCGACATCGTGGCCAAGGCGCCGGCGGACGGCTATACCATCATGGTGCATTCGACCACCCATGTCGGCAACGCCCATCTCTACGGTAAAAAGCTGACGTATGACACGCTGAAGGACTTTACCGGCATCGGCATGCTGTCGGCACAGCCCGGCGTGCTGACTGTGCATCCCTCACTGCCGGTGAAAACGCCGAAAGAATTCATCGCGCTGGCGAAATCGCGGCCGGGTCAGATCAACTACTCGTCGTCGGGCAACGGCAGTGCGCCGCACCTGCAGATGGCGCTACTGATTTCGATGGCCGGCATCGACATCATTCATGTGCCGTACAAAGGCGGGGCACCGCAGGTCACTGCGCTGCTCGCGGGTGAAACCCAGGCGTCCTTCGCAACGGTGGGGACGGTGATCAACCATATTCGCGGCGGCAAGCTGCGCCCCCTCGGACTGGGTTCGACCAAGCCGAGCAAGGCGTTGCCGGGTGTGCCGACGCTGGACGAGTCCGGGGTCAAGGGCTATGACATGAGCCCGTGGATCGGCGTGTTCGCGCCGGCCGGAACGCCGAAGCCGGTTATCGACAGGCTTAACGCCGAGATCAGCAAGGCGCTGGCGCTGCCAGATGTCGTCAGAAGCCTGGAGAATCAGGCGCTCGATGCGGCGCCCGGTACTGTGGACCAGTTCAACACGGTGCTGAAGGTCGATTATGAAAAATACGGCAAGCTGATCAAGCTGACGGGTGCCAAAATTGAGTAAGGCCAAAATCAAGTAGAGTTCAGCCGTTCCGGGCAACCGGAAGGATTCCAACCGGGAACACGGCGCGCAGCGGTGAGCGCGCCGGCTCCCGGTATTTATTTTAAGGAGTGATTGCATATGGATCTGGGCATCAAGGGGGAAACCGCGCTGGTCGTCGGCGCCAGCGAGGGCATCGGCTACGAGAGCGCCAAGGGGCTGCTGGAAGAAGGTGTGAACGTGCTGATCTGTTCGCGCAATGCAGAGAAGCTCAAGGCTGCCGCGGCGCAACTGGAAAAGGCCACCGGGTGTGCGGTGCGCTGGTTTGCTGCTGATGTCACCAAAGCGGAGGATGTCGCCGGCCTCAAAATATGGATCGCAAAGCAGGCACCGTCGCTGGACATTCTGGTTTCTGCAGTGGGCGGCAGTCAGCGCGCGTTGTTTGAAGAACTCGATGATGACGCCTGGTATGCCAACTACGAATTCAACGTGATGGGGGCGGTGCGGACGATCCGTGCCGCGCTGGAGCCGCTGAAAAAGTCAAAAAGCGGCGGACGTATCGTGATACTGGGCGCGGCGGGGCCGCGCATGCCGTACCCTCATCAGTTGGTATCGAACGTGCACAAGGCCGGATTGATTGCGATGGTGAAGACGCTGGGCGTCGAATTCCGGCCTTTCAATATCCGCGTCAATTCAGTGTCGCCGGGGCGGACAATGACCGGATTATGGACGACGCGGATCGACAAACTGTCGAAAGAACGCGGTGAGCCCGCAGAAAAAATCATCGACGAGTTTTCGCATGAAATACCGATGGGACGTTTCGCACGCACTGAGGAAATCGCGCCGATGGTGGTGTTCCTGGCCTCGCACAAGACCAGCTATGTCACCTGCCAGTCGATCCTGGTTGACGGCGGCATCGCACGGGGTTTGATCTAACGATTCACTGCTACTTTTCCGTTGCCCCTCTCCCCGTAAACGGGGGGAGGGGAGATACGCGATGGCCGCGCGCATGCACGGCCATGTAAATGGAACGGGCGGCATCGCCCGCGGATTGATCTGATGCGCTGTTAATGTGTCCGTATTGTGGCGCAAGCCGTTTGGGGTCAGTCCGCGGTTGCCCCGGCCCTGCGTTTTGGGCATTATCTGCCGCTGCAGCGTACCTATAAAAATAACAAATACCCGCAGTTGCACTTTTGGAGGAGTAATGAAGCGCAACAACCGTTTTTTCAGCGTCATTGTCGCCTGCGGCCTCGCATCCGTATTTGCGGATGCGCTGGCGCAGGCCTATCCCACACGCGCGGTGCGGATCGTCAATCCCGCGGCACCTGGCGGCAACAGTGATGTTTTTTTTCGTCTGCTGCAGCCGAAGATGGTCGAGGTGCTGGGACAGCAACTGGTCATTGATTACCGGGTCGGTGCCGGCGGCACCATCGGCGGTGATGTGGTCGCCAAAAGCGCGCCGGATGGTTACACCACCGGACTGATGGCGGCGAGTTTTGTGATCAATCCGGCGATGATCAAGAAAATGCCTTTTAATACGCTGAAGGATTTTACGGCGCTGGGTCTGATTGTCGATGTACCCTCCGGTCTGGTACTGCATCCTTCGCTGCCGGTGCGCAATCTGAAGGAACTCATCGCGCTGTCGAAAAAACGCCCGGGCGAGATTTTCTATTCGACTTCCGGTCGCGGCACCGTCGGTCACCTGTCGGGTGAACTGCTCAACAGCATGGCTGGCACCAAGTTTGTGCATGTGCCGTACAAGGGCGCTGGTCCGGCAGTGATCGATCTTGTTGCGGGGCAAGTGCAGATGCAGTTTGCCAGCATGCCATTGCTGACTGGTTATATCGCTGCGGGTCGGTTGCGGCTGATCGCGCAGACGGGCAGTGTGCGTTCCGAATATGCGCCGGACATTCCGACCATGGAAGAAGCGGGGTTGCCGGGTTTTGTGGTGCGCAGCGGTTTCAGTTTTGTCGGCCCGGCCGGGATCGCCAAGCCGATCGCGGATAAACTGAATCTCGCCATGGTGACTGCAGTCCGTCACCCGGAAAACCGCAAGATGCTGATCCAGCTGGGTGCCGACCCGATGGGCAGCTCGATGGAGGAGCATGATGCCTTCATCAAGTCCGAGATCGCGAAATGGATCAAGATGGCCCGTGCCGCCGGCATAGACCCGCAATAATCAATGTGCTGAAACAGAAAGGACGTAGCCTGATATGTATGACTTGCAACTGACGGCCGAGCAACTCGAGTTTCGCGACGCCGTGCGCGATTTTGTCACCCGGGAGGTCCAGCCGGCCGCGATTGATCCGAAACGACTGGAGCCGTTCGAGAAGCCATTGATGACTGAGCTTCTGGATCAGCTCTCACAGATGGGGCTGCGCGGCCTGGCAATGCCGGAAGTGGCGGGCGGTGCGGGTGCTGATCTGCTGACCTGCTGCGTGCTGCTGGAAGAAATTGCCGCCGGCGACGTCGATCTGGCGATGGTCTTGGGCGAGACCGCCGTGCTGGCGCGTGCCGTGCATGAGGCCATGAATGACACGCAACGCAAACGCTGGCTGCCGAAATTCGAAGCCAGCGAGCGTTTTCATCTGGCGCTGATCGCACGTGACGAGAATGCCGAAATCGGCTGGAGCTACCACCACGCGGTGCCGGCGGATGCCGACGTGATCGGGGCGCCCGAAGTGGTTGCCGAGCGCGACGGCAAAGGCTGGACGCTCAACGGCCTCGCGCCTTTTGTTTCGAATGCACCGGTGGCCGGGTTGTTCATTGTGCAGGCGAAGATTGCCGACGGTCCTGGCACGGTGACGGTATTGATCGGCAGCGATGCCAAAGGCCTGTCCATCGATGACGAGTTGCCGGCATTCGGCGGCGGTGGCGAACGCGCGCGCTGGCACCATGGCGCAGTCGCTGCAGTGACGTTGAAGAACTGCAAGGTGGGCGAGGATGATGTGCTGGCAGCCGATGCCGCACATCGCTTGCTGCAGTCCGGCCTGATTGCGCGGCGCATGGTGCAGACTGCGGCGGTGAATGTCGGCGTGGCGCGTGCGGCCTACGAGGCAGCGGTCGATTACGCCAAGATACGCTGGCAGGGCGGCGCTTATATTGTCCAGCACCAGGCCATCGGCATGAAACTCGCCGATGTCGCCATCCAGATTGAAGCGGCGCGCGCACTGACCCTGAAGGCAGCGTGGATCACCGATCATCCGGAAGCGGTGGGTGACCGCAGCGTCAACGACCTGCCCTGGCATGTGGTGGCGCGCACGTTTACCGCGCAGTCGCTGCATCGCGCGACGCTGGAAGCGACGGAATGTTTCGGCGCGATGGGCGTGATGCGCGACATGCCGCTGCAGAAATACGTGCATGACACGCTGGTGCTGCAGCATTCGGCGGATTGCGATCTCGCGGCGCCGCTGGTGGTGGCCGAAGCCGTTGCCGGATACTCGCGCAACTGAGCGAAATACCGATAAGTTATTGATTATATTATATTATTTAATTTAATAAATTCTGAGGATTCATCATGGATTTTTCACTGAACGAAGAGCAGCGCCACTGGCAAACGGAAGCCCGGCGCTTTGCCGATGAAGA
>CAIZLW010000139.1 GCA_903933915.1 uncultured beta proteobacterium | reverse complement strand
TGAAAATCTGCATCTGATCCAGGATCGTCATGGCCACATCCCTGCTGCGCATGTGGTTGCGCTGGCGCGCGAGATGAAGCTGGCGATGACGGAAGTCTATGAGGTGGCGACGTTCTATCACCACTTCGACGTGGTCAAAGAAGGCGAGAAAGCGCCGCCGGCATTGACCGTGCGGGTCTGCGATTCGCTGTCCTGCGAACTGTCCGGTTCCAATGAGTTGATCAAAGGCCTCAAGCAGTCGCTGGGCGACAGGGTGCGGGTGATTCCGGCGCCCTGCGTCGGCCGCTGCGAACAGGCCCCGGTGGCCGTGGTCGGACAGAATCCGGTGGCGCAGGCGACCGTTGATAAAGTCAAAGCGCTGGTCGCCGGCAACAAGGACCAATGTGCCGTCGGCAAATATGTGTCGTATGCCGAATACCGCAAGCAGGGCGGCTATGACATCGCGATCGAATGCCTGTCGGGCAAGCGCGATGTCGAATCGCTGATCAAGACCATGGAGCATTCCGGTCTGCGTGGCTTGGGCGGTGCGGGTTTTCCGTCGGGTCGCAAGTGGCGCATCGTACGCGGCGAAAAAGGACCGCGGGTGATGGCGGTCAATATCGATGAAGGTGAACCGGGCACGTTCAAGGACCGGCACTATCTTGAACGCGATCCGCATCGTTTCCTCGAGGGCGTGATCATTGCCGCGTGGACGGTGCAGATTTCCGAGGTCTATATTTACCTGCGCGACGAATACGCCGGCGTGCGGGCGATTCTCGAGAAGGAAATCAAGGCGCTGCAGGCGAATCCGCCGTGCCCGCTGCCGCCGATTTTCCTGCGCCGCGGTGCAGGCGCCTATATCTGCGGCGAAGAGTCGGCGATGATCGAATCCATCGAAGGCAAACGCGGCATGCCGCGGCTGCGTCCGCCCTATGTGGCGCAGGTCGGCCTGTTCGGTTATCCGACCCTCGAGCACAACATGGAAACGCTGTACTGGGTGCGCGACATCCTCGAAAAAGGTGCGGACTGGTTTGCCGGTCACGGCCGCAACGGCCGCAAGGGCCTGCGTTCCTTCTCGGTGTCAGGCCGCGTGAACAAGCCGGGCGTGCATCTCGCACCGGCGGGCATCACGGTGAAAGAACTGATCGCCGAATATTGCGGCGGCATGCTGCCGGGCCATCAGTTCTACGGCTATCTGCCGGGTGGCGCGTCGGGCGGCATCCTGCCGGCGACGATGGCTGACATCCCGCTGGATTTTGACACGCTGAACCCATACGGCTGTTTCATCGGTTCGGCGGCGGTGATCATTCTCTCTGATCAGGACAAGGCCCGCGGTGCGGCGCGCAATGTGATGAAGTTCTTCGCCGACGAATCCTGCGGTCAATGCACGCCCTGCCGCGTCGGCACGGCGAAGGCGCTGCAACTGATGGATGCGCCAAAATGGAACCGCGGTCTGCTCGAAGAACTGTCGGGTGCGATGGCCGATGCGTCGATCTGCGGTTTGGGACAAGCGGCGCCGAACCCGATCCGCACGGTAATCAAGTATTTCCCCAAGGAAGTCGAGTAGGGATGCAGGCGCGACAGCGCTGCGTCATACCGGAGTTGAAGCCATGACTGCAATGAGCAAAGACGAACTCGCGGCAATGCCGGTCGAGTTCAAACTGAACGGCAAGGACGTCGTCGGCTATGCGTCGGAAACCATTATCCAGACCGCGAAACGCCACGGCGTCGAGATTCCGCACCTTTGCTACAAGGAAGGCTTGCGACCCGACGGCAACTGCCGCGCCTGCGTAGTCGAGGTCAAGGGCGAGCGTGTGCTGGCGGCATCATGCTGCCGCAATCCGTCGCCGGGCATGGAAGTCACCACCGACAGCACGCGCGCG
>CAIZLW010000138.1 GCA_903933915.1 uncultured beta proteobacterium | reverse complement strand
TTACCGCATCCCGGCACGCGGCATGATCGGCTTCCAGTCCGACTTCATGACCTTGACGCGCGGCACCGGCGTCATGAGCCACGTGTTCGACGACTACGGCACGATGAAGCCCGACATGGAAGAGCGGCGGAACGGCGTGCTGATCTCGGCCGAAGACGGCACCGCCGTCGCGTACGCGCTGTGGAACCTGCAGGAGCGCGGCCGCATGTTTGTCACTCCGGGCGACCCGCTGTATGAAGGCATCATCATCGGCATCCACAGCCGCGACAATGATCTTGTTGTCAACCCGATCAAGGGCAAGCAGCTGACAAACGTGCGCGCCTCCGGCACCGACGAAGCGGTGCGCCTGGTGCCGCCGATCCAGGTCACCCTGGAATCCGCGATCGAGTTCATCGCCGACGACGAGTTGGTTGAAATCACGCCGAAGTCGATCCGCATCCGCAAGCGCCACTTGAAGGAGCACGAGCGCAAGAAGGCGGGTCGTGTCGACCAGGCCACCGCCGCCTGATCGCAGTCACGGCCTGACGCCGGCAGCCTTCACGGTGCCGGCGTTGTTCGTTGTACTGTGGAGCACCGGTTTTATCGGTGCCCGGCTGGGCCTGCCCCACGCCGAACCCCTGACCTTCCTGACACTGCGCTACGTCGCGGTGCTTGCACTGATGCTGCCGCTGGCGCTGGTTTTGCGCGCTCCCTGGCCCGCCTCTCCCACCGAAGCCCGGCACATCGCCATCGCCGGCCTGCTGATGCAGGGCACCTATCTCGGCGGCGTATTCTGCGCAGTACATGCCGGCATGTCCGCGGGGGTCGTCGCCCTGATCGTCGGCATGCAACCACTGCTGACCGCGGCTGCGGCCGGCCGCCTGCTCGGCGAGCGCGTCAGCCCCCTGCAATGGTGCGGCCTGACACTGGGACTGGCTGGCGTCGCCCTCGTGGTCTGGCAGAAAATGTCATTGCAAGGCATGTCCGTCGCCAGCCTGCTGCTCGCACTGGGCGCGCTGGCCGGCATCACGCTGGGTACCCTGTATCAGAAACGCCACTGTCCGTCCTTCGACCTGCGCACCGGCTCGGTGATCCAGTTCACTGCAGCACTGGCCGTCACCCTGCCGCTCGCCTTCGCCGTCGAAACCATGCAGGTGCAATGGACCGGTGAATTCCTGTTTGCACTGGGCTGGCTGGTGCTGGTACTGTCGGTGGGCGCGACCACCATGCTGTTCCGGCTGATCCAGCGCGGCGCAGCCACCCGTGTCACCAGCCTGTTTTACCTGACCCCGGCGGTCACTGCGTTGATGGCCTGGATGATGTTCGGGGAAACGCTGGGCACGATGGCGGTCTGCGGCATGGCCATCGCAGTGACGGGTGTTGCACTGGCCAACCGCGAAAGCAAAAAGTGATTAACGGATACAGTAACGGGCAAAGGATGCAGGCATGAGTACCGCGCAGGAAAATCCGGCCGAAACGCCTTACGCTTTGCTCGGCGGCGACGCCGGTGTGCGCGGACTGGTCGACCGTTTCTACGATCTGATGGAAGAAATCCCGGAATACCACGGCATCCGCAAACTGCATCCGCAGGATCTGTCGACCTCGCGCGAGAAACTCTACCTGTTTCTTTCCGGCTGGCTGGGTGGGCCTCCGCTGTATATTGAAAAATACGGCCATCCGATGCTGCGCGCGCGGCATCTGCCCTTCCCGATCGGCATTGATGAACGTGACGCCTGGCTTGCCTGCATGCTGCAGGCGATGGAAGACAAGGGCATTGATGAACCACTGCGTCTGGCCATGCTCAAAGCGTTTCACGGCACCGCAGACTGGATGCGCAACAAGCCCGACTAAGGCATTGACGCTCTGATGAATCTCCGCAGCGCTTGGCACCACGGCGCATGGCTGATGCTCGCTGCGTTGTGGGCGCTCCCGGCAGCCGCCCAGGAAGAAACCGTCGCCTGGCGCATCGAGCTGGAAGCCCCCGATGACGTCAGAGCACTCCTGCAGGAACACCTCGACGTTTATCGCTACCGCGGCCGCCCCGGCGTAGATGCCGCGATGCTGCAGCGTCTGGTCGCACGATCGGCGCCTGATGCCGAAACCCTGCTCACCACTGCGGGCTACTTTTCACCGAAGGTGGAAGCGCAAAGTGAGCCTGCCGCTGAAGGCGGCACCACCGTTGTCCGCATCAATGTCACTGCGGGCCCCGTCGCGCGCGTCGGCGCAGCGGACATCAAAATCACCGGCGCTATCACCGCTGATCCGGCGGAAGCCGCACGCATCGCGCAAGTCAGCCGGCGCTGGCGGCTGCAGCCGGGCACACCCTTCCGCCAGAGTGCTTGGGACGAGGCCAAGGAAGCGCTGTTGCGCGAGTTTGTGTTCGACGGCTATCCGGCAGCGCGCCTGGTCAACAGCAGCGCCGAAGTGGACCCGGAATCGGCACGCGTGCGCATCGACATCACTGTCGACAGCGGACCGCTGTTCCGTTTCGGCAGCACGCAGATCGAAGGACTGAAACGCTATCCGCGACAGCTGGTGGCCAACCTTCAGCACTTCCAAGCTGGCCAGCGCTACAGCCACGAGGCCGTGATCCGTTACCAGACCGAACTTCAGGCCAGCGGCTTTTTCCGCAGCGCCTCCGTGGCCGTCGATACCGACCCGTCACAGGCGAAGGCCGCCGCCGTACTCGTTCGGGTGGTCGAGAATCCGGAAAAGAAGGTCGACCTCGGCGTCGGCTACAGTACCGATACCGGCCCGCGCGCAGAAGCGCAGTTCACCCACTACAACACCTTCAAACCCGGCTGGCAGGGCAGCACCAAGCTGCGCATGGATGCCAAGGAACAGACCCTCAACGGCGAACTGGCACTGACACCGGAGGCCAGCGGATGGCGCAACCGGCTGGGCGTGGAAGCCTCGCACAGCGACATTGAAAACCTGGTCAACCGCAACTTCGGTCTCACCGCACAGCGTGCCTGGCGCACCCCGGAACGGGAGCATGACTGGTCCTTGAAATTCCAGGTTGAGGAACAATCACTGACTGGCGGCCCGGTCGACAACCTCAACGCACTGAGCCTTAACTATTCCTGGACCGACCGCAAAGTCGATGACCTGCTGCGCCCGCGCAAAGGACATCTGCTCAACCTGCAACTGGGCGGCGCCTCCGAATCGCTGCTGTCTACCCGTTCATTTGCACGCGCCTATGCCCGCGGCTTGCAAATCATCCCGGCAGGTCGCCGCGACCGCATCCACCTGCGCGGTGAATTCGGTGCGGTATGGGCGCAGACACGGGAAGGCATTCCTACGGAATTCCTGTTCCGCGCCGGCGGCGACCAATCGGTGCGCGGCTATGATTACCAGTCCCTGGGCGTCCAGCAAGGCGCCTCCATCGTCGGCGGGCGCTTCCTCGGCGTCGGCACCGTCGAGTATCAGCATGACTTCACGCCGCAATGGGGGGGCGCGCTGTTTGTCGACGGCGGCAATGCCGCGGACTCGCCGTCGGAGCTGCGTCCTGTTTACAGTTATGGCGCCGGCATCCGCATGATCACGCCGGCAGGCGCGCTGAATCTCGACGTGGCAAAGCCGCAGGAAAACGGCAAGATCCGTTTCCACTTCACGCTCGGCGCGAGGTTCTAAACATGACGCGCCAAAAACTCGCCATCCGTATCGTCAGCACAGGCTTTGCTGTGATCACCGGCGTGCTTGGTGTAACGGCCCTCTGGCTGGACAGCCCGCAAGGGCTGGAGTGGGCAAGGCAAAAACTCGTGCGGGCGGGCAATGGAACGATTGAGGTCGAAAATGCCCGGGGTTCCCTGCTCGGCGAAGTGCAGATCGACCGCTTGCACATCAAGAACGAAGACTTCTTGCTGGAAGCCGAAACATTCACCCTGAACTGGCAGCCCTGGGCCCTGCTGCGCGGCGAACTTCATCTGAACCGCGCTTCCGCAGCAACATTGCGCTACCAGAGTCTGACGGCAACGGCTTCAACACTGCCGACCTCGCTGGCGCTTCCACTGGATCTCTCCATTGCCGCACTGGAGATCAACCGGCTTGAAATCAGCGGCCTGCCGGCTATTGAGAAGCTGCGGCTGGGATATTCCGGCGGACGCAGAACGCATGACATCCGCCTGCTGCAGACCGAATCAGAGGGTTGGACTGTCGATGGCAGGCTGCAGATTGCGACGCAGCGACCCTACCCCATCGACGGACAATTGCAGGCCGTACGCGGCACAACAGCCATGGCACTGCAGGCCAAAGCCACCGTCGCCGGCACGCTGCAAGCACTGCAACTGAACCTGACCGGCAGCGGTCGCGGCGCCAGCCTTCAGGCAACGGCGACCGTGCGTCCCTACGATGCACAGGCGCTGACCGGGTTTACCGCGAAGGCACGTGAGCTGGATCTGTCCGCATGGTTCACTGAAGCTCCCAGAACGCGACTAACACTGGATGCCCGGGCCGAAACCGAACAGGGTCAATTGAATGGCCGGCTGAATCTGAGCAATGCCGTACCCGGTACACTGGACAGCGGCAAACTGCCAATGGCAGCAGCCAGCACCCGCTTTAACGGCAATGGCCTGCGCTGGACATTGCCCGCGCTTGAACTGCTGACCTCCGGCGGCGGACGCATCACCGGTAGCGGCGCATTGCGCGACAGCGACGGCAGTCTCGACATCCAGTTGCGCGACATCGATCCCGCACGCCTCGACAGCCGGCTGCGGCCGGGAAAAATATCGGGCAATGCCAAACTGTCCGGAAACAACAAGGCACAGCAGGCGACTGCTCGACTGGAAGGCGCCGGCCTGCAACTGCAGTTTGCGGCGCGACATGCGGGCGACGTCGTCACCATCGACAGCCTGCGGTTGCAGGCCGGTGGCGGCAACGCCGAGATTACCGGTCAGTTGAACATGAAGGCCGCGCAGAACTTCAGCGTGCGCGGCACGCTCACCCGCCTTGATCCATCGCGGCTTGCAGCACTGCCACAGGCACAGCTCAACGGCCGCATTTCAGCGGAAGGACGGCTGCAACCCGATTGGCAGGCGCAGCTGGCCGTCGACCTCACGGACAGCCGCTTGCGCAACCTGCCCTTTACTGCGAACGCCGCGTTCACGACCCAAAAATCCCGCTGGTTTGACGGCAGCGCGCAAGCCGCCATCGGCCGCAATCGCCTGGAAATCAAAGGCGGCTATGGCCGCGCACAGGACCTGCTCCACTGGATCGTAGCAGCCGATGATCTTCGCGCGCTGGATCCGGTATGGAGCGGCCGTCTGGGCGGAAGTGGCACGATCAGCGGGAACAAGGACGGACCGTCACTGGATTTCAAGATCGATGGACAGCAACTGGCTTCCGGCGCGCATCGTATCAACCGTGTCGATGCACAGGGATCACTTGCGGCCGGTCGTGAAGGCGCGCTGCGTTTCACTGCCGAGGCCAGCGGTCTGCAGTTCAACCAAACAAAGATCGACACGTTGCGACTGAACAGCAACGGCACACGCGCACGACATGTCATTGACGTTAATGTCAAAGGTGCGGACACCACGGGCACGCTGCGCGCCGCCGGCGGCATCGACCCGCATGGCCGCTGGGTGGGTACCCTGGATCAGTTGGAGATGGGGCTGCCCTGGCCCATGCGCTTGAGCGCCCCCGCGCAGATTACTGCCGGCCCCGGCCTAGTGATTGTTGATCAACTGCGCGGCTCATTCCTCGACGGTGAATTCGGTCCGGTGACGCTGCGTGCCGAAAAAGCGCAGATCACCACCCAGGGCAGCTTCCGTAACATCGCCGCCGGCCGTCTACTGCCGCGCGACAGCGGATTTGCCGACCAGGCACTACGGGTCAGCGGACAATGGGCGCTTGCACTGGATGATGTATTGCGCGGCAAAGCAAGCCTTTACCGCGAAAACGGCGACCTCTCCCTGGCTGTTGAACCACGGCTGCCGCTGGATCTGCGCAAAACAACGATCAACATGACGGCCGCTGACAGCCTGATCGATCTCGCGCTCGACATCGACAGCGGCGCCATGGGCACCGCCACCGCGCGTTTGCAGACCCGTCTGGTGCGTCGGGATAACGGCTGGCTGCTGCCGGGTGAGGCGCCGTTCACCGGCAACGTCAGTGTTGATTTCAAATCCCTGGCCTGGCTGCGCGGCCTGCTGCCGGACCTAGATCGCGTTGACGGACAAGTGGCGGTGCGGATGCAGGCCAGCGGTACCGTTGCCGACCCCCGGCTTTCGGGCACGATCACCGGCGACCGCATTCAGCTGCGCGCCGTCGGCCCCGGTCTCGATCTGCGCGACGGCCGGTTGCGGGCCACTCTCGACGGCACCCGCTTCCGTCTCGATGAATTCGAACTCAAGGCCGGCAAAGGACGCATTACCGCGACAGGCGCAGCAGAACTCGCCGGGGGGCTGCGCAGCGTGGACCTGCAGGCGCGCGCAGAACATGCGCAGATCCTGCTGGCGCCGCAGTGGTCGGCCATCATCGACGGCAACGGCCGCCTGGGTTTCCGTGACCGGCGCATTACGCTGGACGGCAAGTTCAGCCTCGATGAAGGCCGTTATGACCTCGGCAGCAAACGCAAACCCGAGCTGGGCAACGACGTTGTCGTGCGTTCGGCAAAAACCGAACCAGCCGCAAAAACAGCATCCCTGCCTGTTCAGCTCGACATCGGCATCGAACTCAAGGACAAGCTCACGGTGCGCGGCAACGGACTCGACGCCCTGCTCGGCGGTTCATTGCGCATCACCTCCAAGGGTGCCGGACTGTCGGCGATCGGCGATGTTCGAACGGTGCGCGGCAATTACTCGGTATTCGGACAGCAGCTGGAAATCGAGCGCGGCACCGTCGCCTTCGCCGGACCGCTGACCGACCCCGGACTCGACCTGCGGGCCAGCCGCAAGATCCAGACCGTCGAGGTCGGCGTTGAAGTCACCGGCTCATTGCAGCGCCCCAGCGTCAAGCTGTTCTCGGTGCCGGACATGTCAGACACCGACCGTCTGACTTGGCTGGCGCTGGGTCGTGACCCGGCCGGGAACGACCGCGCGCAAATGGCCGTCCTGCAGGCCGCTGTATTGAGCCTGAACAGCAGCGGCGGCAAACCCGTGCAGCGGCAGATTGCCGAAGGCGTCGGCCTGGACGAGCTCGGCTTTGCCACAGGGGAAAGCGGCACCCTGGGCGTGGTCGCCCTGGGGAAAAAACTGACCGACCAGCTGAGCATCCGGCTGGAACAGACCCTGGGCGGCACCGCCGGCAGCCTGTTGCGGATGGATTTCATACTGTCGGAAAGCTGGCGGCTGCGCGGCACGGCCGGGGCGGAAAACGCCGGCGACATCCTGTTCACGTTGCGCTTCGACTGACCGGAAACAGCCCGATATACAAGCGCTTGCAAGTTCCATAAAATGGCCCACCACAATCCAAAATAGATCGGGGGAGATCATGCTAAAAAAACTTGGGAAGCTCTTGGTATCCGGGACCGCTGTCATTGCTGTGACATCAATGTCCGGTATCGTTTCCGCTCAGGAAACCTGGCCCACTCGGGCGATACGCATCATTAATCCTTTTCCCGCTGGCGGCGGCACCGATGCTTTTGCACGCCCTCTAGCAGCACGGCTCAACACTGAACTCGGCCAGCAGGTGCTGATCGAAAACCTCGGGGGCGCCGGCGGTACGCTGGGCGCAACGGTCGCATCCAAAGCGCCGGGCAACGGCTACAACTGGTTCATGGGCGCGGTGCATCACACCATCGCCGAAACGCTCTATACCAAACTCCAGTACAGCCTGGAACGCGACTTCATGCCTGTCACCGTCGCGGCCTATGTGCCGAGCGCAGTCGTCATCCACCCGTCGATTCCCGCCAAAACCGTCAAGGAACTGATCGCACTGGAAAAAAAGAATCCCGGTAAGATCAATTTCGGTTCTGCGGGTTACGGCACGACGCACCACATGAACGGTGAGCTGTTCAACCTGATCACCGGCACCAAACTGACCCATGTGCCGTTCAAGGGTGCAGGGCCGCTGACACCGGCGCTGATGTCGGGTGAAGTCGACATGGCGTTCGACGGCATGGGTACTGCGGCACCGAACATCAAAGTCGGTCGCCTGCGCGCGCTGGCGGTAACGACCGCCAAACGCTCGACACTGCTGCCCGAAGTCCCGACGCTGCAGGAATCCGGCGTCAATCTGGACGTCACGACGTGGTATGCACTGTGGGCCGTCAAAGGTACGCCCAAGCCCATTGTCGACCGCATGTATGCGGCAACGATAAAGGTGATGGCATTGCCTGAAGTCAAAAAAGTCTGGGATTCTCTGGGTGCATCGCCCGGCGGGCAGAGCCCTGCTGAATTCGAGAAATTCGTGAAGCAGGAAATCGCCACCTGGGGCAAGGTCGTCAAGGCGTCCGGTGCCAAAGTCGACAACTGATACGGCCGCAGCTTCGGAGACGGGCCTGCTGGCCCGTCTCTGGAACGGCGTTACCGCACGCAGCCGCACGCTGCGCGACCGCCGTCGCCAGAACTGGCTGGCGGAAGCTGCTGAGACGCTCTACTCCGAACTGGGTGAAGCCTCGGGGGTCGCACTGGCCCGGCGCATCCTCGACCGTTATGCCGCGCTGCCGCCGCAGGGCAAGCTGGAATTCCTGCAGGTGCTGGCTACACGTTTTGCCGCCAACCCGCAGCGCCTGGATGCCGTGATCCGCGCCTATTTTGCAGACCCGCATCCGGCGATGATCCGGCAAGTGCATGAAGCCTCCGACTCACGCCGTCCCGAACTGCTGCGACGCCTGAATTTTGCGCCCAGCGGCACCGCCAGCCTGCTGCGCATGCGCGAAGACGTGATCGACCAGTTGCGGGAGCACCCGGAACTCGGCGAAGTCGACGCCGACTTCGAGCACCTGTTCTACTCCTGGTTCAACCGCGGCTTCCTGCAACTGCGCCCCATCGACTGGCACACACCTGCGGTAGTGCTCGAAAAAATCATCCGCTACGAAGCCGTGCACGAGATTTCCGGCTGGGGCGATTTGCGGCGGCGCCTGGATCCACCGGACCGCAAATGTTTCGCGTTCTTTCATCCGACACTTGCTGATGACCCGCTGATTTTCGTCGAGGTCGCACTGACCCACGACATTCCCGATGCCATCGCACCGCTGCTCGCCGACGGACGGATGCCGATCAATCCGCGCACCGCACGCACCGCAGTGTTTTATTCGATTTCGAACTGCCAGCGCGGATTGCGCGGCGTGTCGTTCGGCAACTTCCTGATCAAGCAGGTCGCAGCCGAATTAAAACGCGACTTCCCGCTGCTGCGCACCTTTGTCACGCTGTCGCCGGTACCGGGTTTCATCGGCTGGCTCAAGCGCACGCACCCGGAATCGCCACTGCTGCAGGAACTTTCACGACCCGACTGGCATACCGACCCGATACTGGCCGCTCAGTTGCGCCCGGGGCTACAGGACAAAGCCGCGGAATATCTGCTCGAAGCCAAGAACAGTGCGGGTCGCCCGGTCGACCCTGTTGCCCGCTTCCACCTCGGCAACGGCGCCAGCATCGAAAATATCCGCTGGCTGGGCGATCCCTCGCCCAAAGGCCAGCAGAACGCCGCCGGCTTCATGGTGAACTACCTCTACGACCTCGACAACATTGAGGCCAACCACGAAGCCCACGTCAAGCACGGCACGATCTTTGCCTCCCCCAAAGCACGCGCCCTGCGCATCAGATAAATCACCGCCCCATCCGGGGGCAAAACTACTGGGTCACAACCCGGCGAATGTCCAGGACATCCTGGAGTCGGTTATACAGATGAAAACCGAATTGCAGCTGCCCACGGCGATTAGCGAAACGGACGCGCCCCGATTTCAGTTTTTCTGACAACCCCTTTAATACAGGCGGATCAATCAATCGATCAATGAGCGGAGAAGGCAAACCAACCGCAACTACATGGCTTTGATGCGAGGCATCCAAAGGGTTGTCTAATGGCATCCCGATCTCCTCGAACACCAGACGCAACTGCGCAGCCAAACCGCATGCATGTTTCTCAATACAGGAAACTTTGCACACATTGATCGCCTTTAATGCGGCTTCGGCAGTTAACAAATCAATAAAATGAATATGCTGCTGCTGTCCAAATAAATTGGGGGGGACCACACTGTTAAAACCAGCCTTGAGCCCCGGATCTGACGACAATTTCAATGCATCAACAAATAAAAAGCAAATCCCTTGAGTGCCAAGCGCATTACCTCGGGGCGCAACCAAAAGCCCGTCGACGGCGCTGTCCGCCACATCGATCTCGATGATGCCGATACTGGAACTGCAATCAACCAAAAAGAAAGCATCCTGCTTTCTGCAAATTGCAGCAATTTTGGCACTCGGAAGGCGCCACCCCCTCCAATTTGAAACCGCTGGCAGCAAAACCATTGCCGTTTGGTCATCGACCATCCGGCTCAGGCGATGCAAGGGAAATAAAGTTTCCCCGTCGAGACGCAGTTCGACCAGCTTGAAGCCATAAAGGAACGCAAAATGTCGCGCAAACACAATAGTATCCAGCCGGGTAAGTTCAGGGCAGATGATGATGTTTCCGCCGCGCAGCTTCTTGACGACCTTTGACAGCAATTCT
>CAIZLW010000137.1 GCA_903933915.1 uncultured beta proteobacterium | reverse complement strand
GGGTGTTTACCGAACTGGGCTGAGCGGCCGATAATGGGTTGCCGCACCCGCACTTCACCGACTTACGGAGTCCCCCCATTAAGCATTTCAAAAACCTGCTTCTGGTCATCGTGACCGCACTCGCCCCGACCCTGTTCACCGTTCCGGCTGCCGCACAAAATGCACCGGCCATCGGCATCGTGGTCATGCACGGCAAGGGCGGCTCGCCCACGGCGCGCCATATGACGCCATTCGTCGTTGGCCTGGAAAGCAAGGGCTTGCTCGTTGCCAACCTTGAAATGCCGTGGTCAGGGCGACGTGATTACGATACCGACGTGGCGACTGCCGAGGCGGAAGTTACTGCCGCCCTGAACGCAATGCGCAGCAAGGGTGCAAAAAAGGTTTTTGTCGCGGGACACAGCCAAGGCGGTGTTTTTGCATCGCATTACGCCAGCAAATACCCCGTCGATGGCGCCATCCTGATCGCCCCCGGCGGCAACGTGGCCAATACCACCTTCCGGCAACAACTCGGATCCGCGGTGGATCAGGCGCGGAAAATGGTTGCTGAAGGCAAAGGCAGCGAGCGCGGCACTTTCATGGACTATGAGGGCGCCAAGGGAACCTTCCCTGTGCATACGACTGCAGCGATCTACATGACCTGGTTCGATCCCGAAGGCGCGATGAACCAGGAAAAATCCACCAAGGCGATTCCGCCTTCGGTGCCGGTGCTTTATATCGGCCCGACCAACGACTATCCGGCACTGCAGCGGATCAAGCAGAGTATGTTCGCCCTGCTGCCAGCCAATCCGCAATCAAAGCTCTATGAACCATCCAGTGATCACCGCGGTGCGCCGCGCGCCTCCACCGACGAAATCATCCGCTGGACAACGGAAGTCGCTGCGCGCTGAGGCAGCAACCTTGCGCATTTTGTAGCCCGGATGCAATCCGGGAGGAAGCGCCGTCATCGATTATTTCAATTCCCGCCCCGGATGTAATCCGGCCCACACCAGCCCCGTAGCCCGGATGGAGCGAAGCGAAATCCGGGAAGAAGCACCATTACCGATTTCCTCAATTCCCGCCCCGGATTACATCCGGGCTACAACAGCATCCGCATCAAATTGTCGATATTTGCCGCGCTGCCGGCCAATCCGCTGACGCGGATCGCCGATATCGACAGCAACTATCTGAAAGCGCCGCGCAATTCAATAGCAGCGGCGGACGTCGAACACATCTCATTTCGTCTCCGTGAAGTCCACGGGAAAAAGAAACATGACAGTTAATATTCGAAAGATCCACTTTTTCAGGCAGCATATTCCCGACTTTGAATGCATCCCTGGATGCCATGATTGCTGTGGCCCGGTCACGACGTCGAGCGAAGAAATGTTTGAACTTCCACATATCAGCGACGCCGTCCACGAGGCAGCACTGGTTGCGCTCAGTTGCCCCCACCTCGGAGATCATGGATGTACGACCTACAGAGAACGACCAATAATATGCAGGCTGTTTGGGACAACAGAACGGCTACCGTGCCCGCACGGCAGGAGGCCGGCGCAGATGATTGATCCAATGATAGATCAGCAAATACAGGACTTCTTCCTCGACTCACGCCAAGTGCTGGTCTAGGCTGTATTTCAACAAGCGCGATTTTGGGGCCAGCCTTTTGAGCTACCCCCTTGCTTCGGATTGGCAGGAGGTGCGAAATTCGAACTCGCGGCCAGCGGATTAGCTGCACTCATCCAGGCCACATACGGCTTGTCGTTCAGCCCCGTAGCCCGGATGGAGCGAAGCGTAATCCGGGAAGAAGCACCGTTGCCGATTTTCTTGATTCCCGCCCCGGATTGCATCCGGGCTACGAGACCGCGCTTAAGTCAACGCCGAATTGGAGTGAAAGATCAACCCGGCGTGCTCACGCAGCGCATGGAACCTGATCTTTGGCCACTGCTCCTGCGCGACATCGATTTCGATGGCATTGCTCGCGAGAAATGCCGGTGCGCCGACGGCGTCGTGCGCGACACGGTGTGAATTGGCGTCGATGAAGCGTTGCAACTCACGGCCGTCATCACAGGTCACCCAGCGTGCGGCGACATAACGCGCCGGCGCCATGCGCGCCTCGCAGCCATATTCGTGTTTCAGACGATGCGCGACCACTTCAAACTGCAACTGACCGACCGCACCGAGCAGCAACAGGGTGCCCGCCACCGGCTTGAATACCTGGATCGCACCCTCTTCGCCCAACTGCCCCAACCCCGTGCGCAGTTGCTTGCTGCGCAGCGGATCAGCGACCTCAACGGTCTGGAACAGTTCCGGCGCAAAAAACGGCAGGCCGGTGAACTGCAGGTCTTCGCCTTCGGTCAGCGTGTCACCCAGTTGCAGCACGCCGTGATTGGGGATGCCGATGATGTCGCCGGCATAGGCATCCTCGACCTGATCGCGCCGCTGCGACAGGAAGGACACCACGCTACTCGGGCGGAAAAACTTGTCGGTGCGGCAATTTTTCAGGCGCATGCTGCGCTCGAAACGGCCCGAGCAGACGCGGATGAACGCGACACGGTCGCGGTGACCCGGGTCCATATTGGCCTGGATCTTGAACACCACACCGGAGAATTTGGGTTCGGCCGGCTCGACGGTGCGCTGCAATGCCTTGTGCGCGCGCGGCGGCGACGCAAAATCAATCACCGCATCGAGCACTTCCTGCACGCCAAAGTTGTTGATTGCCGAACCGAAAAACAGCGGCGTCTGTTTGCCGGCGAGAAACACCTCGCGGTCATATGCCGGTGACACGCCCTGCACCAGATCGATTTCCTGGCGGGCATGGGTAAAGATGTCGCCGAAACGATTGACGATCTCCGGGTTGTCGATGCCGGAGATGATTTCGTCTTCAGCGCCGATGCGGTCTTCACCCGCGGTAAACACACGCATGCGGTCGGCGCGCAGGTCGTACACGCCCTTGAACTGCTTGCCCATGCCGATGGGCCAGGTGCAGGGTACGACCGGCATGCCCAGCGTGCGTTCGATTTCATCGACGAGGTCGGTGGGCTCGCGCACTTCACGGTCCATTTTGTTGATGAAGGTGATCACTGGCGTGTTCTGTGCCCGGCACACCTGCAGTAACCGCAGCGTCTGCGGTTCGATACCGTTGGCGGCGTCGATCACCATCAGCGCGGCATCCACCGCCGTCAGCACGCGGTAAGTATCTTCGGAAAAATCGCGGTGGCCCGGTGTATCCAGCAGGTTGATCACGCAGTCGCGGTATTCCATCTGCATCACCGAGCTGGCGACCGAGATGCCACGCTGTTTTTCGATTTCCATCCAGTCGGACGTTGCGTAGCGCGAGGCTTTGCGCGACTTCACGCTGCCGGCGATGTGGATCGCGCCTGCGAACAGCAGCAGCTTTTCGGTCAGCGTGGTTTTACCCGCATCAGGGTGCGAAATAATGGCGAAGGTGC
>CAIZLW010000136.1 GCA_903933915.1 uncultured beta proteobacterium | reverse complement strand
TCAACCTGACTATTGAACGAGCGATGTCCATCCTGACTTGGTTTGATACCAAAGAAGTTGACGAGTTTGCCCGCACGCTTGCGGGCGATCTGATCGGACGGTTTCCGCCGCCACCCGGACCCGCCAAAAAGGCAACGCCGGAGCGCCTGCGCAATACGCATGACGCAATCGTGTCGCGAGCGGCGGCTTTTGCGCGAATGCATAAAATCAACTGGTTTAAAAAAGCGCATTTGGGAAATACGTTCAAATGGGCGCTGCTGGATGCTGGTTATGATCAGGAATTTGTGGACATCATGACCCACGATCTGCTGCTGGCGATTACCCCGCTAAGGCAGAAAACCTAGCATCGCTCTGATGAAAAAGCTGTTGCAGCGCGTGTGGCGGGCTGTCAAAGGACAGGGGGATGAATCAGGGCCATCGAACCTTGAGCAGATCTTCGAAACCGCGCTCGCCGCACATCAGTCTGGTCGGATTTCAGACGCGCAGGCAGATTATCAGCGCATCCTGCAGCAGAATTCCGACTACGCACCTGCGCTGCATTTCCTCGGCGTCAGCCATGGGCAGACTGGCAATTTCGCAGAGGCCGAGCGCCTGATCCGGCAATCAATCGAACTTCAGCCATTGCCTGATTATTTCAACAATCTCGCCTTCGTGCATGATCGACAGGGCAGATTAGATGATGCGGTCATGGCCTATCGCAATGCATTGAAGCTGGCCCCGGCCAATAAAGCATCTACGCAGCGCAGTCTCGGCGACATGTTGTTGAGGACGACGCGTTATGCTGAAGCTGAGCCTGTCTATCGCGAAGTGCTTGTTTCGCAGCGAGATGATGCCGAACTGCATTTTAGACTTGGCCTGGTGCTTGCTGAACTGAAGAAAGCAGATGAGGCGGTAGCGGTTTATCGAGAAGCTCTGTCCTTACAGCCGGTGTATCCAGATGCTTTGAATAATCTGGGAAATCTGCTTAAGGCGCTGGACCGGGATGCGGAAGCCGAGGAGGCTTATCAAAAAGCACTGCAGCAGCGCCCGGATGACGCCTCGATCCATTGCAATCTCGGGCAGTTGTTCCAGAAAAATGCGCGGCATGCCGAAGCCGCAGCGGAACATCTCCGGGCAGTGACGCTGAAACCTGATTATGCAGAGGCCTGGGCCAATCTCGGTTTCGCGCTGATGAGCGAGGGGCAAAACGCGGAAGCCGAAGCCGCGTATCGTCAGGCTTTGTTGCTGCAGCCGGACAATCCGGCGGTGAGTACCAGGCTTGGAAACCTGCTGATCAAAACGAATCGCCGTGCGGAGGCCGAGCTCGCCTATCGTAGCGCCTTGGAACTGAACCCCGATTATTTTGAGGCCTGCAGCAACCTGGCTTCCTGTTTGCAGGACGATGGTCGCATCGCTGATGCGGAAAAATTTTGCCGCCGCGCTTTGGCGCTGCAGCCCGACTCCGCGCTGGCTCACTATAACTTTGGCCGCTTGTTACTGGAAAAAAGACAGTTGGCCGAGGCCGGCGAGGCCTTTGCTCGTGTACTGGAACTGCAACCCGATGTAGCCGAGGCTCATGATAGTCTCGGTACGGTTTTCCGTGAGTCAGCTCGCTATGCTGAAGCTGAGGCCGCTTACCGCCGCGCACTCGCTTTGAAACCCGAGAGTCCCGGTACCCATGTCAATCTGGGCTCGGTGCTGCAGGCCGGAGAACGCTTCACTGAAGCTGAGTCCGCCTATCGCCAAGCCCTGATCTTGGATGCTGAGCATGATCTGGCACACTACAATCTGGCCCTTTTGCTACTGGCGCAGAAACAATTGTCTGCTGGGTGGGAGGGTTATGAGCGACGCTGGAACCTGAAACTGAAGGGCTTCAATGCATTGCGCCACCAGATTTCGCAGTTGCCCTGGCGCGGTGAGCCCCTGGCTGGCCAATTTATCTTGTTATGGCAGGAGCAGGGCATAGGCGACACCATGTTGTATGCGGGCATGCTGCACGATCTGATGGCCATGGGGGCGCGCCTTATCATCGAATGCGAAGCGCGGTTGGTGCCGCTGTTCAGGCGTTCGTTTCCACAGGCGCAGGTAGTGACCAGCAGTCATCCGCCGCATCCTGTAACCCTCGAAGCTCGCTGGCAAAGTCCATTCGGGTCCTTATGCCGCAGGTTGCGCGCGCAGTTCGATGCTTTTGCCTGGCGGGGCCCTTATCTGATTCCGGATGCAAAACGGGTGTCGGCGTTTCGCCAGCGTTACCAAGCATTGGGGCGGGGGCCGGTCATCGGGATATCCTGGCGCAGCGGTAACTTCAAAGTCGGCACACAAAAAAGTCTGGATTTGGCGCAACTCGCGCCGCTACTGGCCTTGTCCGGAGCGGTGTTCATTAATCTGCAGTATGGCGACTGCACTGCAGATCTGATCCGTTTGAAGAATGAAACTGGTTTGACCGTACACCAAGATGCCTCGGTTGATTCGATGAAAGATCTCGACGGATTTGCCGCGCAGGTGGCGGCGATGGATCTGGTGATATCCACCAGTAACAGTACGGTCCATTTTGCCGGCGCGATGGATATCCCCGTCTGGATGTTGTTACCTCGCGGCGGCAGTGCATTGCTGTGGTACTGGTTTACGGAGGACAATGACAGTCCATGGTATCCGCGCCTGCGCATATTTCGGCAGGGTACTCCAGGCGACTGGTCGGGCTCCCTGACATCTGCTACCCGGGCGCTGGAGGAATTCATTGCGGAGTTCCGCAGGTAATCGCATGCGACACAGCCTGGACCGCGATTTTTTGTGTGCTAAACGGCGACAGTGATGTCCGCTCTAAATTTTCTCGATGCCCTGCGTTCTCGTTTTAAAAGCCGTGCCGTAACTAAAGCCACGGCTGCGGGGGGCGTGGTGACTGATGTTTTACAGCAGGCACTGGACTTGCTGCGGCAGGGAAAGCTGGAGCAAGCCGAAACGCTGTATCTCGCGCTGCTGCAGCAGGAAGCTGACAATGTCGATGCCTTGCAATTCCTCGGGGTGGTTCAGGCGCAGCGCGGACGTCTGAACGAAGCTGCGAAACTGATGGACCGCGCCATTGCGCTGGCTCCAGATCATGCGACAGCGCATGGTAACCGAGGCAACGTATTGCGCGGACTCGCCCGCCATGAAGAGGCGGTGGCGAGTTATGACCGGGCGCTGGTGCTGGATCCGGAAAACCCGGACACATTGCTCAATCGCGCCGCTGCCCAGGTTGACCTGGGAAAGCTGGAGGCAGCGCTGGCGGATTACGAAGCCGTGCTGGTTATCAACCCCGACCATCGGGTAGCGCGGCTTCGGCGTTGCGAACTGTTGTCGACGCTGCAGCGATATGCCGAGGCGCTGGCCGGTTATGAAGCTGCGCTGCAGGGCGTCGCAGAAGATGCCGATCTGCTGTTCCATTGTGGCGTGTTGCTGGTAAAGATGCGGCGTTACGCCGAGGCCGTAGCGCGTTATGACCAGGCCCTGATGCTGAAACCAGATTATGTGGAAGTGTTAAACAACCGGGGCATTGCGCTGTGGAATGATCGTCTTCATGCCGATGCCGTCACCAGTTACGACCGCGCACTGGCGGTGCGTCCGGATTACGCCGATGCCCACTACAACCGCGGCATTGCACTCGCCGGTTTGAACCGTCATGCCGAGGCCCTTGCCAGTTATGACCGCGCTATTGTCTGTCATCCCGGATATGCGCGGGCGCACAGCAATCGCGGCTCTGCTCTGGTCAGGCTGGAGCAACTCGATGCGGCCCTCGCCAGCTATGACCAGGCGCTGGCTTTGAATCCTCGGCTGACTGATGCCTTGAACAACCGCGGCGGACTTTTTCGCAGGATGGGTTTACACGAGCGGGCAGCACAGGATTATGCAAGGCTGCTCGAATTCGACCCGCAATATGAACGTGCGGCGGGTAACCAGCTGTACTCCGAAGCCTGGTGCTGCAATTGGGCAGGGTTTTACGAATCACGGGCTAGCTTGTTGGAGGCGGTACGTGCCGGTGGCAATGTGGCCTTGCCCTTTCAGATCGCTGTTCTGTCTGACTCTGCTGAGGAACATCTTGCCTGTGCCCGGTCGTATGTGGCGCGGCGGTACCCGACGACAACCAAGCCTCTTTGGACCGGGGAACGTTACCGGCATGACCGTATTCGCATCGCCTACCTGTCTGCCGATTTTCGCGACCACGCAACTTCCCAGTTGATGGCCGAATTGTTCGAGCGGCATGACCGTGAACGCTTCGAAGTCTCGGCATGGTCCTTCGGCCCTGAAACCGGTGATGCGATGCGTGCACGTCTCCGTTCGGCCTTCGAGTATTTCCATGACGTGCGCGAGATCAGTGACGATGAAGTGGCGGCAGCATTACGGGCTGCCGAAATCGATATTGCAGTTGATCTGAAAGGTTTTACTGACGGTTGTCGTCCGGGAATATTTGCGAAGCGTGTGGCGCCGATACAGGTGAATTACCTGGGTTATCCCGGAACAACGGGTGCGGAGTGCATGGACTACATCATCGGCGATGCCGAGGTAATTCCCGAAGGCCATGAAGCGTATTACTCGGAACAGGTGGTGCGCTTACCCGACAGCTATCAGGTCAATGACACGAAGCGGCTGATTGCTGATCACACGCCCACCCGGGCTGAAGCCGGCCTGCCGGCCTCCGGATTCGTGTTCTGCTGTTTCAACAACAACTACAAGATCACGCCGGAGGTTTTTGACGTCTGGATGCGGCTGCTCAAAGCCGTACCGGGAAGCGTGTTGTGGCTGCTGGAAGACAATGCGGCGGCTTCGCGCAACCTGCGCCGGGAAGCCGGGGCACGGGGCGTGGATGCGGAGCGACTGGTGTTTGCGGGGCGTGTATTGCCGCCGGCGCATCTGGCGCGGCAGCGTCTGGCAGATCTGTTTCTTGATACCTTGCCATGTAACGCGCATACCACGGCGAGCGACGCGCTGTGGGCCGGGCTGCCGCTGCTGACTTACAGAGGCAATGCGTTCTCGGGGCGTGTGGCGGGAAGCCTGCTGCGTGCGGTGGGGCTGCCGGAGCTGATCACTGATGATCTGGGTACTTATGAGGCACTGGCGCTGAGGCTGGCGACGACGCCCGGAGAGCTGTCGGCATTAAAGGCGCGGCTGTCACGGAACCGGCTGACCCATCCGCTGTTCGACATCGACCGCTACCGGCGCCATCTCGAATCGGCTTATGTCACCATGATTGAACAGCATCGACAGGGCAAACCGCCTCAGGCATTCTCCGTGCAGGCGCTTTCCTGAAGTGTTGAGATTCAGCTGAATCCGGTCCTGCCCGGCGCGAATCCACTGCTGTGAGCGCAAGCGAGCATTCTTTCCTCCGGTGTTGTTTTTCTTTTGGTCAGAACGACGCGCATGGATTCAATGGCTCTGGGTGTGCGCAGGATTTCATCCTGCGGCCGGTTGCCGGCAACCAGAGTTTTGCCGAAATCTGTCAGATTCATCGAAGTCTCGGTGCACTCAAACCGGAAATCCAGCCAGCCGAGTTGCCAGAACCACTGGGTATATTGCAGCCAGGAGTTTTCGTTGAAGGCTCTGACATGGCTCAGGTCCTGCCACGCGCCGAGCGACAGTTCGTGGGGCACGACTATCATGAATGTTCCGCCCTCCCGGAGCAATTTCAAGCTGTTATCCATCAATATTGTCAGTTGCTGAATGGTGGTCAGGGTATCAATAGCGACGATTTCGTCCAGCTGATTTTCGGCGAGGGTGACTGCCCCCCAAGACAATGACGAAATGGAAACAGGGAGTTGCAGCGGCAGCGAAAGATCAAGGACCGCGTCGGGATTGGTGTTTGGATCAATGCCGACGTTCAGATGGCCCTGCAAATATTGCCTGCCCAGAAGATTGAGTCGTGTTGGTTTACGGGTCGCCACCGCAGGTTCTTTACCGATGACGGTCTGTATGGTTCTTTCCAGAATGTCTGCAAAGTCAGTGTTGCTGCCGGAAGCATAAAACCGAGACAGCCGGATTTCGCTTTCACGTCGGAAGGCTTCTCCTGACGACAGCAGTTCGGCGACAAAGTCTTCAAAGGGTCTTGATCCCGGCGTAAACAGTACATCCTTGTACAGGGAGGGGGCTGATGTTTCCGGATAGTTTTCAGAAATGACCGGCATGCCGTTTGATAGCGCATAGAAGGCACGGATCTGCTGAAAAATCTGAGACTCGTAAAAGTGGAGATTCAGTACCGCCCGGGCCTTGCCCAGCAGGGCGTCCCGTTCTTCGCCGTAAAGCCCGAACACGGTGAGGATCTTCAGGCCCTTTTTTCGCAGCTTCTCGATGATCAGCTTTCTCCGCTCATTCATCGAACCGTAAAAAATCAGATCGTATTCCAGCTGTTGCGCAGATTTGATTCTCCGCAGTTTTTCGACATGATGAAAATCGACCAGAGCAGTGTTCTGGTGACCGATCATTTTCAGATTGACGCCGGAGTAATCCCAGACAAAATGGCGATCCAGGCAGGTCTTGTATTGGGAGCTGATCCAGACGCTTTTTTCGGGGATCTGTTCGGTATTGAAGATCACCGTGTTCGGCGGGTAATCCGGCGCATCCTTCGGATTGATATGGGCGCCGAAAACGATGTTCAGCCCGTGCCGGAAGAGACGGTTTTTGCTCAGCGTCGCTGGATGGCCTGCTATCCGTGCTTTCTCGACGACATATTCAGCGGCCTCGAGCAATGCCATGGCATGGATGTAACCCGGCGGCTGCAACAGGCAGACATTGATTGCCGGTTTGCCAGTGGTGTCTTGCTTACTCATCGCTTGGCGATCATGGTCGTTTGATTTTGTTGATGTTCATTCTGCCAGATTCATGCAAACGCCTTCGTTCCGGGGTGGCAGGATTGCGGGTCACGTTGCAATGCCGGGATTGCCTGCGGTTCCGGTCAACTTCGGGCGGTTCAGCACCGGCGGACGAATGATTTTTTTGTCGCGCAGATAACGCGTTACCACATCCCATACCGGTTCGCCGGAAGCGCCTTCAGCGACGGGCGCCCAACTCGCCAGTCGGTAGTTCTTGCCGGCTTCCACGACTTTTCCATTAAATCGTAAATTATTGATTCTGTTGCCTATTTTTTGTCCGGGCTCGCAGGCATATTGCAGTCCGCCGACCCTGACCATGTCGCCGCCCTGCTGATAATAAGGGTCGGGGTTGAACAAGTTGTCGCAGATGTCTTCGAGCAGGTTCTTCAGGTTTTCGCCGGTGATGTTGTTGACAGTCACATACGGATAAGTGATTGCCGTCATGTTCATAACGTCTTCCGTGGTAATTGCTTCCCCGGGCAGAATGGAGGTGCCCCAGCGGAATCCTGGTGAGAACGCGATTTCGGTATCCTGGGTTTCCAGCAGGGCGTCGAGAATCAGTTGATCAAAACTGCCGTTGAAATTTCCGCGCCGGAACAGCAGTCCTTCGGTGACCGCCAGTTTTTCGCCGAGTTTTTCTTCGTAAGGCGCGCGGTGCTTTTTGATCAGCGCTGTCATATCTGGATCGGCGGCAAGGAGGTTCGCGAACACCGGCAGCAACCGGTACCGTGAAGACTTGACGCTGCCGCCACGGACATCCAGTTCCAGAACGCCGAGAAACTTGCCGTTTGATCCGGCGTTGGTCACCAGCGTAGTGCCCTGACGATTCTTTACTTCAATGGGGCGGGGCACCGCATCGTGGGTATGCCCGCCGAGGATCGCATCAATACCGGAAACACGCGAGGCCAGTTTCAGGTCGGTGTCCATTCCGTTGTGCGACAGCAGCACAACAGCCCGGGCCCCTTTCTTGCGTGCCTCGTCTACGGTCTGTTGCAGACGCTCTTCCTGAATGCCGAACGTCCAGTCGGCCACCATATGTCGCGGATTGGCGATTGGGGTGTAGGGGAAGGCCTGGCCGATGATCGCGATCTGCGTGCCGTTGATTTCACGCAGGGTATATGGTTTGAAGACCGGGTCATCGAAGTCCGCAGTCCGTATGTTCTGGGCGAGAAATTCGATGCGGCCCTTGAAATCCCTGTCGACAACTTCCTGCACGCGTTTTGCGCCGTAGGTGAATTCCCAGTGGCCGGTCATGATGTCAACGCCCAGCAACAGGGCGGCATCCACCATATCCTGCCCATTGCTCCACAGCGCCGTGGCCGAACCCTGCCAGGTGTCGCCGCCGTCAAGCAACAATGCCCCGGGGCGCTGTGCCCGAACCTGTTTGACCAGGGTTGCCAGATGCGCGAAGCCCCCCACCTTGCCGTAGATGCGTGCGGCATTCACAAAATCCAGGTGAGTATAAGCATGCGCCTCGCGGGTGCCGGGGTTGATGCCGAATTGTTGTAGCAGTGCGTTCCCGACCAGGTGGGGGGCACGACCGCGTGCGTTGCCGACGCCGATATTGATGTCGGGCTCGCGGAAATGGCTCGGCAGCAACTGCGCATGGCAATCAGTGATGTGCATCAGCGTGACGTTGCCCAGTGCTTTTCCCAGGTCGTAGAGAAGCGCGCCATGCGTCGCGGCATAAGCGCCGCCTGCCGCAAGGGGCAGGCCTTGCGCGGCTCCGATGGCCAGCAGTTGCAGGAACTCCCGGCGGGACAGATTCATTGCGACAGGCCCTGAAAAAAGAAGGCTTGGATCACCAAGCCTTGTATGGATGCGCTTGCGTGGTGTTTACTTGTTGATCGGGGACAGCGGGTCGATCAGATAGGCCACCATGTGCGCGACCTGCTCCGGCGTCAGATGTCCGGTCGCGCCCAGCCTTGGCATGTTGGAGCAGGGGAAATAAACCCAGGCGTTGTAGATCTTGTCGTAAGTGTATTTGGCAATGGCCTCGGAGTTGCCGCGCTGTTTGCCAAAACCGGTCAGTGCGGGGCCGACATTGCCGACATTGATTTCTCCCGGGGCCAGCGCATGGCAGTTCTGGCACAGCGCGCCGTTTTCCTTGCGGTTCTCGGTTTTGCCGTCGCGGATACGGTCGCCGGCGCCGTCATGGGCGAGCATGTCGCCGGTTTTCCAGTCGCCGACAATTTGCCCCGATGCCGGATATTTGATCGACTCGCGGGCGAGTTTGACCACTTCTGCAGCCTCATCCTGGGACAGTTTTGCATCGCCGACATTGCTGCAAATCTGCTGGGAGCGGTCCTGCTCGAGCCTTTTAAGATGTGCGGGCGAGGCGGAAAAAGCCTCAAACACCATTTTCTCTGCCATCTGCCGTGTTGTGGCCTGATCGGGATAGGTCGCGCAGCCGGCAACCAGCAGGCCTGCAGCCGCGGACAATGACCATAGAGCGAAATTTTTCATGTCAGTCTCCCTTCAACGTTTGAACCCGGGCACCTGGATAACGGCATCATTGCCCTGGCGGTTGAGGAAGGTGGTGAGTGCGATCGAGTAGTCTGTTGCGTATTTCAGATCGGGCAGACGCATTTGCCACACGCAGTCGTTCAGCCGCCATTGCATGGTCCGCACCACGTAGTGCGAGCCGCGATAGGCTGGCCATGTCGAGGATACTTCCTGTGCCCCCGCCTTGCTGGTCATGTGAATCAGATCCTGCAGGCGAATGCGTTTGCCGGCTTCGCCGTGGCATTGCACGCAGCCGAAGTCGGTCTGCCCGCTGCGGCGGTAAAACAGGTACTCGCCCGTCTTGTACATGTCGTACTCTTTCTGATGACTCAATGACACGTTGACCTTCATGCCATTCGAGCGCGACGTGATGTAAAGCGCCAGCGCTTCGATGTCGGACCCTTTGCTGGCAGGGGCGCTGATCGCCGTCTTGATGAGTTGGTCTCGGTCAAGGCCCTGCAGTCTGGTCATGCAGGTGAGCAGCCGGGTTTCGAGATCTTCTACACGTTCGGTGTCGGCAAAGTAGCGCGGCAGGCGGGCCGCTGCCCCCTCGAGTTTCCCCGGGCCCATGCCGAAATCGCATTTTTCAAGCGACACGTTCCTGGGGCCGCGTTTTTCGTAGAACAGGGCCTTGCCCTGATCAATCCACAATTCCCCCGGATTGTCCTCGACCAGCATTTTCCGTCCGACGGCGAGTGGGTCGACGCTTTGTGCGAAAACGGGCGAGACCAGTGCGAAGCACAGTGTGGCAAGGGTTGCCGCGCAAATTCCGCGCTTGTTGCTCATGGTCTCCTCCCTGTCCTTGTGGTTGTCAGATGCGGTGACCAAGGTGGATCAAGTGCCTGCCATCACTGCAACTTCGTCGGTGCGCTTGTCATCCTTGTTATCAACCCAGGTTACAGAGATTTTGTCGCCAACCTTTGCCCCTTTGACCCGAACGCCCAGGAACGGATCGCGTGAGATGGCCTGACTCCATTGGGCATCGAGGACTGTTCTGCCATTGTGCTGAACAATAACGCTTTGAATGAAGTGCAGCGGCACCACGCTGGTCGCGGTTTTGCGGGTGCCGGTTTCCATCGGGTGGCGCATCAGGATGCGCACGTCAGCAGTATCGCCCTGCAGCGTTGCGCGGATTTTCATCGGGTCAGCCATGTTTTTCCTTTACTGGGATCCAAGCGGGAGGTTGGCAGGGCGGTGATCGGTCAACCGCAACCACCGACCGTAACCTTGACTTCCTTGCTTGCTGTGTAGAACTTGCCGTCGGCTTTGACCACAGCGCGCACATCCGAGGTCTGCCCCATTTTCAACCGTGTCGAGACATAGCTGTCTCCGCCGGCCATGATGTCGAAACTGGCGGCCAGCGGGAACGGATTTTTCTCCGCAATGATTGCAATGCTCTGGGTGTTCGGAATGCGGCTGGTGACTGCGACGGGAACGATAGCGCCGTTTTCAGCGATGTCAGGTGCGGTGATGATGATGTCCTTGCTTTCAATCAGGCCACTTGCCCCCAGTCCCTTCAGGGCTTCTGCAACGGCTTTGGCTTCAAAAGCATTTTTGTTCCAGGGGGCAGCCCAGGTAATTCCGGTTTTGAGCAATCCTGCAGCGGCCGCAACAAAAAGTGCACTGCTACTGCCTGCAAACTTCAGAAATAAGCGGCGAGGATGTTTCATGGCAATTTCTCCTGTCGAATCGTGCCGGGCGAAAACGGGCTCAAAGGCGGTGCTTTGCCGGGACACCGGTGCCGCAAAGAAATGGAAATAATAGGGCGGTTGATGCTAGCCAACAGCGGAGCGCTTGTCTACCGGGTACGCCAGCGTGCGGCACCCGGCAACCGGATTACGATTCTGCCAGCCAGACCCCGGATTTGCCGCCGCGTTTTTCCTGCAAACCCAGCGACTCGATGCGCATGCCTCGATCCACGGCCTTGCACATGTCGTA
>CAIZLW010000135.1 GCA_903933915.1 uncultured beta proteobacterium | reverse complement strand
GCACTGTCAACACAGTGCCGCGGCTAGTCGCGGAAGTTCTTGAATTGCAGCGGGAAGTCGGTGATGGACTTGCGAATCATCGCGATGGCGTCCTGCAGCAGGTCTTTTTTGGCGCCGGAGACGCGCACCACGTCGCCCTGGATGCTGCCCTGGACCTTCATCTTGCTGTCCTTGATCTGCTTGACGATTTTTTTCGCCAGTTCCTGCTCGATGCCTTCACGCACTGTTACCGGCTGCTTCATCTTGTTGCCGCTGATGGTTTCGCCATCGCCGATTTTCAGGCAGCGGGTGTCGACGCCGCGCTTCGCCAGTTTTGCGGTGAGTACGTCGCGGACCTGACTCAGTTTGAAGTCATCGTCGGCGAATACGGTGATGGTCTTTTCCTTCTCGTTCATTTCAACGCGGGAATCGGAGCCCTTGAAATCAAAACGGGTGGACACTTCCTTGTTGGTCTGGTCGACGGCGTTATGTACTTCGACCTGATTGACTTCGGAAACGATGTCGAATGAGGGCATGGTTTCGTCCCTTTCTTTTATGTCGGGTGTGGATTATACGCCGCGCACCGCTGGCGGCGCCCGGTGCTCAGCGCGCGCGTTTGCGCGTCGTCGTCAGCAGGATATTTTTTGAATCGACCGGCAGGCCGGTGGCATCGTCGAATTCAGCTGCGGTTTCAACGGCGCGGCGTGCCAGTGTTTCGGCATTGAGTCCACGTTCGTCGTACAGCGCGTGCAGGGCGCCCATCGCGTAATTGCTGCCGCTGCCGAAGGCGTAATAGCGCGAGAATTCCTGCACTGTGCGATGGGAAACCACGCCGAAGATGCCATGGCGGTTGGCGACCAGTGCGTCGAAACGCGTGGATTCCAGCGGCTCGTCGTCATGCCCGGTGGCGATCAGGTTGTAATCGGCTTTCAGCGCCACATGCAGCGACTGCCAGGTGCGGAAGATTTCCAGCGGCGTGTCGAAACGCGCGCGCACTTTCGGGCGTGAAAAATAATCGCGCAGGATGGTCTTGAAGGTGGCGTTGCCGGTGAGGCCGAGCCAGGTGTCGCCGACCTGCAGCAGTTTGCCGTGGTTGACGACGTAGTCCGCGGTCTCTTTGCCCGATCCCCACTTGGTCATGGTGTCGGCGGCGATCGCGATGCCGCGATCCTTGCGCACCACGACAACGGTGGTCATGACCGCTTAACCAAAATGACAGACGTAGTGCAGCGGCTCGCTTTGCTCGATGTCGAAGCTGGATTTCCCCGGCACCTCGAAACTCCCGCCCGCCTTGACGGTTATCCAGTCGGCGCCGCCGGCCAGTTTATAGCGGCAGCTGCCGGCGATGATTTCCATGCGCTCCGGATCGCCGGTGTTGAAGGTCAGTTTTGAGGGCAGGATCACGCCCACTGACTTGCGGGTGCCGTCGGCGAGGATCACGGTGTGGCTGACACACTTGCCGTCGAAATAAACATTGGCTTTTTTGACGACAGAAACGTTGTCGAACTGCGACATGCTGAACTCCGGTAAAGGTTGTTGGCCGTGTTATTTGCGTATTTATTTACGACGCTTACGCAGGTTGGCGGCAATGCGCAGTCGCAGCGCATTGAGCTTGATGAAGCCGCCGGCATCAGCCTGGTCGTAAGCACCTTTGTCGTCCTCGAAGGTGGAGATCGCCGGATCGAACAGCGAATCGGTTTTCGAGGTGCGGCCGACAGTGGTGACCGTGCCTTTGTAGAGCTTGACCTTCACCGTGCCGTTGACGCACTTCTGTGATTCGTCGATCAACTGCTGCAGCAGCAGGCGTTCCGGGCTGAACCAGTAACCGTTGTAGATCAGCCGCGCGTAGCGGGGCATCAGGTCGTCTTTCAGCGCCAGCACTTCGCGGTCCATGGTGATCGATTCCATCGCGCGGTGGGCGCGCAGCATGATGGTGCCGCCCGGGGTTTCGTAGCAGCCGCGCGATTTCATGCCGACATAGCGGTTTTCGACCAGGTCGAGACGGCCGATGCCGTGTTTGCCGCCGAGCTGATTCAGTTTGGTCAACACCTGCGCGGCAGACAGTTTTTTGCCGTTGATGGCAACGATGTCGCCTTTGGCGTAGCCCAGCTCGACATACTCGGGCTTGTTCGGCGCTTTTTCCGGCGACACGGTGATGCGCCACATCGAATCTTCCGGCTCGAACGACGGATCTTCGAGGATGCCGCCTTCGTATGAAATGTGCAGCAGGTTGGCATCCATTGAATACGGCGCGCCGCCCTTGCGTTTTTTGTAGTCGACCGGGATGCCGTGTTTGTCGGCGTAGGCGAGCAGTTTTTCGCGTGACAGCAGGTCCCATTCGCGCCACGGCGCGATGATTTTGACGTCGGGCATCAGCGCGTAGGCGCCGAGTTCAAAACGCACCTGGTCGTTGCCCTTGCCGGTGGCGCCGTGCGACACCGCGTCGGCGCCGGTCTTGCGTGCAATCTCGACCATGCGTTTGGCGATCAGCGGACGGGCGATCGAGGTGCCGAGCAGATATTCGCCTTCGTACACCGCGTTGGCGCGGAACATCGGGAACACGAAGTCGCGCACGAATTCTTCGCGCAGGTCTTCGATGAAGATCTGTTTGACGCCCATCAGCTGCGCTTTTTTGCGCGCCGGCGCGACTTCCTCGCCCTGGCCGATGTCGGCGGTGAAGGTGATGACTTCGCAGCCATAGACGTCCTGCAGCCATTTGAGGATGACGGAGGTGTCGAGGCCGCCCGAATAGGCGAGAACTACCTTGTTGATTTTATTTGATTTTTTCATGATTTCAGGGGTGATTCAAAACGGCGGTTAAAAATTCAGGCGTTATCGACTTTGTCCAGAAGGAGATATTCCATCAGCGCCTACTGCGCTTTTGTGTTCTGGCGTCGGCCGGCATCGGACGAATCCGATGCCTTAACTTGCTTGCGCAATTTAGCCTCCTCCTGAACCCAAAGCGTGCGCTGGTTCATGGGGTGACATTACCCAGTAACAGGAACTCCAACAGCGCTTTTTGCGCATGCAGCCGGTTCTCCGCCTCGTCCCACACCACGCTGTGCGGGCCGTCGATGACTTCAGCGGTGACTTCCTCGCCGCGGTGCGCGGGCAGGCAGTGCATGAATAAGGAACTCTTTCCTGCGGCGCGCATCATGTCGGCATCGACGCACCAGTCCTCGAAGTCGCGTTTGCGTTCCTCGTTCTCGGCTTCGAAGCCCATGCTGGTCCACACGTCGGTGGTGACCAGGTCCGCGCCCTTGACGGCGTCCATCGGGTCCTTGAATTCCTCGTAATGATCGGTGCCGTAGAGGCCGGCGCGCTCCGGCTCCACTTCGTAGCCCGGCGGCGTCGATACATGCACATTGAAATCGAGGACCTCGGCGGCCTGCAGCCAGGTGTTGCAGACATTGTTCGAGTCGCCGATCCACGCCACGGTTTTGCCGCGGATGGAGCCGCGGTGTTCGATGAAGGTGAAGATGTCGGCGAGGATCTGGCAGGGATGGTATTCGTTGGTCAGGCCGTTGATCACCGGCACGCGCGAATGCGTCGAAAAGCGTTCGATGATCGATTGTTCGAAGGTGCGGATCATCACGACGTCGACCATGCGCGTGATGACGCGCGCGACGTCCTCGATCGGCTCGCCGCGGCTGAGCTGGGTCTGGCTGGAGGTGAGATTGATCACCGTGCCGCCCATCTGCAGCATGCCGGCCTCGAATGAAACGCGGGTACGCGTTGAGTTCTTCTCGAAGATCATCGCCAGCGTGCGGTCGTGCAGCGGCAGGTAGGGCTCGTAGCGCTTGAAGCGGTCCTTGATCCAGAGCGCGCGGGTGAACACATGCTCGTATTCCGCGGCGGTGAAATCGTTGAACTGGAGGTAATGACGCAATTGCATGATGAGTCCCGCGCGGTTGCCCGCGCTCAGCTCAGGCGGCCGCGGACTGCGGCGCGGCCTGTTTCGCGAGTTCGTCCTTGATCAGCGGCATCAGGTGGTCGACCAGATGCAGTGCATCGACGCGGGAGAAGATCAGCGGCGGTACCAGCCGGATCACGTTGTCGGCGGTGACGTTGATCAGCAGTCCGGCGGCCAGGGCCTTTTCGACGATGTCCTTGCACGGCTTTTCCAGTTCGATGCCGATCATCAGTCCCTTGCCGCGGATGTCGCGCACGCCGGATACGTCGGCCAGCCGTTCCGCAAACTGGGCGCGGATGAAATCGCCGATCGCAACGGCATTCGCCATCAGTTTTTCATCTTCGATGATTGCGAGTGTGGTCAGTGCTGCACAGCAGGCTAGCGGGTTGCCGCCAAAGGTCGAGCCGTGATTGCCGGGTTTGAACAGTTTTGCGGCGGGACCTGCCGCGAGGCAGGCGCCGATGGGCATGCCGCTGCCCAGGCCTTTGGCCAGCGTCATTACATCCGGCATCACGCCCGAATGCTGGAAGGCGAACCATTTGCCGGTGCGGCCGATGCCGCTTTGCACTTCGTCGAGCATCAGCAGCCAGCCGTTGGCGTCGCAGATCGCGCGCAGGCCTTTGAGGTAATCGTCGTGGCAGATATTGATGCCGCCTTCGCCCTGGATCAGTTCGACCAGCACGGCGACGACGCTGCGGTTGTTTTCGGCGACGCGACGCACGGCGTCGAGGTCGTCGAACGGCACGCGCACGAAACCCGATACCAGCGGCTCGAAACCGGCCTGCACCTTGCGGCTGCCGGTGGCTGACAGCGTGGCGATGGTGCGGCCGTGGAAGGCCTTGTCCATGACCACGATCGCCGGTGATTCGATGCCCTTGTTGTGGCCGTAGAGACGCGCCAGCTTGATCGCCGCCTCATTGGCTTCGCAACCCGAGTTGCAGAAAAACACGCTGTCCATGCCCGACAGTGCGGCGAGGCGGTCGGCGAGCTGCTCCTGCAGCGTGATGTTGTAGATGTTGGAGGTATGGACGAGTTTGCCGACCTGCGCCTGCAGCGCGGCGGTAAACCGCGGATGGCAGTGGCCGAGTCCGCACACGGCTACGCCCGCCAGCACGTCCAGATAACGCTTGCCGGCGGTGTCCCAGAGCCAGACGCCTTCGCCGCGCTCAAAGGCGACGGGCAGGCGACCGTAGGTGTTCATCACGTGCGACATGGTCAGTTGACCTCCACAAAAACAGACGGCGACCTCACGCCGCCGATACAGCTATTCTCGCCAACCCGGTTTTGCTTGGCAAGTGAATTTTCCGTTGCTTTACAGAGTGAAAAACCGGGTTTTCAAGGGGTGCTCTGCTAGACTGGGCCGCCTAAAAAAACACGTTCCAAAACAGGGGTGACATCATGTTCGAAGGTGCGCCGGAGATCGTCATTCAGGGCGTTACAGAAAGCGGGGATACTTTTCGTCCCAGCGACTGGGCCGAACGCCTCAGCGGCATGCTTTCAGTATTCAGTGACGACGGCTACCTCGCCTATTCGCCCTTCCTCAAGCCGATCATGGCCGGTGGCGTGCGCTGCGTGGCGATTGACCGGGAACTCGAGCGTCGGGATCCGCCAGCCTATGCATTCCTGCTGCAGTTTGCCCGCGACAACCAGCTGAAAATGAGGCCGGGCCGCAAGGCCAGGCGTCCGGAAGATCAGGCGACTGCTGCCGGGGTGGCGGAGGACGATGCAAAGCTCCATCCGGAAAATTAGGCCGTGCGGCCCCGCCACCATCGGCCCGCCTTCAGTCGGCAGGCCCGAAACAGACGATGATTACGCCATTGCCTTTACTGCGGCGGACAGACGGCTCTTGTAACGGGAAGCCGTGTTTTTGTGCATGATTCTTTTGTCGGCGATCGAGTCGATCTTGCTGACCGATTGCTGAAAAACGACTTTGGCAGCTGCCTTGTCGCCAACGGCGATTGCCTTGCGTACGTCCTTGATTGCAGTACGCAGTTCAGAGCGTTGGGCGCCATTGTGGGCGCGACGCTTGACGGCTTGGCGTGCTGCTTTTTTGGCTGAAGCGATATTGGCCATGTAAACTCCGGATTTCGTTCGGAAAAAGGGCGTAATCATAAAGAAAATCAGCCTTCTCCGCAAGGTACGTCGTAACCGCCCCCTGACTGCCCGTTTCCAGGAAACATGAATTTACTCAATAGCTTAGCTACTGTCAGCAGTATGACGCTGGTATCCCGCGTGCTCGGTTTTGTGCGCGATGCGATGATTGCACGGATTTTCGGGGCGGGCCTGGCCACCGACGCTTTCTTTGTCGCGTTCAAGATTCCCAACCTGCTGCGCCGGCTTTTTGCCGAAGGCGCGTTCTCGCAGGCCTTTGTGCCCATACTCGCCGAATACAAGAACCAGCGCGGCGCAGCCGCTACGCGGATGCTGATCGAACATGTGTCGGGTGTACTCGGCATCGCGTTGTTGCTGGTCACTGCGGCAGGTGTGTTGGGCGCGCCGCTGATCATCGCGATCAGTGCCCCGGGTTTTACCGCCAATCCGGAAAAATTTGCACTGACGGTCGATCTGCTGCGCATCACCTTCCCGTATATCGTGTTCATCGCATTGACCGCGCTGGCCGGCGGCATCCTCAATACCTGGAGCCGTTTTGCGGTACCGGCATTTACCCCGGTGCTGCTGAATCTGTCGTTCATCGGCTTCGCATTGCTGGCAGCGCCGTGGTTTGATCCGCCGGTCATGGCTTTGGCCTGGGCGGTTTTTGTCGGTGGCGTGCTGCAGATCGCCTTCCAGCTGCCGTTTCTGGCGCGCATCGGCATGTTGCCGCGACCGCGACTGAGCCTGCGTGACGAGGGAGTGCGCCGCGTGCTGCGGCAGATGGGACCCGCGCTGTTCGGGGTGTCGGTGGGGCAGATCAGCCTGTTGATCAACAATGTTTTTGCATCGTTCCTGATTTCCGGCAGCGTGACCTGGCTTTATTTCGCCGACCGGCTGATGGAGTTTCCTGCCGGACTGCTCGGCGTTGCGCTGGGCACAGTGTTGCTGCCCAGCCTTGCGCGCAGCCACGCCGAACGCACGACACAGGCATATTCGGCGTTGCTCGACTGGGGGTTGCGGTTGACGTTGCTGCTTGCCGTCCCGGCCGCAGCCGCACTGGCGCTGCTCGCGGTACCGCTGGTGACCACGCTGTTTCACTATGGTGCGTTCACCGAGATTGATGTCATCAACACCCGCGATGCGGTGATCGCCTATTCCGTCGGCTTGGTCGGGTTGATCGCGGTGAAGGTGCTGGCGCCCGGATTCTATGCGCGGCAGGACATCCGCACGCCGGTGAAAATCGCGGTGATTTCGCTGGTGGTGACGCAGTTGCTGAATCTCGTGCTGGTCTGGGAGTTGCGCCATGCCGGACTGGCGCTGTCGATCAGCATCGGCGCCTGCCTCAATGCCTACCTGCTGTTGCGCGGCCTGCGTCGGCATGCGATTTACCAACCGCAGCCGGGATGGGGCGGGTTTGTGCTCAAGCTGGCGCTGGCGGTGTACGTGATGGGGGCGGTGTTGTGGGTGCTCTGCGGCAACGTCGAAAGCTGGCTGTCTGCCGGTGCGCTGGAGCGTGTTGCACGGCTGGCGCTGCTGGTAGTTGCTGGTATGACGGCCTACTTCGGCACCTTATGGCTGACCGGTTTCCGGCTGCGCGACTTCAATCGTCGCGGCAGCGAATAAAAAGCTGTCGCATCAGCGCTGCATGATGCGGCGCGAAACATAGGACAGCAGATCCACCAGCGCCACCAGCAGGATCATGGCGATGAGGATCGCACTGGTTTCGTTCATGTGGAAAAGTCCCATATGGAAGGCCAGCATCTGTCCGAGTCCGCCGCCGCCAACCACGCCGAGCACCGCTGCCGCCCGAATGTTGTTTTCCCAGCGATACAGCGTGTACGACATCAGTTGCGGCAGCACCTGTACGAGGGTGGCGTAGACGAAAACCCGGGTGGGCGGCACGCCGCGCACGCGCAGCGCGAAGGCTGGGCCCTGCGGCGCGTTTTCGATGGCTTCCGCGAACAGCCGGCCCAGCACGCCCGAGGTGTGCAATGCCAGCGCCAGTGTGCCGGCGAACGGCCCCAATCCTGCCGAAATGATCAGCAGCGCCGCCCACACCAGTTCGGGAATGGCGCGCAATCCGTTGAGCAGCAGTCTCGTGGGGGCGCGCCAGTAAGCGGGATCGCCGGGATGGGACCGGCTTGCCGGAAGCGCGAGCGCGAGACCCGCGACCGCGGCGAGCAGTGTGCCCAGTGCCGACATCGCGATGGTTTCGAGGCTGGCGCCCGCCAGCTTCAGCAGAAAGGCCGGATCTGTTGAAGGCGTCAGCAGTTCGGCGATGAATCGGCCCATTTTGCGCAGCGCATCGACGGACAGGAATTTCGCCCATTGCAGATCCAGTGACCAGAAGCTTGCGATGGTCAGTGCGGCCAATCCGAGCATGAACCAGCAGGCGGCGCAGCGCGCATCAAAAAGTTTCGGCGGCAGGCGGTAGGTCTGGTTTGCCGAATCCGGGGCGGTCTTTGGCGAAAGGCTGTTCATGCCGGGGTCTCCATTCCGTCGCTTGAATGGTTCCCGCTGCGCTGTCGGCTGCCACCGGCATTCGCCTTGCTGCCGATCTGCGCTGGCGCGGGGCTCCTCGTCAGGTGGTTCATGCCAGCATCTTTCTCAACCACGCGCTGGCCTGGTCGGCGAGCGCCACCAGCAGCATGAATACAATGAGCATGGTCGCGACTTCCGCGCCCTGGAACATTTTCATCGAGGTGTCCATCTGCTGCCCCAGGCCGCCGGCGCCGACAAACCCGAGTACCGCCGAGGAGCGGATGGCACATTCCCAGCGATAAACCGTGTAGCTGGTCAGTTCCGGTGCGCTTTGCGGCAACAGGCCGTAGAAAAAAGCCTGCATGCGACCTGCGCCATTGCGCAGCAGCGTATGAGTGGCGTGTGTTTCGTCGCTTTCGAGGATTTCGCCATAAACCTTTCCGAGCATGCCGCCATAAGTCAGTGCGATGGCGAGCACGCCCGCTGTCGGGCCCAGGCCGACCACGCGTACAAACACCAGCGCCCACACCAGTTCCGGCACGCTGCGCAGCAGGATCAGCAGCCAGCGGATGGCCTGGCGCAGGACAAAGGGCAATGCGTGCATGCGTCCCGACAACGCCGAGATCGAGATTGCACTGGTGGAAATGAAAGTCAGCGGGATTGCAATGATCAAGGCCAGCACCATGCCGGCCGTGGCGATGGCGACGGTACGCCAGGCCTCGCGCATGACCATCAGCAGGAATTCAGCTTCTATTTTTGGCGGAAAAAAATCGCCGATGAAGCGTTTCGTGGATTTGAGGGTTGCAGGCTCGAACAGTGTCCATGGTTTGAATTCGGTAATGACCAGCGCCGGGGCGAGCAGCACGGCGGCGGCAAGCAGCCAGAACACGCGCGTGATCCATGCAGGATCGCGCAGCTGCGGTGACACGATGGTGGCGGAGGCTGGATGGCTCAAGGACGTGGCGCGGCTAGCGGCAATACAACGGGGCTGAATGCGGATTTTCTGCCGCTTGTTCTTCGCCTGTCGCCGGTGCGCCGAGCAGCTCATCTTCGTGCTGGGCGTATAGCGCTGCCAAACGTTCATGCGTGACTTCCGCTGCCGGCAGATCGAACTGCAGTGCGCCGTCACGCAAGCCGATGACCCGCTGAAAGCGTTTCGCAACATCGACCTGATGCAGTGTGGTGATCAGCGTCGCGCCATGCTCGCGCGCCGCCTCGGTCAGCGTATCGATGGCTTGTGCCGCCCGCGACGGATCCAGCGAAGACAGCGGTTCGTCGACGAGCCAGAGCGAAGCGCTGGAAACCAGGGCGCGCGCCAGGCCGACACGCTGGCGTTCACCCCCCGAGAGTCGGTCGACGCGATCCCACAGTTTGCCGGCGAGGTCGAATTTTTCCAGCGCGGCCTGTGCTTCAGGAATGTGCGTCGGATAGAACAGCGATCGCAGGCTCGCAAGCAGCGATTGCTGCGGCAACCGGCCGGCCAGCACCGCAGTGATGACGCGTTGCCGCGGTGGCAGCGGCGGCGCCTGCGGCCCCAGAAATAATTTACCGCGAAGTTTCTGCAATTGCGACACCGGCAGTTTCCACGGGTCGACGCCGTCGAGTTGAAGGTGGCCGGCTGTGGGCTTCAACGCGCACGCCAGTGCGTGCAGCAATGTGGTCTTGCCGGCTCCGGAAGGGCCGATGATGGCTAATTGTTCGCCGGGCGCGACGGCGAGCGTCAGCGGCTTGAGTGCCGGCAGGCTGCCGCTTGCGGCGGCCGGATGGCGCGCCGCAAGCCCTTCAATGGCAATACGCATGGATTACTTGATCAGACCCGCGCTGCGGCCCGCGCTCTCGAGATCCTTGTAATTCTCTGGCTTGGTCGCAATGTATTTGGTTGCGCGGTTCAGGGTCAGGATTTCCTTGCCCTCGGGCGTTGCCATCGACAGATCGAGCAGCGCCTTGGTGATGCGTTCACGCAGGGCGGCAGGCATATCCGCATGCACCGACCAGTTGTAGTTGAAATACGGCGGCGTGGTGAAGAACACGTTTACTTTTGTCGTATCGACTTTTTTCTCTTCGACAAACTTGCGCCATACCGTAATGTCGAGTGCTGCCGCATCGACGCGGCCGCCAACGACAGAAGCAATGGTGGCGTCGTGCGCGCCCGAGTAGGCGACACGCTTGAAATCCTTGTCCGGATCGATATTGGCCTGCAGCAGGAAGCTGCGCGGCATCAGGTGGCCCGAGGTGCTCGACTGCGAGCCGAAACTCACCTGCTTGCCCTTGAGGTCGGCGAGTGTCTTGATGCCGGAATCGGTCTGGGTGATGAATACGGAGCGGAACTGGGTGTCTTCCTCGCGCTGCGCAATCGGCACAATCTTGCCGCCGGATCGCAGTTGGGCCTGTACATGGGTAAAGCCGCCGAACCAGACCAGGTCAACCTGCTTGTTGACCAGCGCTTCTACTGCAGCGGGATAGTCATTGACGGGGGTGAACTCCACCTTCACGCCAACGGTGCGCTCGAGGTAGCGGGTCAGCGGACCGAATTTGCGGATCTGCTCGGTCGCGGCTTCTTCGGGGATTGTGGTGACTTTAAGCGTTTGCTGCGCGAGTGCCGGCGCTGAGGCGAGTATTGCAAATCCGGCGGCGGTAACAAGGTTGCGTAACAGCGTTGCGATACCGGGGTGCGATTGATTGGAAGTGCGGTTCATGGTTTTTATCCTTTCAGCGGGTGGCAATGGGGTTGGGATTTTGCGGTGCCGGCCTGACTGGCGTGGAGCTGGGCGGCATATCCGATCACGACGCGGCGTGTGCGGGACGGGCTCAGATCAATCATGATTGATACCTTGGAAGGGTTGTTTATGCTGCATCCCGGCCGGAGCCGCAGATGCAGCGTCACAAATTACCGCAGCTGCGCTGCAATTGCAAAGCGGCGCGGTTATTGATTATGGCCGTCATGCAACGGTCATCATCCTGCTGGGCTGTCGGAGTTTTGTGACGACAGGCCGCTAGTCAATCTTGGCGCCGGAAGCCTTGACGACCTTGGCCCATTTTTCGTTTTCGGCTTTCAGGAATGCAGTGAAGGCAGCGGGTGTCGTGCCGACACCGTCGGCACCGAGTGCGGCGAAACGCTCGCGCACTTCGTTCGATGAGAGTGCCTTGAGCACTTCAGCGTGTACGCGCGTCAGGCGTTCCGCCGGCACCTTGTTCGGTGCAAACAATCCGAACCACAGATCGGCGTCGTAACCGGGAATGCCGGCTTCAACGATGGTCGGCACATCGGGCAGCACATTGATGCGTTTTTTGCCTGATACGCCCAGTGCGCGCACCCGCCCCTGTTTGATGAACGGCAGTGCCACCACCGGTACGTCGAACAGGATCTGGATCGAACCGCTGAACATTTCCGGATAGACCAGCGCCGTGCCTTTGTAGGGCACATGCACGATATTGATGCCCGCCAACAGTTTGAGCAGTTCACCGGACAGGTGGAACTGCGTGCCGGTGCCGGAGGAGCCGAAGTTCAGCTTGCCCGGCTGCGCTTTGGCCAGTGCGACCAGATCCTTGATCGATTGGGCCTGCAGTTGTGAGGCCACCATCAGCACATTCGGTGAGGTGGCGATCTGCGTAATGGGTGAAAAGTCTGTCAGCGAGTCGTAAGGCGGTTTGGCATAAAGATGCGGGCCGATGGCATGGGTGCTGGTGGTGCCCATCAGTAGCGTGTAGCCGTCGGCGGTTGCGGTGACGGCAATGCGCGAACCCAGTGTGCCGCCGGCGCCCGGACGGTTGTCTACGACAACCTGCTGGCCGAACAGCTCGGCACTTTTCTGCGCGACGACGCGGGCGAGGATGTCCGTGGCGCCGCCGACCGGGAAGGGGATGATCATGCGCACCGCGCGATTAGGGAAAGTATCGGCGGCCTGCGCCGACTGAAATGCGCAGGCGGACAACGCCGCGGAGAAAAATGCGGCGGTAAGGGATCGGGTCATGGCAAGGGCTCCTGAGGGTTATGCGGTCAATCTACTCCCGCGATTCATCTATCTCAAGCAGGAAAGATGCCTGAGGCGGTATTCAGGGCGTGGCGACTGTGGCAGTGCTCCCGCTCAGTGCTGCATTGACCACCGCGCGCCCCAATGTGGGTGCAAACAGCTCGATGAAATCGTAGACGTAACCGCGCAGCCAGGCGTTGCGCCGCAGGGCGATGCGCGTCGTGCTCGGTTCAAACAGGTGGTCGGCATTGATCAGGCGCACACCGTGGTCGCGCGCCGGGTCGAAGGCCATCTTGGCGAGGATGCCGATGCCCATGCCCTGTTCGACGTAGGCCTTGATCACATCGGCGGCCACTGCGGTCAGCACGACATTGGGTTTGATATTGGCCGAGTCGAAGGCGCGTTTGATCGGCGAATTGGGTGTGAACGCGAAGTCGTAGGTGATCAACGGATACTGCGCGATTTTTTCCAGCGTCAGCGGGCCGGCGCCGAGCAGCGGGTGCCGCAGCGGCGTGATCACGCTGCGCGTCCATTGCGCGCAGGGCAGGGTCACCAGCTCTTCGAACTCTTCGTCCGATTCGGTGGCGATGCCGACATCGGCGACGCCGTCGCGCAGCAGCGCAGCGATCTGCACAGGACTGCCTTCGCGCAGGGTCAGCCGCACCTGCGGATAACGCTGGGTGAAGCGCGACACCACCGGCGGCAGCGCATAACGCGCCTGGGTGTGCGTGGTGGCGATGACCAGCGTGCCGCTGCCGCCGGAATTGAATTCGCGGCCGACTTCGCGCAGGTTGTCGGTGTCGCGCAGGATGCGTTCGGCGATGTCGAGCACGATCTTGCCCGGCTCGGTCAGCGCGGTGATGCGTTTGCCGTTGCGCACGAGGATGGTCACGCCGAGTTCTTCCTCCAGCAGGCGGATCTGTTTGCTGATGCCCGGCTGCGAGGTAAACAGCGATTCCGCGGCTCCCGAGACCTTCAGTCCGTTGCGGGCGATTTCGCGCAAATAGCGTAATTGCTGTAAATTCAAATGGTTACCTTAATTTACTGATCTTATATAACAAAAACAGCTTAATAATTAATAACATATTCTTGGACGATATATAAGGGGGTACCTAGTATCGGCAGCCTCAAGTACCGAGGTGCCGGACATGTATCTGTATGACGAGATCGATCAGCGCTTGGTGGACGAACGGGTGGCCCAGTTTCGCGGCCAGACCCGGCGCTTCCTCGCGGGCGAACTGAGCGAGGACAATTTCCGTCCGCTGCGCCTGCAGAATGGTCTTTATATTCAACGATTTGCGCCGATGCTGCGGGTGGCGATCCCGTACGGATTGCTGTCCTCCAGGCAATTGCGGGCACTTGCTCACATCGCGCGCAAATGGGATCGTGGCTACGGTCATTTCAGCACCCGCCAGAACATTCAGTACAACTGGCCCAAGCTGGAAGATGTTCCCGAAATCCTCGCCCACCTGGCGTCGGTGCAGATGCACGCGATCCAGACCAGCGGCAATTGCATCCGCAACACCACCAGCGATCATTTCGCCGGCATCGCGCCGGATGAGATCGTCGATCCGCTGCTGTGGTGCGAACTGATCCGTCAGTGGTCAACCTTTCATCCGGAATTCGCCTTCCTGCCGCGCAAGTTCAAGATCGCGGTATCGGGCGCGGAACAGGATCGTGCGGCGATCCAGGTGCACGACATCGGCCTGCAGGCGGTGCGCGGCGCCAACAATGAAATCGGTTTCCGCGTGCTGGTCGGCGGCGGGCTCGGGCGCACGCCGATCATCGGCACGGTAATCCGCGAATTCCTGCCCTGGCCGCATCTGCTGACGTACCTGGATGCCATCCTGCGCGTCTACAACCGCTTCGGCCGCCGCGACAACAAATACAAGGCGCGCATCAAGATCCTGGTCAAGGAACTGACGCCGGAAGAATTCCGCAAACAGGTCGATGCCGAATGGGTGCACCTGAAAGACGGTCCGGGCAAACTGACCGCCGCTGAAGTCAGCCGCATCGAAGCGCGCTTCACACGTCCGCAGTATCAGTCACTGGATGCGCTGTCGGTGCAATACACCCAGGCGCTGGCGCGCGAACGCGGCTTTGCCAATTGGGCCGGACGCAACGTGCATCCGCATAAGGTGCCGGGCTACGCCGCCGTCACGCTGTCACTGAAAAAGACCGGCGTGCCGCCGGGCGATGCCACCGCCGACCAGATGGACGCCGTGGCCGACCTCGCCGACCGTTACAGCTTCGGCGAATTGCGCGTGTCGCATGAGCAGAATCTGGTGCTGTCCGATGTGCGCCAGTCCGATCTGCGTGCGCTGTGGCAGGAAGCCAAGCTGCTGGGTCTGGCGACACCGAATATCGGCCTGATCACCAACATCATTGCCTGCCCGGGCGGCGATTTCTGCTCGCTGGCCAACGCGAAATCGATTCCGGTGGCGGAAGCGATCCAGCGCCGCTTCGATGATCTGGATTACCAGCATGACATCGGCGAACTCGACCTGAACATTTCGGGCTGCATGAATTCCTGCGGTCACCACCATGTCGGCCACATCGGCATCCTCGGCGTCGATAAGCAGGGTGCGGAGTTCTACCAGATATCCATCGGCGGATCGCAGGGCAACGCTGCATCGCTGGGCAAGGTCATCGGCCCGTCGTTCGCGCAGGATGAAGTGCCGGACGTGATCGAAAAACTGATTGAAACCTATCTCAAACACCGCGACAGCGAATCTGAAAAGTTTATTGATGTCGTGCGACGCATCGGCGTCACCCCTTTCAAGGAGCATCTGTATGGCAACCCTGATCAAAAACGCGAAAATAGCAAACGACAGCTGGCTGCGGCTTGACTGGACAGCCGACGGCAGCCTGCCGACGGTTCCTGAAAGTGGCGACGTACTGGTGCCGCTGCGCCTTTGGCAGGGACTGGCGGATGAACTGCTTGCCCGTACCAGCGGTCGCCTTGGTCTCTGGCTGGAAAGCGACGAAGACCCGGCGTTGATTGCCGACAGCCTTGACGCCTTCAGCGTGATTGCCGTCAATTTCCCGCAGTTCACTGACGGACGCGGTTACTCCACGGCGCGGCTGCTGCGCGAGCGTTACGGCTGGAAGGGTGAACTGCGCGCGATCGGCGACATCCAGCGCGACCAGCTGTATTACCTCTCGCGTTGCGGCTTTGATGCCTTCCTGCTCAACGACGGACTCGACGCCCCCCAAGGGGACTCGCTGCGCAGCGTGCAGAACGCACTATCGGCGTTCAACGATTTCAGTGAGGCGTACCAGACCTCGGTGGATCAGCCGATACCGCTGTTCCGCCGTCGCGAAAAAGAAGCAGCCTGAACGCATGACTGCCATCGGCACGGTTTATCTCGTCGGCGCAGGGCCGGGTGCGCCCGACCTGCTGACGCTGCGTGCAGCCGAGTTGCTGCGCCGTGCCGATATTGTGTTTTACGACGCGCTGGTGCATCCCGAGACGATTGCGCTGGCTGACAAGGCCGAGAAGATCGCCGTCGGCAAACGCTGCGGCCGGCATTCGACCGCACAACGCTTCATCAACAAGCGGCTGGTCGATGCCGCGCAGAAGCATGCGGTGGTGGTGCGGCTCAAGGGCGGGGACCCGATGCTGTTCGGCCGTGCGCAGGAAGAAATCGACGAACTCGAGCAACACGGCATCGTCTACCAGGTCGTTCCCGGTATCACCGCCGCCTTGGCGGCGAGTGCCGCAGTGGGTGTATCGATGACCCGGCGCGGGCTTTCGCGCAACGTTACCTTTGTGACGCCGCGACGCGGTGCCGGTGAAGAAGGTCATGACTGGGTGCGAAGCGCACTGGCGGCGGATACCTGCGCCATCTATATGGGGGTGGGTGAAGCGGAGCAGATTGCCGATACGCTGATGGCCCGGGGCGCCAGTCCCGAGCTGCCGGTGGTGATCGTTGAAAGTGCGACGCTGCCCGGCGAGCGCCATATCGCCGTCCACCTGGCCGATCTGGGCGCGGCCGCGGCGCAAATGATCACTGGCCCTGCGGTGATTCTGCTCGGCGAGGTGTACGCCAAGGTGCAGTCGAGCGAAGCCGCTGCAGAACCCCTTGCACGGAGTCGTATCGCCTAGCCCCGCCCTCTGAAAACACGCTAAAATTCAGCCTTTTAGCGCGCTTCTCTGGGAATAAGGCGGGTTCATGCAAATCCTGCGCAGCGTTCCGGACGCTGCCTCCAGCCCCGTCGCGCTGACCATCGGCAATTTCGACGGGGTCCATCTCGGTCATCAGGCCATGCTCGCCAAGCTGCGTGCGGCGGCGTCTGCACGCGGGCTGCCGGCCTGTGTGATGACTTTCGAACCGCATCCCCGCGAATTTTTTGCGCCGGACCAGGCCCCCGTGCGACTGACCACGTTGCGCGAAAAACTCGAGATGCTGCGCCAGCACGGTGTTGATCGCGCCTATGTGCTGCGTTTCAATTTCGCACTGGCGCAGGTGACAGCGCAGGATTTCATCGAACGTATTCTGGTGCGCGGTCTCGGTGTGCGCTGGCTGCAGGTCGGTGATGATTTCCGTTTCGGCGCACGCCGTGCCGGTGATCTGGCGATGCTGCACGCGCAGGCGGCGCAGCACGGTTATACAGTCGAAGGTATGGCCACTGTTGAACATGACGGCGGCCGTGTATCGAGTACTGCGGTGCGAGAAACGCTGGCCAGCGGCGATGTTGCACGGGCGGGTCGTCTGCTCGGCCGGCCGTACAGCATCAGCGGGCGTGTGGTGCGTGGCGATCAACTCGGACGCGAACTCGGTTTTCCGACGGCCAATGTGCAGATGAAGCACAATCGACCGCCGCTGACCGGCATTTTTGCGGTGGAACTGGTCCGGGCTGACGGCAAAAGGCTGCAGGGCGTGGCCAGTCTGGGTGTGCGACCGACGGTGAAGGCGCGCGGCGCGGCCCCCGTGCTGGAAGTCTATATATTTGATTTCAAAGAAGAAATTTACAGTGAACTGGTGCGGGTCGATT